>NZ_CP046457.1:369166-738333 GCF_009734445.1 Candidatus Syntrophocurvum alkaliphilum
TGATGAAACTTCTGATATTAAACTAAAAGACAAAGGTTTAAAATATGTAAGTCGAGGTGGTCTTAAGTTAGAGAAAGCAATTAATGACTTTAATATAGATTTTACAAACAAAATAGTACTTGATGTGGGAGCTTCTACAGGTGGTTATACTGATTGTGCATTACAAAATGGAGCGGCTAAAGTAATTGCTGTTGATGTAGGTTATGGACAGTTAGATTGGAAATTAAGACAAAACCCCAAAGTAGTTAATCTAGAGCGTACCAATATACGATATCTTACAATTAAGGATATAAGAGAAAAAGTAGACATAGCAACTATGGATGTTTCGTTTATATCAACAATTAAAGTTTATCCTGTCTTAAAAGAACTTTTATTAGAAAATGGTGAAATAGTTTCCCTTATAAAACCACAATTTGAAGCAGGCAAAGATAAAGTGGGGAAAAATGGGGTAGTAAGAAACTCAAATGTACATATAGAGGTTTTAGAAAACTGCATCAAGGCAGCCGAAGATGAGGGTTTATACTGTAATGGAGTTTCTTATTCTCCTATAACAGGTCCAAAAGGTAATATAGAATATTTTATATATTTAAAAAAAAGTAGCGTATTTCACCAAGATATTAAAAATGCAATAAAAGAAGCTGTTGATAAAGCACATGAAACTGTGGAGGGTAAGCATAATTGAGAATTTTAATTGTAAATAATCCAGCAATCGAGAGTACATTGCCAGTTACAGTTAAAATCATGCAGAAGTTGCAACAACTTAATGTTGAAGCAGAGGTTGATAGTAATGCGCAAAACTACAAGGCAAAAAAGTTTGATATAATAATCGTTTTAGGTGGCGATGGTACTATATTAAGAACTGCTAGAAGGTTTTTGCCAATGGAACCTCATATTTTAGGTGTTAATATGGGTACAGTAGGATTTTTAACAAATATAGTAGAAAGTGAATTAGAAAAAGAGATATCAAGGTTAATTACAGGTGATTATAAGGTAGAAGAAAGAATGATGCTAGAAATTCTTATATATAGTGGGCAAAAGTTAATAAACCAATATTTTTGCTTGAATGAAATGGCATTAAAATCTATAACTTCTAGAATGTTAAGTTTGGAAATAAGTGTTGGTGATCAAAAACTAAAACCTTATAGAGGAGATGGGTTAATTTTAGCTACACCAACAGGATCAACTGCTTATTCCCTATCTTCAGGTGGTCCTGTTACTGATCCTGATATGGAAGCCATAATAATGACACCTATAGCTCCTTATGTTTTAAGTAAAAGACCTATAGTAATAGCACCATATAAAGAAATTGAAATATCGCCACTAATATGTGATGATTCTGTTATATCGATTGATGGACAGATCAATTTTAATTTTGATCCTAATTATACAATATACATAAGGAAAGCTGATAAAAAACTTAAGTTTATTGATTTAAAAGATGTTGCGTTTTTATCTAAGATAGAGAGTAGGCTAAGAAAAGCTGAGGTTACTTATGATGATATTAGGACGTAATGCTGTACAGCTATCACATGAAATAATTAAACAAACTGTAAAAGTTGGAGACATAGTAGTAGATGCTACATGTGGTAATGGTAATGACACTTTGTTATTAGCCAAATTAGTTGGCAATGAAGGCAAGGTCTTTGCATTTGATATTCAAAACGCAGCTATAGAAAATACAAACTTATTATTGCAAAAAAATAATATAGCAAATAGAGTGGAATTAATTAATGACAGTCATTGCTCCATAACTAAGTATTTGTTGGGTGATATAGATATAAAGGTATGTATGTTTAATTTAGGTTATTTACCTGGTTCTGATAAAAATATTATTACTAAACCTGATACTACTATTAAAGCAATCAATAATATACTCCCATTAATGAAAAAAACCAGCGTAATTCCAGTTGTTGCCTATTTAGGTCATGAAGGTGGATATGCTGAATATATAGAATTAAAAAATTACTTTACTAATCTTGAACAAACTAATTACAGAGTTGTAGAAACAGCTTTTATTAATCAAAAAAACAACCCCCCAAGATTAATAATAGTAGAGAAACTTTAATGGAGGTACTATGAAAGCACGTAGACAATTTGCTATTATTAATGCTATTTCTAATAAAAGGATAGGCACTCAGGAAGAATTACTAGAAGAATTAAAGCAAGCTGGGTTTAACGTTACACAAGCAACTATATCAAGAGATATAAAGGAATTGCAGTTAATTAAAATAGCGGATAACTATGGCTATAGATATGCACCACCAGAAACACAAGTGCAAACAAATCGTAATGAACGCATGCACAGGAGGTTTAAGGATTCGGTTGTAAATATTGATTATAGTGAAAATATTATTGTAGTTAAAACTTTACCGGGAGCAGCACAATCGATTGCTCTTTTAATAGATTCTTCTGAAATCAAAAATATAATGGGTACAGTTGCTGGAGATGATACCATATTTATTGCAGTTAAACCCAAACAAACAGTTAAAGAAGTAGCAAATTATTTTAATAATCTAACTATTGATTAAATTGTATCTTTAAAAACTTGCAATATCCTTTATGTTTTATAAGGTACGACATAAATTATTTTCAAAACCTTGTTGACATCTTACATTAAATAAGTTATTCATAATTTATTTATAAAAAATGGGGAAGGTAGAAGTATGCTACAGGAAATATATATTAAGAATTTTGTGCTTATAGATGAGCTTAAAATTTCATTTACAAAAGGTCTTAATATTTTAACCGGTGAAACAGGTGCTGGTAAATCTATAATAATAGATGCATTAGGATTAATATTAGGTGAGAGAATAAAAAGTGATCTAATAAAAGATGAGAGCCAAAAAGCCTTAATTGATGCAGTAATAGATATTAATAATAACAAAGAGGCTCACACATATCTTATAGACCTAGGACTTATTGATAGAGAAGATGATATAATAGTTCTTACTAGGGAAATACATAATAATGGGAAAAGCACAGCTAGGATAAACCGAAGAAGTGTTAATATTAAAACTTTAAAGGATTTATCATTTTATTTAATCGATATGCACTTACAACACGATAACTTAAGAATCTTAAAACCTGAAAAATATCTTGAATTTGTTGATTCCTTTGCAGATAATAGTAATTTATTAAAAGAAATTAAACAAATATATCAAGAATTAAATACAAAGAAAAAAGAGTTAGCAAACCTAGTAGAAAGTGAAAAAGATAGATTACAAAAAATAGACTTTTTAACATATCAAATAAATGAAATAGAAAATTTAAACTTAGAACCAAAAGAAGAAGAAGAACTAATCAAATTAAGAGATAGAATACAAAATAGTCAGCTTCTATTAGAAAGTTCAGAAAAAATATTAAGTTTAATATATAGTGGAAACAATAACAATTCAGCCTATGATTTAATATCAGAAGGTGTTAATATATGTATGAATCTTGAAAAAGAGCCTTTTTTCAAGGAATTAGCAAATGAAATGGAAGAAATCACCTACATTATACAGGATATGTCTACACGTATTGCTTCATTTAGAGATTCCCTAGATTTTGAACCTGATTCAATAGATCACATTGAAAATAGATTATATGAAATAAATAAGGTTAAAAGAAAATATGGGGAAGATATAAAAGGAGTTTTATTACATTTGCAACAAGCAAAAGAAGAAAGGGAACAACTTTATAAAAGTAAGGAAACACAAGTTAATTTACAAGAAATAATAGAAAATTTAGAGGATAAATATAAAGAAATAGCACATAGTTTAACTCATAAAAGAAAAGAAGCGGCAGAAAATTTTGAAAAACAAGTATATAAAGAGCTCTATCAATTAAACATGCCTCATACTCAATTTAAGGTGGAAGTGATGCAAAAAGAATTTAGCTATACTGGTTGGGATGAAATTGAATTCCTTTTTTCAGCTAATCCTGGTGAAGCTTTGCAGCCAATATCTAGAGTAGCTTCGGGTGGAGAAATATCTAGATTCATTTTAGGATTGAAAAAAGCGGTAGCTGAATTTTATAATGTACCAACCTTAATTTTTGATGAGATTGATGTTGGCTTAGGTGGTGAAACGCTTAATATAATTGCGCAAAAATTAGCTGAATTTTCATCCACACATCAAGTCATATTAGTTACTCATTCACCACAAATAGCAAGCTATTCAGATAATCATTATTTAATTCAAAAAGAAATTGTAAATAATACAACTAATACTACAGTTAAATTATTAAATGAAAAAGCAAAAGAATTAGAAATAAGCCGAATGTTAGGCGGAACAAAATCAAATACTACTTTAAAACACGCTCAAGAATTATTAAAAAAAGCAACAACTTTTAAAGAATCTCTCTTATAATTAGGGAGATTCTTTAATTTATGTAAAAATCAACTCCCATAATTACGGTATATTCTCTTAATTTGAAGGGGAAAATAAAGCTAGTAATTATTTGGGAGTGACTAATATTGAATAATAATAATAATAATATTCGTTCTGCTATAGGAATCTTACTAGCTTTTTTATTTTTATCTTTATGTTTTACACCTCAAATGCAAACTCTTTTTACAATCCCTGGACATCAAAAATTGGTAGTGGGCGAAACTAGTTCAATTGACATTAGCCTGCCAAATACATTAGATGATAAATTGGAATTAGTAGTTGCTGGTTTACCATCAACTAGTGTTTTTGCAGCCCCCGAAGATCCTCCAGTAAAGGTTAACCGAAATGAATTTGGATATGAAATAGTTGCATTAAGACCTGGTACTGTTGATGTTAAATTAAAATTATTAGGACATATTCCAATAAGATCAATAAAAGTAGAATCCGTACCAACTAGAAGAGTTGTTCCTGGTGGCCACTCTATAGGCGTAGCATTACAATCAAAAGGTATTATGGTTGTTGGTTATGCTCCTATTGATGAAAGAGATAAATTCTATCCAGCTAAGGATCAGGGAGTACAAATTGGAGATTTAATAATGGAAGTAAATGGTCAAAGCGTTTATACAGAAACTGATTTGGCTAAAATCATTGATAAAAGTTCAAATAAAAAATTAACATTAAGTGTAAAGCGGAAAGATAAAATTATAGAAGTACCAATAGAACCAATATTCTGTTCCGAAACTCAAAGAAATAGAATAGGGTTATTTGTAAGAGATGGTGTTGTAGGCGTGGGTACGCTTTCTTTTTGGGATCCACAAACTCACGGCTTTGCAGCTTTAGGCCATGTGATTATTGATGCAGATACTAGGCAGGGTATTGATGTATTACAAGGTAAAATTATGAGTGCGTCAGTTCAAACAATTAAACCTGCTAGGCCTGGTAGACCTGGAGAAAAAATAGGTGTATTTAATGAAGACGGACCAATAGAAGGTAATATTATAAAAAATTCTTATTTTGGTTTATATGGTACAACTGATAACGATGTTAAAAACTCTATTAGTGAATATACTATGGAAGTTGGATATGCCCATCAAATAGAAGAAGGTAAAGCTGAAATATTAACAGTAGTTAATGGAGATGATATAGAGCGGTTTGAAATAGAGATAGAAAGAGTTTATCCACAAAGACAAAATGGAAAGGGTATGATTATAAAGGTTACTGATCCAAGGCTTTTAAGTTTAACAGGTGGTATAGTTCAAGGTATGAGTGGTAGTCCTATAATACAAAATTCAAGAATTGTAGGTGCTGTTACTCATGTATTTTTAAATGACCCTGAAAGAGGGTATGGTGTTTTTATGGACAATATGTTGTCAGAGATAGAAGATATTGGTCAAGCTGAACAAAAGATTTCGACAAATTGATAAATTCTATTAAAACTGCTTAATACTATGTTATCCTTTAATTAGTAAGTAAAAATGGTATAATAAAATAAAAGAAAAACGACATTATAGTGTATCATCCTGACATAGTCTGCAATATATTGGGGTAATTTCAGTAAAAAAAAAGGAGGAAATAATTAGGCTACCGTCGAATCCGGTTAATTAATAACAGAAATAGTATTAAGAGAGGGAAGAGGGGGTCTAACCAAATATGTTTGATGAAAACAATCAAATTAAAGTTCTAATAGCCGATGATAATAAGGAATTTTGCGGCATATTAAAAGATTATTTTACGAATGACTCAAGTTTCGATTTAGTAGAAGTTTGCAGTAATGGAATGGAGGTTTTAGATACATTAAGCAAGAGAGATGTTGAAGTTTTAATACTTGACCTTATAATGCCATATATGGATGGAATAGGAGTACTAGAACAAATAAATGAGCTTGATATTGAAAAACCACCAAAAATTATTATATTAACTGCATTTGGTCAAGAAAATATTACACAAAAAGCTGTTCAATTAGGTGCAGATTATTATATACTAAAACCTTTTAATTTGCAGGTTTTAGGTGATAGAGTTAAACAGGTAGCTAGAGACATAAAACCAAAAACTTCTAAATCTTCTTCAACATCATCAGCAGATAATACAGTTCAACAAAACACACCAACACCAAAGAATTTAGAAGTTGAGGTTACAAAGGTTATTCACGAGATAGGTGTACCTGCTCATGTAAAAGGTTACCAATATTTAAGAGATGCGATAATGTTAGTAATAGAGGAAATAAACTATTTAGGTGCAGTAACAAAAGAACTTTATCCTACAATAGCACAAAAATATGATACAACTCCTAGCAGAGTTGAAAGAGCAATTAGACATGCTATAGAGCTTGCTTGGGACAGGGGTGACCTTGAAAAGATAAATAAATTTTTTGGTTATACTATAAGTGGTGAAAAAGGAAAACCTACAAATTCTGAATTTATAGCTATAATAGCTGATAAGCTAAGATTAGAAAATAAAGTTAGCTAAAAATTAATAAACAATGAAGAAAATACCTCTTATTGGAATTTTTAATAAGGGGTATTTTTTAATGTAGTATATTGTATCTATCCTATAGTATTAGGGTTATTATAGAGTTTTAAATTCATACTACTATGTGTTATTATAAATTGAATTATAGAAATCATTAAATATGTTGTTTTAGTTAATTAATCGGGGTGTTCTAATGTATGTTAAAGGTAAAGCTAGGTTAGATAAAAGAACCAAAAATATAGTTACAAGATTACGAAAAAACGAAATAGCTATTATCAGTCATGATGATATTGATGAAGTAGCGGCTAATTCTTTAATAGATATAAGACCTTCAGCAATAGTAAACACAGAACCTTCTATTACTGGACGATATCCAGCTAAGGGTGTATATAAAATTTTGAAAGCAGGAATCCCTGTTTTAGATGAGGTAGGGGAAGAAATTTTTGAGAATGTTAAAGAAGGCAATCACATTGAGATTAGGATGGATAAGGTATTTCTTGGATCTAATTGCATTGCCAAAGGGCAAGAATTAATATTAGATGATGTAGAAAAAAAATTAAAAATAGCAAGCGAAAATATAAAAGAAGAGTTAGATAACTTTGTGGATAATACATTAGAGTATGCAAAAAAAGAAAAAGAAATATTGCTTGGTAATATTAATGTTCCATATTTGGAAACAAATATGTTAAATAGGCATGTTTTAGTAATCGTTAGAGGAAGTAGTTATAAAGAAGATTTAAAAGCAATTAATTCTTATATAAAGGAAGAAGATCCTGCAATTATTGCTGTTGATGGTGGAGCAGATGCGGCTTTAGAATTTGGGATAAAGCCTGATGTAATAGTGGGGGATATGGATAGTGTTTCTGATGAAGCATTAAAAAGTGGAGCTGAACTAATTGTACATGCTTACTCTGATGGTAATGCTCCTGGATTAGAACGTTTACAAGAATTGGGTGTAGATTCTAAAGTGTTTTCAATGCCTGGTACAAGTGAAGATATGGCTATGATATTAGCTTGGGAACATGGAGCTAGTCTTATTGTTGCTGTAGGAACTCATTCTAATATGATAGATTTTTTAGAAAAAGGCAGAAAAGGTATGGCAAGCACTTTTCTTGTCAGATTAAAGGTTGGATCTATATTAGTTGATGCTCGTGGTGTTAGCCAATTATACAAACAGAGTTTACATACCAAGTACCTTATACAGCTTTTAGTTGCTGCATTAATACCTATTGCAATAATTTTATGGATTTCACCTTCTACCCAACCTTTTTTCAGATTAATTGCTTTACAGATAAAACTTTTGTTTAATATATAAATATTTTTAATATGGTGGTGTAGCAAATTATGATTGATCTAAGATACCATATTGCTTCATTAATAGGCATATTTTTAGCTTTAGGTTTAGGTATTTTAATAGGTAGTACAATCGTAAGTGATGATTTAATGGTAGATCAACAGTCTAAAATAATAGATAGACTAGAAGAACAGTTTTATTTACTAAGAGAGCGTGAAAAAGAATTGATTGCAGAAAATGAAATAAATAATAATATGATAAATCATTATGAAGGATTCAGTAAAACAATATTACCTGCAATAGTAAAAGAGCGATTAAGTGGAAAAGAGGTAGCAATAGTTGTTACTGGAGGAAAAGAAATACCAGCTGATATGCTTAATACTTTGAATACTGCTGGTGTAGAAATTGTTTCTGAAACAATAATTTTACCTAACATAAATATGAATGATACTAATATACGTAAGAATATTACTGAATACTATGAATTAAGTGGAATTAAAACAGCAGATGAACTACAAACAATTATAGCAGATAATATAGCTAGGATAATTGCTAGTGATGAATCTTGTACCAAAGTTATGCAAACGAATAAATTAGCAAAATTTACTGAAACAAATAATAGGCCGATAAATAATGTGATTGTTTTAGGTGGTGCGGATGAAAATAGTAATTTTTTCCCACAGTCTATTGATCAAACTATAATAAATATCCTTATATCAAAAGGGGTTAATGTATATGGTGTAGAGAGTTCTTGTGCAGAATATAGTTATATTAACGAATATCAAAAGTTAAATATCAGTACAATTGATAATATAGATTTAAGTATAGGACAAATATCACTTATATTAGCAATGGAAGGTAAACCAGGTCACTATGGTATTAAGTCTACTGCTGATAAATTCATGCCTACTCTACCAATAGATAATATTGGGGGTCAGTAAGGATGAAAACTATAACTGTTGTAATACCAGCATATAATGAACAAGATAAAATAATAGATACAATAAGAACAATTAAACAGATAAATTATATAAACAAAATAATTGTGGTTAATGATGGATCTACTGATAAGACATCAGAACTAGCTAAAAATGAAAATGTAGAAGTTATTGACTTATATCCCAATAGAGGCAAAGGAGGAGCATTAAATGCTGTAATGCCACTAATAGATTCTGATATTGTAGTATTTTTAGATGCGGATTTAGGGAAAACAGCTTACGAAGCACATAAAATAATAGAACCAGTTAATAAGGGTATTGCTGATTTATGTATAGCAGCATTTCCACCTCCTACTAAAAAAGGTGGCTTTGGTCTTGTTAAAGGAACTGCTGCGTGGATTATAAAAAAGGTTGGAGATATTGAAGTAAAAGCACCATTAAGCGGGCAACGTGCTATGACTATAGATGTATTTAATAGTGTAGTGCCATTTAATGAAGGATATGGTGTTGAGTTAGGTATGAGTATAAGAGCTCTTTTAAATGGATATAAATTAATAGAAGTCCCCACATTAATGAAACATAATGAGACTGGAAGAGATTTAAACGGTTTTAGGCATCGAGGAAGGCAATTTATTGATGTAATTAAAGTTATAAACCATGAAATAAGGAGGAAAAGGCTGTGAATTTTCCGCTTATAGTCATTTTGGCTATAGTGTTTGGAATAGTACTAGAAGCAGTTTTGCTTTATTTTTTTATAAATATGCTTAAAGATACAGGCTGTGTGCGTAAAAATTATAAGGGTAAAGATATACCTGTAAGCTTAGGTATAACCTTTCCGATAATTTTTGTGTTAGCCTTTTTTATTTACGCTCTTTTAAATTGGTACAATGATTTGTACCATTTATTTATCTTTGCAGTAATGTCTATTTGTTTTTTAGGCTTTATAGACGATATGTTAGGTCAAAGGGATACATTAGGATTTAAAGGTCATTTTGGCTCGTTGTTTAGAGGCAAGCTTACTACAGGTGGTTTGAAAGCTTTAGGTGGTGGTATGATTGCTTTATTTACAGCTTGGTTTATATCACCCACATTTATTGATCTTATAATAAATACTATAATAATTGCTTTATTTACTAACTTACTGAATTTATTTGACTTACGACCTGGTAGAGCAGTTAAGGCTTTTATTTTTTTCTTTATTATTATAGCATTGACAACGGCTGGAAACATTGAATGGCTAATTATAGCTCCATTAATTGGAGCAGTACTTATGTATTTTAATACTGATTTAAAAGCACATGCAATGATGGGTGATTCTGGTTCAAATGTATTAGGTTTTTCTTTAGGCTTTATTGTAGCAACTGGTGCTATATTACAAGTAAAAATAATTTTTTTAGTCTTTTTAATTGCTATACATATATATACGGAAAAATATTCACTAACTAAAACAATAGAAAAATATTCTATACTAAGATCTATAGATAATATGGGGAGGGGATAGTTTGCTAAACAAAGATAGGTTAATAAAAACTTTTTTAGACTTAGTACAAATAGACTCAGTTTCTGGTAATGAAGCACAAGTAAAAGAATATATAAAAAACATTTTTGAAAAATTAGATGCACAAGTAATTGAAGATAATGCTGGTGAATTAACAGGTGGTAATTGTGGTAACTTACTAATTCGAATACCAGGCAATTTAGATTTATCACCACTATTATTCTGTGCTCATATGGATACAGTAGAGCCAGGCAATGGTATTAAAGCAGTAATAGAAAATGAAGTAATAAAAAGTAAAGGTGAAACTATTCTTGGTTCTGATGATAAAGCTGCAATAGCTGCTTTAATTGAAGCTGTATATACATTAAAAGAAAACAATGTAAAACATCCTCCTTTGGAATACTTGTTAACTGTTAGTGAAGAACAAGGATTATTAGGGGTTAAGGTTTTCGACTTTAGTAATATCAAGGCAAAAATTGGATATACTTTAGATGCTGCTGGTAGACCAGGAACAATAATAGTGCAATCACCTTGTCAAAATGAAATAGAATACACTGTTTATGGAAAGACAGCCCATGCAGGAATAGCTCCAGAGGAAGGGATTAATGCTATTAAACTGGCTTCTATGGCTCTAGCTAAGATGCCCTCAGGTCGCATAGACGATGAAACAACTACTAACTTAGGAATAATAGAAGGTGGAAGAGCACGAAATATTGTTGCAGACCATTGTAAAATAAAAGGTGAAGCTAGAAGTTTAAACAAGAAAAAGTTAGATGAAATAACTAATACCTTAGAAAAGACCTTTAAAGATGAGGTTACTAAATATGGTGGAAAAGCTGAAGTAGATGTAAAATATCTTTACTCACCTGTATCACTAGATAAAGATGAAACTGTTGTTAAATTAGCAATAAAAGCTTTTCAACAAATCGGAATAGATTATAAGCTAGAAAGCACAGGTGGAGGAAGTGATGCAAGTATTATTAATGGCAATAATATTCGTTGTGCTAACCTAGGAATAGGCATGAATGCTGTTCATACTACAGATGAATATATAACAATTGAAGATCTTATTAAAGATGCCCAAATGACAATCTCAATAATTAAAGAATCAGTGAACTATTTATAAAACTAAAGGGGTAACACTTATGATAGAAATAAAAAGGGGTGTTTTGTTAAAAAAGCTCTTTGAAAGAGAAAACATAAAGGGTTTTCTTGTTAACATTAATGAAAAAACCGAAAAATGCATTGTTTATGAAAGCTTAGTAGGAAATTTAAATGAAGGTGATGAGGTGCTTTTAAATACAACAGCGGTATCTCTTAGGTTAGGTACCGGTGGATATCATTATGTAATAGCTAGTATAAATATTAAAAACAAAGATTTCAGTCTAGGTGGACATCTTATGAAGTTGAGATATACTCCAATGCAGATAAAAGTCTTAAGCGTAGAAGAAGAAGAGAGTATACATAGAGAAACTATGTTAAATGCAGATAGCCTTGAAAAAACCCCTGTTTTAGTAGGAACCCTTCATTCAATGTTAGCTCCTTTAGCAATTTACCTACATTCTTTAAATATTAAAACAGCTTTTGTAATGACAGACGGTGCTGCATTGCCTATTGATTTTAGTCAAACAGTGGATAGATTAAAAGAAGAAGGTATTATAACAGGATCTGTTACAACGGGTCACTCTTTTGGTGGTGACTTAGAAGCTGTTAATATATACTCAGGTATGCTAGCAGCTAAAAAAGTTTTAAATGCAGATGTAATTATAGTTGCCATGGGACCTGGGATAGTAGGAACAGGAACAAAATGGGGATTTACTGGTGTAGAGCAGGGAGAAATACTTAATGCTGTTGAAACTCTTGAAGGTATACCTATAGCAGTACCGCGAATTAGCTTTGCAGATAAAAGAGAAAGACATCAAGGTATAAGTCATCATACATTAACAGTACTTGCTAGAGTATGTAAAGTTGAAACACTAGTTCCATTACCTGAGCTCGAAAAAGAAAAAAAAGATCATATACAACAACAAATAAAAAATCATAATTTAGAACATAAACATCAATTTTTTGAATACAACGGTAACAAAATAATTAATTTACTAAATGATTATGGATATAATGTAACTACTATGGGTAGAGGGATTAATGAAGACTTAGAGTTTTTCCTAACCTTAGGTGCAGCAGCACAAATTGCTGTAGATACTTTGAACAATTTTGAATTTTAAATTTTTAATTCTTAATTAATGATGAAAAGCAAAGCTTTTCTATATATTTATCTAATATCAATAATTAAGGGAAACTTTGTTTCCCAACCTCAATTAAAAATTAAGAATTAAGAATTAAGAATTAAGAATTGATTCTACTGTGGAAAGTAATATTTATGTAAACCTATTTATGTTTATTCATTATTTGCTTAGCAAAGAGGGTTTTTGAAGTAGAATCAAGGTTTAATTTAGTTTATTATTAATGAACTCACGCAAAGTCATATTACTTGGGTAACTAGATAAAATATCTTTTAAATCCTTTATATTACCGGTAAAAACAAACCCATTATTTACTACCAATAATTTCATATTAACACCTCCATCCCAAGTTTATGCAGTGAAATAAAATAATATGCAGGAGGTTTATTAAGTGAGTCTAGAGGAAAAAACAATAAGTACTAAAGAAATATTTAATGGCAGAATTGTAAGTTTGCGAATTGATGAAGTATCTCTACCTGATGGCAATAAATCATATAGAGAAATAGTTGAACATCCTGGAGCCGTTGGAGTTGTTGCAATAGATGATGAAAATTGTATTTGGATGGTTAAACAATTTCGCAAGCCTGTAGAAAAAGAAATGCTAGAAATACCTGCAGGTAAACTTGATGCAGGAGAGGACACTGTAGAATGTGCTAAACGAGAATTAGAAGAAGAAACGGGTCTAACTGCAAACAATTGGGATGAAATATTATATTATTATACTACTCCTGGATTTAGCAGTGAAATATTATACTTATATATGGCTACCGAGTTAACCCAAGGTGAATATAATCCAGATAAAGATGAATTCCTTGAGGTATTAAAAATACCTTTGGAAGAAGCTTATAGTGCCATATTCGAAGGTAAAATTACAGATGGGAAAAGTATTATAGGTATTCAGTATGCTTACAAAAAGCTAGAGAGGGGATAATTTTGCGCAATGTTTACGCTGATCTTCACATTCATATTGGAAGATCAAAGGGGAGACCAGTAAAAATTACTGCTTCAAGAAACTTAGAAGTAAAACCACTTATTTATAATGATGCTCCTAGAAAAGGCTTAGATATGATTGGGGTTGTAGATGCGGGGAGCCCTCTTGTTTCACAAGAAATACAAGAAATGATTAATAGTGGTGAATTAAATGAACACCCTCAAGGGGGTTTAAGAGCAAAGAATGGTGTATTATTAATTTTAGGCTGTGAAATAGAAACCAAAGAAGGGGTTCACTTAATTAGTTATTTACCATTTTTTAAAAATCTAATTGAATGGCAAAAATATATGCAAACTCGGGTTCGCAATTTAACTCTTTCTACTCAAAAAGCAAATATTACTTTTAAAGAATTAATAAATCTAGCCTTTATATGTGATGGGTTTGTATGTCCTGCACATGCTTTTACTCCTCACAAAGGAGTATATGGATTTTACACTGAAAATCTAACTAAAGAATTAGGCAAGGATATTAGTCAGATAAAAGCTCTTGAATTAGGCTTAAGTGCAGATACTAACATGGCTGATTTAATAACAGAAACTAGAAATTTTACCTTTTTATCTAATTCAGATGCCCACTCTTCTATTAACGTAGGAAGAGAATACAATTTGCTTAGAATTCGTGATATGAATTTTAATGAACTAAGGCTTTGTTTAGAAAATATAGATGGAAGAAAAATCATAGCGAATTATGGTATTGACCCGCAAATGGGTAAATACAATAGGTCTTATTGCTCTTCATGTGAGAAGATTACAGAAGATGATGCTCCAGTTATTGTTTGTTCTTCATGTGGAAGTAGAGATATTATTATGGGAGTTTATGATAGAATTGTTCAAATTAAAGATAGAGACGAGTTGGTTCACCCTATAGGTAGACCTCCTTATTTATATAGAGTTCCATTAAAGGATATACCAGGTGTGGGGGCTAAAATGTATGATAAGTTAATAAAATTCTTTTTTAATGAAATAGAAGTACTAGAAAAAGCTACTATAGAAGATATTGAAAAAATAGCAGGGGATAACATAGCCCAAATAATAAGCAAGATGCGCATTAACCGCCTTGATATTACTCCTGGAGGTGGAGGTAAATATGGCAAAGTTAAAAAGAATAACTATTAGCAATGATGCAAGTGGAGCTTATTATGCTGCACGGGAAAATATGTTAGTAATGATTGTAGATGTTATAGATATGTCTACTACTTTAGAAAGCGCACTAGATGGTCAAGCCTATGCTGTACTAGGGTCTAGTCCTGACTATACCAGAGCTCCAGTACAGGTTTCCCCTGAAAATATAGGCAAAGAAGCTGTTAGACTTTCCAAAGAAATAGGTGAAGATATAATAATAATTGCTGAACCTAGGGTAGGTGATAAAAGCGATAGGCTTAAAAGATGTAAAAAGCTAATAACAGCAATAGAAAAAGAAAAAGGCAATATAAGTGATGTGTTGCCCAATATAGGTGCAGAGGTTGCCAAAATGACAGATTTTAAAGATAAAGTTGTAGTTGCAGTAACTGATACAGGTGGTGTAGCTTTCGATGCTGCTTATTTGCAAAGAAAAAGAGTGATAACAGGTACAGTGGCACGTACTTTTAAGCAAAAAGGAGTACAACCTGCAGTGACTGCTGTAAATAGAGCTTTGTCTACAATAAATGAAGAGGATAATGGTGTAGCCATAATAGCTGCTAGTCGTAACTCCATGGAAGATGTATTAGCGGCCCAATTTATATATAACTTACTACTAAAGGAGAATTAAGAGTATTGGAGGGTTCTATCTGAAGCCAATATACGTAATAGGTCATAAAAATCCAGATACAGATTCAATAGCTGCAGCGATTAGCTATAAGGTCTATAAGCAAAGTATAGATGAAGGTTTTTATTTTGCGGCAGCAGCAGGTAAACCAAATGAAGAAACAAAATACATACTAGAATATCTAGGAATAGATGCACCAACATTAATTACTAATGTTGGCACAACAGTAGACGACCTAGTTGATACTAATGAATTAATTTATGTTACTACTGATATGACTTTAATTGAGTTAGGTAACCTAATGAAGCGACATAATCTAAAAACTGTACCTGTTTTAGATGAGCACAAACGTTTTTTAGGATTAATTACCATTGGTGATGTTGCTATGATTTATATGGATTCAGTAGGTAGTGGTAAAAGCATAGAAAAAGCTCCTGAAATATTAAAAAATACTTTAAACCAAAAAGTAGCTAATATAATGAAAACTAGAGACTTAATTTTATTTGAGAAGCATGAAACGGTAGAAGAGGCTAAAAAACAAATGCTATCTACTCGTTTTAGAAATTATCCAGTTGTAAATGAAGATAATCGTTTTATGGGAATGATTTCACGATATGATTTATTAAAAATGAATCGAAAAAAAGTTATTTTAGTTGATCATAATGAGAAAAAACAAGCAGTAGATGGTATAGAAGAAGCAGAAATTATTGAAATTATAGATCACCACAGAGTAGGTGACTTGCAAACCATGTCACCAATACTTTTTAAAAACGAGCCAGTTGGATCATGTTGTACACTAATTGCAGAAATGTTTTTGAAAGAGGATATATATATAAACTCAAGTATAGCTGGACTTATGCTATCAGGCATTATATCTGATACCATGTTATTCAAATCACCAACAACTACTAATCGTGACACAGAGATAGCTAAAGTACTTGAAAAAGCCTCAGGATTAAATGCTACTGAATGGGGAAAACAAATCTTAGAAAAAACAAATAGAATTGATAAGCAATTAGATTTTGAAATAATAACTGAAGATTCCAAGGAATATAGTAGTAACAATATTTTATTTGCAATTTCACAAGTAGAGACAATTGATAGAAGTAATTTAGATGAGCGAAAAGAGTCTTTAATAAAAACAATGGAAGATACATGTTATAAAAATAATTATGCCTTTATGATTTTAATGGTTACAGATATATTCGAGGAAGGGACAGAGCTATTACTTGCTGGAGAAGAGAGTTCAATAGCAGAAGAAGCCTTTGGTCCAAAAACTAGTGAAGGCAAACTTTTTTTAAAGGGAGTTATGTCGAGAAAAAAACAAGTTGTACCAGTAATTTATGAGCTATTAAGAAAGCAAAGTATAATGTAAAAAGTAAAACATAAAAATAATACACTAATTTTATTAATCGATCTAGATAAAAATCTAGGTCGATTTCTTTTTTGCATAATTATTTAATTGCTAAAATATTATTTTATACAGGTGATATTTATTAAGTAGTTTTAGGAGTATAATATGAGATTTAAATTAATGCTTAAAGATTATGTAAAAACTCATCTAAAAGATAATAAATGGCAGTATTTATTAATTGGATCTGTCCTTTTATTAGGAATAATTATTGGAAATTTTAAAGTAGAAAGTTTAGAAGGTGGAGTAAAAGAATATTTAGTTAACTTAATAGATAATTACCTTAAAGTGGGTTTAGCAGAACATTCAGGTTTTAATATATTACCTTCCGCTTTTATGAATCAAGCAAAAACCATTTTATTAATATGGTTTCTTGGTTTAACTGTTATTGGATTTCCATTAATACTTGCTGTAGTTTTTTTAAAAGGTTTTTCATTAGGATTTACTATCAGTTTTTTAATCCAAGAGAAAGCGGCAGCAGGTATCATAATAGCATTAGTTTCAATAGCTCCACAAAATATTATTTATATACCCATATTATTGGTTTGGGCAGTCATGGCTATAAATTTTTCTATAAATATTGTTAAAGGTAAAGAGAACAATAAAGTTTCTTTTGGTGCAAGATTGATAACATATAGCATTTTGTTATTCATATTTTTAATACTAATATTTATTGGTGCTTTTATAGAATCATATCTTTCTCCTTGGCTTTTAAGTCTTTTAATTTAGGGGGTGAGAAATAATGATAATAATAATCAAAAACATGAAAAAAAAAGTTTTATGGGTTTTAAGTGTTTTATTATTAATATTTGCGTTAACACTAACAATTCCAATTGTAGCTAATAAAAATTTTGAAAGATTACCTGTATTTACTGATTGGTTTGAGGATGAACAACCAACAGGAAACCCAATGAGGGTTGAAGAAACTGAATCTGAATCAAAATTTGAACATGCAATGGAACTTTTTGTTATTAAGCTTCAAGATTTTTATTATGAATAAATTAATTATGCAGGAAATCACCTTTTTATTGTCAAAACAAAAAGAAAAGCTATTGGAGAACAAATTATGGAAAAAACAATTTTATCATCTTTTATAGACTATTTAAATTATGAAAAAGGACTTTCGGTTAACACACAACAATCATACCAAAGAGATTTAGAAAAGTTTATCAATTATTTAAAAAATAAATATGGTAAATATTTATTGTTTCAGGATGTTAACAGTAATCATGTTATGGAATTTTTAACCTATCAATTAAATGAGGGAGTAGCTCACACTACTATAGCTAGAAACCTATCTACTATTAAAACGTTTTATAAGTTTTTATTATTGGAAAATTATATTACTGAAAATCCAGTAATAGATTTAAATGCTCCCAAAATACAACGAAAACTCCCGCAAATTTTATCAATAGAAGATGTGGACAAGCTATTAAATCAACCAAATGTTATGAAACCTTTAGGATTAAGGGATAAGGCAATGCTCGAATTAATGTATGGAACAGGGGTAAGAGTCTCGGAGCTATTATCTATAAAAATAGATGATATAAACATGACTGCAGGATTTTTGCGTTGTTTAGGTAAAGGGAAAAAAGAGAGAATTGTTCCGGTTAATAGTACCTCTATAGAATGGATTAATAGGTATTTATCTAGATCAAGATCAACATTGGTAAAATCACATTTAGAAAGAACACTTTTTGTAAATGCTAATGGTAGACCTTTAAGCAGACAAGGTTTTTTTAAAATATTAAATAATTATGCTTTAAAGTCAGAAATTAATATAAACATAACTCCCCACACACTTAGACATTCATTTGCAACTCACTTACTAGAAAATGGTGCTGATTTAAGGGTGGTGCAAGAAATGCTAGGACATGCAGATATTTCAACAACACAAATATATACTCATCTTACTAAAACCAGGCTTAGAGAAGTATATCAACAATATCATCCGCGTGCATAAAGGAGGAGGAAGCAATTTGGCTACAAGAATAGTATTAATTATATTAGATAGTGTTGGCATAGGGGAAGTAGAGGATAGTCATCTGTATGGGGATGAAGGCAGTAATACATTAAAAAACACTGCCCAAGCAGTAGGTGGACTTTCATTACCTAATTTAGAGAATTTAGGTTTGGGAAATATTGAAGATGTTATGGGAGTAAATCCAAACTATAATGCAATAGGGTCATATGGAAAAATGAAACCTAAATCTAGTGGTAAGGATACGACAACAGGTCATTGGGAACTGATGGATATTGTATTAGAAAAACCTTTCCCAACCTATCCGAATGGTTTTCCTAGTGAAATTATTGATAAATTTGAAAAAAGGATAAAAAGAAAAACATTAGGAAACGTAGTAGCATCAGGTACAGTAATAATAGAAGAACTAGGTGAAGAACATATCAAAACTGGATTTCCCATAGTATATACTTCTGCAGATAGTGTTTTTCAAATAGCTGCCCATGAAGAAATAATACCCATTGAGCAACTATATTCAATGTGCCAAACAGCACGGGAAATTTTACAAGGAGAACATGGGGTAGGTAGGGTAATTGCTAGACCGTTTTTAGGAAGTCCTGGTAGTTTTTTTCGAACAGATAACAGACAAGATTATTCATTAAAACCTACTGAAAGTGTTTTAAATAAACTCAAAGAAGCAAATATAAAAGTTATTGGGGTTGGAAAAATAGAAGATATTTTTGTAGGTAGGGGTATAGATCAATCATATCCTATAAAAAATAATGCTGATGGTATAGAAAAAATAATTGATTTAGTTAAAGCAAATACCAACAATGAACTTATATTTGCTAACTTAATTGATTTCGATCAATTATACGGTCATAGAAATGATCCTAAGGGATATGCCCAAGCGTTAGAGGAGTTTGATAAAAGTTTAGAAGATATACTAAACCGATTAAAGTCTGATGACATCCTAATAATAACAGCTGATCATGGATGTGACCCCACAACCCCTAGCACTGACCATTCTAGAGAATATGTACCTTTATTAATTTATGGCGAAAAATTAAAAGCAAATATTAATATAGGTACAAGAGATACCTTTGGAGACTTAGGTGTAACAATAGCAGATATATTTAATGTTAATTATAACAGCAATAACGGTAAGAGCTTCTACTCTTTAATTAAATAGTAAGATGAATAACATCTTGCGTATATAAAGATAAGGAGCACTTGACAGAGCAAGGTAGTATTACCCGGTGAAAGCGGAGGGTCAGCGTTAATCCGCGTCTAAACTTCTCAACTAATTCATTTATATAGAGAAAGCAGGGGTGTTAAGTGGTATGAGAATGTCAGATATTATAGAGAAAAAAAGAAATGGTGGACAACTTCAAACTAGTGAGATTGATTTTTTTATAAAAGGATATACAAATGATAAAATTCCCGATTATCAAGTTTCAGCATTATTAATGGTTATTTACTATCAGGGAATGAACAAACAGGAAGTAGCGGATTTAACTAATGCCATGGTTGAATCAGGAGATACGATTGACTTAACACCTATAAAAGGTAAAAAAGTGGATAAGCATAGTACTGGAGGAGTTGGAGATAAAACAAGTTTCATAGTTGCTCCATTAGTTGCTTATATGGGAATTCCAGTAGCTAAAATGTCGGGTAGAGGATTAGGTCATACTGGAGGTACAATTGATAAATTAGAATCTATTGAAGGATTTAATGCAGAACTAAACAGAGAACAGTTTTTACATAATGTAAATAAATATAAAATTGCTATTATAAGTCAATCAGGAAACTTAACACCGGCTGATAAAAAACTATATGCATTAAGAGATGTGACTGCAACTGTTGACAGTATTCCATTAATTGCTAGCTCAATAATGAGTAAAAAAATAGCCTCTGGAGCAGATGCTATAGTATTAGATGTAAAAACCGGTTCAGGTGCATTTATGAAATCAATTGAAGAAGCGAAAGAATTAGCTAAAACTATGGTAGATATAGGAAAATCACTTAATAAAAAAACGGTAGCTATTATAAGTGATATGAATCAGCCACTAGGATATGAAATTGGGAATGCTAATGAGGTGAAGGAGGCTATTGAAGTTCTTAAAGGAAAAAAAGTTGATGATTTAAGAAAAGTATCTTTAGCTATAGCATCACATATGACTATACTTGGTGGTATTTTTAAAGATTATAGCACTGCCTATAAGGAGTTAGAAAAGGTATTAGATTCTGGCTTGGCATTAGAAACCTTTAAGAGCTTTATACAGGCTCAAGGAGGCAATCCTGATATAGTTGACAACCCATCAAAATTACCACAATCTAAATATAAATATGAAATTAAATCACCTAAAAAAGGTTTTATAAGTGAAATAGAGGCTCAAACAATTGGGAGATCAGCAATGTTGCTTGGAGCAGGAAGAAAAACTAAAGATGAACCGATTGACCATTCAGCAGGAATAACTCTTACTAAGAAGATTGGAGATAAAGTTGATGCTGGTGAAATAATCGCACTTTTACAAAGCAATATTCAAGATGTACATGATAGTATAGAAATCTTATCAAAAGCAATAAATATTAGTGATAAGCCTGTTAAGGAAATATCAATGGTTTATGATATTATAGATTAATTTATAAGGAGTTTAAACGTATAGAATTAGTACTTACTAACTAAAATATACTTTGGAGTTAAATTGTATAATTTAAGACTATAATACATTTAAAGGGATAGGAAAAAGCATTAATAGTTTAAGGCAAAGGTGGCTTTGTAAAACGTAAAAACACCGGATAAAATCGGTGTTTTTTTAAAGGTAAATTTTTAATAGATTATAAATAGATTTCCAAACTTTTAGCATATAAACGACATTTTACAAATATAAATTTATTAAGAAAAGTATGAATAACAGGAGGTAAAAAATGAATAAAAGAAGGAACTTAGCTCTAATGGTGCTTTTAATATTTTTGTTTTCAATTTTGGCACCATCTGCATTAGTAGCTAATGATAACCTTAATGTAGAGGCAGAGTCTTATATACTTATGGACGCCGATTCTGGAAAAGTACTTCTTGCAAAGAATGAACATCAAAAGTTAGCACCAGCAAGTATGACTAAGTTAATGACTTTAGTCTTAGCTTTAGAAGCAGTTGTTGAGGGAAAGGTTACCTTGCAAGAAAAAGTAGTTACAAGTGAAAATGCTTGGAGAATGGGTGGTTCACAAATATATCTTGAGCCAGGGGAAGAAATGACTTTTGAAGATATGGTAATAGCTATATCTGCGGGATCTGCTAATGATGCATGTGTTGCAGTTGCTGAACATTTAGAAGGTACACACCAAGACTTTGTGGATAAAATGAATGAACGTGCTAAAGATTTAGGAATGAAAAATACTCATTTTGTAAATTCCTATGGACTTCCTGGCGATAACCATCTTACTACATCTTATGATATGGCTATTTTAGCTAGGTATGCTATAACAGTTCCTCGAATGTTATCATACACTTCAATAAAGGAGTATAACTTAAGACAGGGTGATTTTAAGTTATTTAATACCAACAAGCTTTTATGGTGGTATGATGGAGCAGATGGTTTTAAGACTGGTTGGACTAATGAGGCTAAATATTGTTTAGTATCAACGGCTAAACGAGATGGATTAAGGTTAATTGCAGTGGTTATGGCATCACCGGAGCCACGTGGTAACTTTAGAGACTCAATGCAATTATTTAACTATGGTTTTGCTAAATATTCATATAAAACATTTTTTTCAAAGGGTAGTATATGTGGTGTAGTTAACGTGGGTAAAGGATTAGAAGATAGAATTGAAGTAATTGCAGATCAAGATGTTGGATCTATATATCAAAAAGGTGAGGACGAAAAAATAACATATCAAAAGGATTTAATTGATTATATTGATGCACCTGTTCGAGAGGGGCAAAAATTAGGAGAAATTTCGATTTTTAAAGATGGAAAACTACAAAAGAAAGTAGACCTCAATGCATATAAGAGTGTCGAAAGATCAGGTGTTATTAAGCAAATAATTAAAATGCTTGGCGAAACTTTTCTTTTATAAATGGAATTTTGTGGAAGGAATTACCCCCTTTTTAGTAGAACCTTTAAATTCAAGGTTTTACAAGGAGGGGGCTTTTTCATGGATGCAGTAGAATATAAACTTGTCAGAAATACTTTAGTTGTTAAAGTAAAAGGCGATTTAGATATGCTGATTGCAGAAAAATTGAGACAAGAAATAGATGAAAGGTTACAAGATGATAGGATAAAAAATTTGATTTTAAACTTAGAAAGTGTTCAATTTATTGATAGTTCAGGCCTAGGTGTAATTATAGGACGTTATAAGCAGGTTAAATCGAAAAATGGACGTATGTATATAATAGGAGCAAAAAAACCAGTTGAAAAAATTTTATTCTTTAGTGGTATTAATAAATTAGTGCCAATCTATAACAATGAACAAGATATAATGGATATATAAAAGGAGGTGAATCCCAGCTAAAAGCTGGAGTTATATGAACGTAAAAAATTATGTTAATTTTGAAATATTAAGTCTACCAGAAAATGTATCTTTTGCTAGGTCTAGTGTAGGGGCATTTGTTTCTCAAATTGATTGCACATTAGAAGATGTAGATGAAATAAAATTAGTAGTTTCAGAAGCTGTCTCGAATAGCATTATTCATGGATATAATAATCAAAAAAATGGAAAAATATTCATTTCTGTAATTATTTATGATAATAGAACAGTTGAAATAATTATCGAAGATAATGGAATAGGAATTGAAGATATTGAAAAAGCATTAGAGCCAGCATATTCTAGTGACCCTCAGCGCATGGGATTAGGCTTTACATTTATGCAATCATTTATGGATGATTTTGAAGTTCTTAGTAAGCCAAATGAAGGGACAAGTATTAGATTAAAGCGAAATTTCCTGGCTAAGGGTAAGGAAGCATATGCTTAAAGGGAGTGGTTAAATGTCTTCTATTTCTCCTTACCAGGATAACGAAGCATTATTACTCAAAGCAAAAAATGGGGATCTAGATGCTCGTTCTAAAATATATGAAGCTAATTTAGGTTTAGTTTATATGGTTTTAGAGCGTTTTAAAAATACTAACTATGAATATGAAGATTTATTTCAAGTAGGATCTATAGGTCTGCTAAAAGCAATTGACAAATTTGATTTTAGTTATAATGTGAAGTTTTCAACTTATGCGGTTCCAATGATTATCGGAGAAATAAAAAAGTTTTTAAGAGATGATGGGATTGTTAAGGTTCAAAGAGGTGTTAAGGAAGTTTATACAAAGGTTAGATGGGCACAGGAAAAACTTCGAGGCGAACTTGGCAGGGAGCCAAGTGTTAACGAAATTGCTGAATTTTTAAAAATTGATAAAGAAGAAATAATACTAGCCTTAGAAGCATGTCAAGCACCAGCTTATATGCATGATGTAATACCTGGAGATGAAAAAGAGCAACTATCATTAATAGATAAACTTACTAATGATGAAACAAATGTTGTAATGTTAGAAAAGATGGCATTACGTGAGGCTTTAAATAAATTAGACTCGCGTGAACAAGAAGTTATTCTTAGGCGATATTTTAAAGATGAAACTCAATCTGTAATTGCAAAAGACCTTGGTGTTTCACAGGTTCAAATCTCTCGTATTGAAAAAGCAGCATTGCATAAACTTAAAGATATTCTTGAATAAATATTCTAGAAAACTATCACAATAGTATTAGATAATTTGAAAGGGGGATTAAATTTGCAAATCAGAATTGAAGAATTTGTAGGTGAATCCAATAAAAGTTGGGATGATGCAGTTAAGCAGGCAGTAAAAGAAGCATCAAATACTATTAGCAACATTAGCGGTGTAGAAGTTTATAACTGGACAGCTGATTGTCAAGATAACAACATAATAGAATACAAAGCTAATGTTAAAATTGCTTACACAAAGTAATTAATGATTAAAAACACCCTAGGCTATTTAATTTAGCCTAGGGTGTTTTGTTTGTGTGCATAAACTTGTTTATTAATGCCAATAATATGCTATTGAGGAGGAAAAAAATGAATGATATTAATACTAGATTAAAAAAAATAGAAGTTCAGGAATATGAAGATTTAATAGAAAAAGTTAAACCTAAACCCCCAATTTTAAAGAACTTTGTTCAAGCTTTTATAATAGGTGGTTTAATTTGTATAATAGCACAGTTAATTTTAAATTTTTATCTTGGAAGTTTAACAAGACTAGAAGCTATATCAGCAATGTTTATTACAATGATTTTTTTAGGAGCCTTACTTACTAGCATTGGTAAATATAAGATGATTAGCAAAATTGGAGAAGCTGGAGCAATTATACCTATTACAGGTTTTGCAAATTTAACTGTAGCTTCAGCAATGGATTTTAAAAAAGATGGGTATATCTTAGGATTGGCTAGTAAAATGTTTGACTTAGTTGGACCTATATTTGTATATGGATTTGTCATTTCTGTATTAATAGGCTTAATTAACTTTGTTTTCATAAGTTAAATAATTCACTTAAACTATAAAAAAATTTTTTGATGAAGTAATACATGTAGTGAATTGCAATTAGCTTTAGGAAAGGTTAGGAGCGTAAAGATGGCTACAAACAAAAAAAGAGGATTGCAAACTGTTAGTTTTATAAATCCACCAGTAATATCATCATGGGCTTCAATTGTTGGTCCTAAAGAGGGAGAGGGTCCATGGGTAAACGATTTTGATTGGGTTTTAGAAAATATTAATTTTGGGGAAAATACTTTTGAAAAAGCAGAAAGCAAAATGATTAGGGAAGTAGTAAAATTAGCTCTTTCTAAAATAGAACTAAAACCAGTAGATGCTGAATTGCTTTTAGCGGGTGATTTATTAAACGGGTTACCTTCTTCTAATTATGCAGCACGGGAGCTACAAGTTCCATTTTTCGGTTTATATGGTAGCAGTTCTACAATGGCTGAAGCAATAATTAATGGATCTATGCTTGTTGATGGAGGTTTTTATGAGCGCATCATTTCTGCTACAGGTAGTCATCACTACAGTGTTGAAAAACAATTTGGTCATTCAGCTGAACAAAGTAGAAAAACTCTCAGTACTTCGCAATGGTTAACTACCGGAGCCGGTGCTGTAGTTTTAGAAAGTAGTGGAATTGGTCCTAGAATAACATGTGCAACAATTGGAAAAGTTGTAGATATGGAACAATACGATATTAATGATCTTGGAAGTGCAATTTCACCAGCTGCAGCAGATACAATAAGAATGCATTTCTCTGATACTAACAGATCACCTAATTATTATGACTTAATTTTAACTGGTGATCTGGGGAAATTTGGGACAGTATTAATAAAAGAATTCTTTATTAAATATGGCATAACTCCTGAACCTAATTTTAGTGATTGTGGAGTATTGATGTATAGAGATAAACAGGATATAGAAGCGGGGGGAACAGGATGTGGCTGCTCTGCTGCCATGTTTTGTGGACCAATAATGCGGAAAGTTTCTGGTGGAGAAATAAATAAACTTTTATTTGTTGGAACAGGAGCTTTAATAAGTAAAGAAGCATATATGCAAGGTGAGACTATACCGGGAATAGCTCATGCTATTGCTATTGAAAATGATCTTTTTACAACCGTTTAGAAAAAAACAACAAAAAACTTAAGGCTGAGCTAACTTGTTTATCTAAGACCCGAATAGCAAGATGTGGTGAATAGATCACAGCAAAGCAATAAAAATTCATCTTAGAAAATAGGTGCTAAATCAAAATGGAAATAAAGCCCGATGAGTGGTTTGATAAACATGTTAGCTCAGCCCATTCCATAGTTTGAATTTAGCTTTTGGCAGTGAAACAAAATTTACTTTTTTGTAAATATTAATCTTATAAAGGAGGCAAATGATTGATAACAATACTAATGGCTTTTGTTATAGGTGGTCTACTATGTGGTTTAGGCCAGTTGATTATTGATTTTACTAAACATGATATAACTATTGTTCATGTATTAGTAGGATATGTAATAGTCGGTTCGATTTTAAGTGGAATTGGTGTTTACCAACATTTAGTGGATATTGCAGGAGCTGGTGCACTAATACCCATATCTGGATTTGGTCATTTGCTAACTCAAGGTGCAATTCAAGGGTCTAATAATCTAGGTTTAATCGGTGCATTTTCAGGTGGAGTTGAGGCGGTGGCAGCTATAATAACTTCGGCTGTAGTGTTTGGATATATGTTTGCTGTTTTATTTGATTCTAGAGGTGATTAAATATGGAAAATAAAACTAAGGTAATTATAGTTACAGATGGTGATCATACTGCACAAGAAGCTGTTAAGCGAGCTGCTACTAATTTAAATTTATATCCTTTAATGATTACCGGAGGTAATCCAACAAATTTAAGTGGTGAACAAGTAGTTCGTTATATTCAAGATGCTCCATTTGACCCAGTAGTAATTATGACAGATGACAAAGGGAAAACTGGTATGGGAAAAGGTGAAAAAATTATAGATACCCTCTTAGATTGTAATGATATAACAATATTAGGAGTTGTTGCAGTAGCTTCTAATACTAATGTTAGGGGAGTTGAGGTGGATTTATCAGTCAATATTGAGGGTAAAATTGTAAATGGTCCAGTAGATAAAGATGGTTTTGAGGAAAAGTATAAACATAAGCGTTTAGAAGGAGATACTGTAGAAATTTTAAAATACCATCCAGAGCTTTTAGTTATAGGTTGTGGTGATTTAGGAAAAATGTATGGCATGGATGAAGTAGATTATGGTGCTATGATTACAACAAAATGCTTCAAAGAAATTTTAGAAAGGAGCGGTACTATCATTGTTTAAAAAAAACAGTGACCATATCTATTTATCAAATAATTATAATGATAACTTAGAGCTTTTTAGTAATGAATTAGGAGCCGAGGATAACTTTGACGTTATTATTCGTGAATTAAAAGTTGCTGGTAGAAAAGGTGCATTAATTGGTATTGATGGACTTATAAAAGATGAAGATTTATTGAGGATTATTCAATCTTTAAGTGCCTTTAAAAAAGAATCGCTTTTTTCTAATACTTATCAACAGCTACTTGAAAATATACCATATATAGAAATGGAAACTGAAAACCAGATTGATGAACTTTTATATGCCGTTTTATCTGGATCTGTTTTATTAATAATTGATGGATTAGAAGAAGCATTTGTTATAGATGCAAGAACATATCCAGCTCGAGATCCTGATGAACCAGATATTGAAAGAGTAGTGAGAGGCTCTAGAGATGGATTTACAGAAACCTTAGTATATAATACTGCTTTATTAAGAAGGAGAGTACGCGATCCCAAGCTTAGAATAGAATTAATAAATGTAGGGAAAAGGTCAAAATCTGATATTGCCATTTGTTATATAAATGATATTGCAGATCAAGCTTTAATAGAAAAAGTAAAAGATCGTATTGAACAAATACAAATTGATGGTATACCTATGGCAGAAAAATCAGTTGAAGAACTTATAGTTCCGGGTAATATATGGAATCCTTTTCCTAAAGTAAGGTATACTGAACGTCCTGATGTAGGAGCATTTCATCTTTTTGAGGGACATATTTTAATTATGGTAGATACTTCCCCAAGTGTAATGATTGCTCCTGTTACATATTTTCATCATGTTCAGCATGCTGAAGAATATCGCCAAAATCCATCAGTTGGATTATATATACGCTGGATAAGATTTTTAGCTGTATTAGCTTCAGTGTTTGTAACACCTTTATGGTTGCTAATGGCATTAGCACCAGAGCTTCTTCCTGATTACTTAAGTTTCATAGGCCCAGAAGAAGTAGGTAATGTACCGATTTTTATTCAATTTCTTATAGCTGAATTAGCATTAGATTTATTAAGAATGTCAGCTATACATACTCCGTCGCCATTAGCTACTGCACTAGGCATAATTGCTGCCATTCTCATAGGAGAGATAGCTATAGATATGGGCTTATTAGTGCCTGAAGTTATCCTCTATACTGCCATTGTTGCTGTAGGCAGTTACTGTACACCAAGCTATGAAATGGCAATGGCTAATAGATTAATGAGATTATTTATTCTAATAGGAACTGGTCTTTTCTTATTACCAGGATTTATTGTAACTACAATAATAGCTATAGGAGTATTATTGTTTACAAAATCCTTTAATGTGCCATATTTATGGCCATTAATACCATTTAACTATAGAGCTATTAAAAGTATTTTAGTACGCTCACCAGTCCCTGTTCAAAACCTAAGGCCAGAAATATTAAATACTAAAGATAAGAGTCGTCAACCGAAATAGGAGGGTTATTATGATCAAAGTAGGTATCCCAAGGGGTCTGTTCTATTTTTACTATTATCCTTTATGGAAAACATTTTTTGAAAACTTAGGGGCAGAAGTTGTAACATCTAGTGAAACAAACAATAAGATTGTTTCACAGGGAATAGATATAGCAGTTGATGAAACCTGTTTTCCTGTTAAGGTTTACTATGGTCATGTAAATCAATTGTGTAATGAAAATATAGATTATATATTTATTCCTAGAATTGTAAGTGTTGAGCTCAGAAGCTATATATGTCCTAAGTTTATGGGGATACCAGATATGATTAGAGCCTCTTTTAACAACTTACCGTACGTAATAGATATAACTATAGATTTGAGTAGAAATAATAAGGAATTAAAAAAAGAAATAATAAAAGTAGGTCAACTATTTACATCTAATAAAAAAGCTATAAATAATGCTTATCAAAATGCAATAATAGAACAAAAACGCTTTAATCAAATAAGTAAAGAAGGTTATACATTAGATGAAGCTATTAAGTTATGGGAAGGTTTAAAAATTAAACTTAATACAAAAAATGATCTTAAAATAGGAGTTTTTGGACATGGTTATTCGATATATGACCAAGCTATAAGCATGAATATTATAAATAAGTTAAGAGAAATGGAATGTCAGGCTTACATACCTGAAATGTTAGATAAAAAAATAATTGAAAAAGAGGCATCGACACTTCCTAAAAGAGTTTTTTGGACTATTGGAAGAAAAATGGTAGGTGGTGCTTTACATATGGATAAGCGCACAGATATTGATGGTATTATCTATGTTTCATGTTTTGGTTGTGGACCAGATTCTATAGTTGGTGAAGTAATAGAGCGTAAAGTTAAAAACAAGCCATTTATGCTAATAACTGTTGACGAACATACGGGAGAAGCAGGCTTGGTTACTAGATTAGAAGCATTTTGTGATATGCTTCGAAGGAGGAAGAGTAATAATGAAAGTAACATTTCCGCACATGGGTAATTCATATATAGCCATAAAAGCCTTACTTAAAGGATTAAAACTAGAAGTAGTAGTACCTCCACCAATAAGCAATAAAACATATGAATTAGGAGTTAAAAACTCTCCTGAATTTGCATGTTTACCACTAAAATTAAATATGGGCAACTTCATAGAAGCTTTAGATCAAGGAGCTGATACAATTGTTATGGCTGGTGGATGGGGACCTTGTAGATTTGGGTATTATGCACAAGTTGAAAGGGATATATTAAGAGATTTAGGATATGATTTTGATATTTATATATTAGAATCCCCTGATTCGAAGCTTACAGAATTAATACTTCAGTTAAAGGACTTAGGTCAAAATGTATCTTTGGCTGAGGCATTAAAAGCGTTAAGGTTTGCTTGGATTAAGTTAAAGGCTGTAGAGCAAATGGAAAAAAAATTAGAATACTATTTACCTAGAAGTTTAGATAAAGATAAAACGGAGAAAATATATGAAAAATCACTAAAAGATATTGATGATGCTAATAATAAAAGGGAAATAAACCAAATTCTTAAATCAAGTATAAAACAGATAGAAAGCATTGAATGTACTAATGACAAAATTTTAAAAGTAGGATTGATAGGTGAGATATATACAATTCTTGAGCCAGCCTCAAATGTTAATATTGTAAAAACACTAGGGAGACTAGGTGTTGAAATTACTAGATCGACCTATTTAACTGACTGGATTAATGATCACATTTTAGGTGGCTATATTAAAAAGTCAAATCACAAAAATATAATAAAATGCGCTAAACCTTATGTAAATTATTGGGTTGGTGGTCATGGTAGAGAAACAATAGGTTATGCTGTTCATTTTGCTAAACAAAAATATGATGGACTTATTCAAATAGGTCCACTAACTTGTATGCCAGAGATAGTTGCACAGTCAATATTGGGTAAAGTTGGAGAAGAGAAAGAAATTCCACATATGACAATTTATTTTGATGAGCAATCAGGAAGCGCTGGGATAAACACAAGGTTAGAAGCATTTGTAGATATGATACAAAGAAATGATTCTTTTGTATTAAAGGAGGACGCAAAGAGTGAAATATTATCTTGGAGTTGATATTGGCTCTGTAAGTAGTAACTTTGTTTTAATAGATGAAGATAACAAAATAAGAAAGAATATATATTTAAGAACACAGGGGAATCCAGTACGTGCTATTAAAGAAGGGTTTAACAAATTAAAGGAAAATACAGATGAGTTAAAAATAAAAGGTGTAGGAACGACAGGAAGCGGTAGAAACCTAGCTGCTGTCCTGTTGGGTGCTGATGTTGTTAAAAATGAAATAACAACACATTCAACAGCCGCATGTTATTTGTATCCTGATGTAAGGACTATTATTGAAATAGGTGGACAAGACTCCAAAATTATAATACTTAAAAATGGTATTGTTAATGATTTTGCTATGAATACAGTTTGTGCCGCTGGCACTGGCTCATTTTTAGACCAACAGGCATCTAGATTGAGTATACCTATTGAAAACTTTGGAAGAAAAGCCGTAACCTCAAAGCAACCTGTTCGTATAGCTGGAAGATGTGGAGTTTTTGCAGAATCCGATATGATTCATAAACAACAAATGGGTTACCCTATCAATGATATTATTATGGGACTAAGTGAAGCACTAGTTAGAAATTATTTAAATAATGTAGGCAAGGGTAAGAAGATAGAGGCTCCAATCGTTTTTCAGGGTGGAGTAGCCGCAAATAGTGGTATAAAAAAAGCATTTGAAAAAATATTAAAATTAGAAGTGAATGTACCAGAACATTTTGATGTAATGGGAGCAATCGGTTCAGCTATACTAGCTAAAGAAACTATAGCTAAAAATAAAATCAAAACAGCATTTAAAGGAGACTCCTTTATCTTAGAGGGAGATTTTAAAACTCTAAGCAAGGAATGTAAGGGATGTCCCAATATGTGTGAAGTAGTATGCATAAAGAGAAACAAAACTACTCTAGCTTACTGGGGAGATCGCTGCAAAAAATGGGAAACTTCCTTAACTAGAACTCCAAAGGTGAAGTTTAAAGTAGTGTAATTAATTCTTAATTTTGATTCTGCTGCAAAAAGTAAATACAACAAACTTAAGGCTGAGCAAACATGTTTATCTAAGTCCCGAATAGCAAGGTGTGGTGCATAGATCACGGCTAAGTATAAATAAAAAATCATTTTAGATAATAAGTGCTAAGCTAAAATGAAGGTAAAGACCGATGAGTGGCGTGATAAACATGTTTGCTCAGCCGATTCCATACTCTAAGTTTAGCTTTTTGCAGTGGAATCAATTCTAAATTCTTAATTTTTAATTATGGTTGGGAAACTAAACGTTTCCCTTTTTTTATTAAGGAAAGCTTTGCTTTCCTACATTAATTAAGAAATTAAAATTTAAAATTATTAGGGTTCTTGTTTATCATATTTTAGTGTGATAATATAAAATTCGTATTCAATTAAATAAGATGAGAGGAGAGATACTAGATGAGCAGAGAAGAGCTCACCAAAATAATTCTTCCAGAGGAGAAACTGCCTAAGTATTGGTATAATGTACAGGCAGACATGCCAAATCCACTTGAACCAGGATTAAACCCTAAGACGAAAGAGCCTCTTACACCGGCAGATTTAGAACCTATTTTTGCTAAAGACTTAATCGAACAAGAGGTTTCAACAGAGCGGTATATTGAAATTCCCGATGAAATTAGAGAACTTTATAAAAAATGGAGACCTGCGCCTTTATTTAGAGCACATGGACTAGAAAAAGCTTTAGATACTAATTGTCGTATTTATTATAAATACGAAGGAGTAAGTCCTGTAGGTAGTCATAAACTAAATTCAGCATTAGCGCAGGTATATTATAATAAAAAACAAGGAATAAAAAGAATAACTACAGAAACTGGTGCTGGCCAGTGGGGTACAGCGTTATCATTAGCATGTCAAATATTTGATGTTGAATGTATGGTATATATGGTAAAGGTTAGTTTTAACCAAAAACCTTATAGAAAATCGTTTATGCAAATGTATGGTGGAAAATGTGTGGCTAGTCCAAGTGAACTAACTGAAAGTGGACGATCTATTTTAGCTAATAATCCAGATTCTCCTGGCACTTTAGCAATAGCTATAAGTGAAGCAGTAGAGGATGCGGCTAGTAGAGAGGATACTAATTATTCACTTGGTAGTGTTTTGAACCATGTTTGTTTACACCAGACAATAATTGGTCAAGAAGTTAAATTGCAAATGGAAATGATAGATGAGTATCCAGATGTAGTAATTGGTGCAGTTGGTGGAGGTAGCAACTTTGCAGGAATAGCCTTTCCTTTTATTCCAGATAAACTAGCTGGAAAGAATGTACGCTTAGTTGGAGTTGAACCATCAGCTTGTCCCACTTTAACTAAAGGAGTATTTGCTTATGATTATGGTGATGTAGTAGGTCATACTCCAATGTTAAAAATGTATACATTAGGTCATAATTACATACCTCCTGGTATTCATGCAGGTGGACTAAGGTATCATGGTCAATCACCGTTAATAAGTCAACTTTATTATGACGAACTTTTAGAAGCAGTAGCTGTAAGACAAAATGCAGTATTTGAAGCAGCAATGCTATTTTCTCAGACAGAGGGCATATTGCCTGCACCAGAATCATCTCATGCTATTCGTGCAACTATTGATGAAGCTTTAAGAGCACAAGAAGAAGGGGTGTCTAAGGCTATAGTGTTTAATGTAGGCGGTCATGGACACTTAGATTTATCTGCTTATGATAATTACTTAACTGGTAAAACAGAAGATGTTGAGTTTACTGATGAAATACTGCAAAAGAGCTTAGATTCTTTGCCAAAAGTATAAACTTCAAACTATTTTAACCCGGATATTATAAATTAATATCCGGGTTTTGCATTTTAATGGTGATTAAGTTATTATAATTTAAATTTGGTTAAAGATTAACGTTCATTAGTTATATATAAAAGGAGTACTAGAAGTGACAGATCGCTTAAAGACAATTGCAAACATGATTACAGTAGGTTCTTCTGTAGCTGATATAGGTGCAGATCATGGATTTTTATCAATAAATCTTATAGAAAATGGAATATCCTCTAAAGTAATAATTGGAGAAGTAAATGAAGGGCCTTATCAAAAGTCTTTATATAATGTGCAAAATAGCAAATTAGCTAATAAGATTGATATAAGAAAAGGTGATGGATTACAGATTTTAAAACCTTTAGAAGTTGAAACTGTAGTTATTGCGGGTATGGGTGGGGATACAATAGTTGAAATACTAAATTATGATATAGAAAAATCAAAAAGTTATAATGAATTCATATTTCAACCAATGACCAAAGCTAATGTATTACGTCAATTTCTAGCTTATAAAGGTTGGATAATAATAGATGAAAAAATTATTAGAGAAACTGATGTTTTCTATACGATTATAAAAGTAAAACCAGAAAATATTCCTTATACATTAAATGATCTTGAATTACAAATTGGACCATTGATATTAAAAGCTGATACTCAATTAAAAAAAGAATACATAGAGTTATTTAAAATTAAATATAAAAAAGTTTATGATAATTTACATAACTCAAATAGGCAAGATAGAGAATTACTAATTAATGAATATAGACAAAAATTTTTAATCTTGGAGGCGATTCTAAATGGTAGTAATGACTAAAAATATTATAAGCATATTAGAAAAACACTTTCCGCTTTACTTAGCAGAGGAATGGGATAATTCAGGATTACAGATAGGTTCTTTTAATCAAAATGTTAACAATATATTGATAGCTTTAGATATGGATAATACAACTCTAGAAAAAGCTATAACAGAACAAGCAGATATGATAATCACTCACCACCCTTTCTTTTTCAAAGGAATTAAATCAATAAATGTTGAAAATACACAAGGCAAAATAATAAAAGAGCTTATTAATAGAAATATATCACTCTATACTGCCCATACAAACTTAGATTTAGCGGATCAAGGCTTAAATCAAGCTTTAGCTGAGCTTTTAGAACTAGAGGAGATAAAACCATTAAACAAAGCATATATTGAAAATTTATATAAATTAGTTGTATTTGTTCCTCAGACCCATATTAATAAAGTTAGAAAAGCTGTTAGTGAAGCAGGTGCCGGTCATATAGGTAATTATTCAGATTGTACTTTTCGTACTGCTGGTACGGGGACGTTTTTACCTAGGGAAGGAACTAATCCATTTATAGGAGAAAAGGATAAACTTGAAGAAGTAAATGAATTTAAAATGGAAACAATATTACCTGAAAAACACATTCGAAATGTTTTAGAAAATATGAACAAAGCGCATCCTTATGAAGAAGTTGCTTATGACTTATATCCTCTAAAAAATGAAGGTAAAATATATAGTCCAGGGCGTAAAGGAATATTAGCCAATGAAATAAAGCTAGAAGAGTTTGCAAATATGGTTAAAAACAAATTAAATGCCGACCATATAAGAATAATAGGTGATTTTGAAAAGGTTATTAAAAAAGTAGCAGTGGTAAGTGGTTCAGGAGCAAGTTTTATAAATATGGCTAAATCGCAGAGGGTAGATTTATTAGTTACATCTGATGTCAAATACCATGAAGCTAAAAATGCTCAAGAAGCCGGCTTAGCAATAATTGATGCTGGTCACCAGTATACTGAGGATATTATGGTTAATTATTTAAAGGATTTACTAAGCAAAGAATTCTTAAAAAATATGTTTAATGTTAATATATCGACTTCTTTTTCAGCTAGGGTTTTTAAATATTTATAATTGTATTCATTAGTATTTATAGCGTTTATAGGAAAAAACACCAAAAAGTTTTTTAGAAGCAATATATTAAAACATTTAAATCAAAAACTCCTAAATTTAGGCTTTTTTTATATGATATATGAATAATTCTTTAAAAATAATGGTAAAATGTAATTAAGTATAAAAATAATGCACAAATATTCCAAAAAAAATAGTTTCTTAGAAGGAATTGCTGTTTTTTTGAGGAATGTAGAATATGGTAATTAAATAAAAGGGAGGATTCTGGTGTGAACAAATCTGAGCTAGTTAAATCTTTAGCTGAAAAAGCAGAAATTACCCAGAAGGATGCTACGAAAGCATTAGATGCAATGGTAGAAACTATCCAACAAGCTTTAGCCGATGGGGATAAGGTGCAAATTATTGGCTTTGGCAGTTTTGAGGTGCGTGACCGTAAGGAAAGAAAGGTCATTAGTCCAGCAACAGGTGAAGAAATCGTAGTGCCAGCAACTAAAGTACCTGCGTTTAAACCTGGGAAATCTCTTAAAGAAGCTGTTTCAGTTACAGAAGAAAAGAAAGCAGCTCCAAAAAGAAAAGCAAAGAAAAAATAACATCTACTAAGATAGGAAAAGAGGTGTTTCAACACCTCTTTTAGTAACCCTATAAAGTTAAATTTAAAATTAATAATGAGCTAGGTTAGTTTTAATAGACCTAGCTTCATAGTTTGTAATAAAACGTAACTGTGTATTATTGTTTATAAAAAGAAAACCTATGCTAGCAAAAATAGCATAGGCTTTCTTTTTAGTATTATATAGTAAGTAAATCTATAAGCGGAGTTCTGTATTAGATAGTCATCTATCTTGGATATCAGTTGCCTGATACCTCTAGCGACCTTACCCGGGAACGAAGCGGGCTACTTCATAGTTCCTCTATTTGGTCTTGCTCCAGGTGGGGTTTACCTAGCCAACTAGTCACCTAGTTGCTGGTGAGCTCTTACCTCACCGTTCCATCCTTACCTCACGTAAGTGAGGCGGTTTATTTCTGTGGCACTTTCCTTAGGGTCGCCCCCACTGGATGTTATCCAGCACCTTGCCCTATGGAGCTCCGACTTTCCTCAGGTATTTAATACCCGCGACTATCTGATTTACTTACTTAATGTTATAATACTTAGAGATTTATTATAACTAATCATGTGCCAAATGTAAACTTGTAATAATTTGTAGTTGTTTTTTAAAAAGTTTTTTTACATGCAGGAATAAGATGATTTTTAGCGAATAGAGAATATTATAAGTTAATGTAACAATAACACGGAGTAAAGCTAATTATTAGCTATAAATTTACTTGTATTAATTTATTTAAAGTAATACAATTATTAAAAGAAGCTTGAATAAGGGGGGTGAACAAGTGTTAACTATTTTTGGTGCAACTGGTGGCGGATTACTATCAAATCCCTTAATTGTATTTTTGAGCGTTTTAGTTATAACTTATGTGTTTGTTAAATTTTGCAGCTGGGCTAAAAGCTTTGAATTATCTAGTAAGGTGAAACTTGCTATTTATATTTTAACAGGATTAGGTTTAGTAGGCTTTAACGTTATGTATTACCAAGGAAATGCTGCAATACAGGCAACCGGAGACTGGGGAGCAGCAACTACAGCATTATTAGTTACATTTGCATGGGTATTTGTATTTGCTTTTGCTCTTATGTCTGAAAAGAAAGCAGAATAGAATAGAATAAATAATATTAAAATAAGCGGGTTACCTCGCTTATTTTTTTGCGTAAATTTACATTTTAAGTTACTGTATAATAATATATACATTTAAAAGTAGTAGGTGACAAAATGTCTGAGCAAGTAAAGTTAACAATTGTTTTTCCCGATGGTTCAGAGGAGAACTATTTTTCTGAAAAGGGAGATACTTTATGGAAAACTTTAGAGATAATAGGTGTTGATACTGGCGGTATATGTGGTGGAACTGGTATTTGCGGTAAATGCAAAACAAAAGTTGAAGGTGCTGTTAGTCCTGTAAGCCAAGAAGAAAAACAGCATCTCCTACCTGATGAAATTAAAATGGGTGAAAGACTAGCTTGTTATTATAGGGTAGATAAACCATTAACAGTAGTATTAAATAAAAATGATAATTTAGCCAAATCTAATTTGAAGCTTAAATTTTATAACGAAAAAAAAACCCACGAGAATAATATTAAAGTTAAAAAAATATTTATAAATGGTCTAGATGCAAATTCGCCAGTTACACTTCAAGAGCGTTTACTAGAGGGAGTTAACCCTTATTTTTTAATGTTAAATCCAGATAATTATAACGAATTAGTAAAATTAGACCGTGCTGGTAGGCCAACACTAGAGTTATATGCAGTAATTTTAGATGATAAGGTAATTCCTAATATATCAAAAGAAAAAGAAAATATTTATGGGTTAGCAATTGATATAGGTAGTACTACAATAAGTGGTGCACTCATAAATTTAGAGAATGGCGAGTTAGTAGGGCTAAAAAATGTTACTAATATGCAAAGAGTATATGGAGAGGATATTCTTAGTCGAGTAGCTTACTCCACGATAGATCAAAGTAATAAAGATAGATTACAAAAGTTATTGATTAATAATATTAATTCTTTAATTGATAGCTTTCAAAAAAATGTTTGTGCACAAAACATTTATAAAGTTGTGGTGGTTGGGAATCCTGTAATGCTTCATTTTTTAAGTGGATTAGATGTAAGTGGTTTTGGTAGTTCACCTTTTGTTGGAGTTATTGCAGATGAATTTGTACTGAAAGCAAACTCCATAGGGCTAAATGTAAATGAAATGGCCAATATGATTTTATTACCACAATTAGGGGGATTTGTAGGAGCTGATACAACTGCATGTATGCTTAATTTACCCTATAATTCTAATTCAAATTTTTTACTAATCGATATAGGAACTAATGGAGAAATTGTTTTATGTAAAAATCGTGAATTATGGGCTACATCTGCAGCTGCTGGTCCTGCTTTTGAGGGTGGTTCTCTAAAATGTGGAACAAGAGCCATACAAGGTTCAATAGATAGAGTTTTTTTACAGGATAGAAAATTTAGGTTTAATGTAATAGGAAATACACTAGCAAAAGGCATATGTGGTTCAGGAGTAATAGACTTGATAGCCTGTTTAAGACAAGTAGATTGTTTAGATGAAAATGGAGTTATTAAAAATAATATAAAAACATATTTTGATGTATTAGACGAAAATAATTATAATGAAATAGTTATAATAAATGGTGAATCAACTTATAATGGATATCCAATAATATTTACTCAAGAGGATATAAGACAAGTACAATTAGCAAAAGCTGCAATAAGGTCAGCAGTCGAAGTGTTGATGACAGTTGCTAAACTTGATTATAAGGATTTAGACAATATTTATTTAGCTGGAGCATTTGGTAGCTTTATTGATCCTGAAAATGCTATTAAAATAGGCTTATTACCTAATGTAGCCAAAAATAAAATTAAAAACATAGGTAATGCAGCGTTAGACGGTGCAATTTTAGCTTTAATAAATAAGGGTATTAAGGAAAAGGCTAAGGACTTAAAAAATATAACTAAGATAATAGATTTAGCCAACACAGATAACTTTAATGATATTTATATAAAAAATATTGGTTTCACTGCGAAAAGCTAAACTTAAACTTTGGAATTGGCTGAGCAAACATGCAAAGAATTTATTTTTTGCCTAAACTAAGTGTATTTAATTAAGCACTTAGTTTTTTATATTAATAGGGATATAATAGATTTTGTATATCAAGTCAAATTAAAAAGGGGGAAGCTATTTATGTTAATTGATTATCATATACATGCAGTAGCTCATGGTGAATACGATTTTACTAGTGAGTGGATTAAACAATTTATGATACAGGCTACAAAAAAAAATATAAAAGAAATTGGATTTAGTGAACATGATGAGTTTGTTAATAAAATAGACTTAAGTGTAGTTAATAATACGAAAGAAAAAATAAAAGATATAGATGTCAAACTTGGGCTTGAAGTTGATTACATACCTGATAGAGAAGAGTATATTAAACAGCTTACTATAAATAAGAATTATGATTATATAATAGGTTCATTGCATTTTATTAATGGTTGGGGATTTGACCATCCAGATAACAAACATACATTTGATACTAAACCAATAGACAATATTTATGAAAATTATTTTGATCTATTAATTAGTTTGGTAGAATCTAACTTATTTGATATAGTAGGACATTTGGATTTAATAAAAATTTGGGGGCATAGACCAAAAAATAAATCTGTTATTGATTATGTAATGCCAGTATTAACCAGAATTAAAAAACAAGATTTAGTAATAGAGATTAATAGTGGGGGGCTTAGAAAACCTGTTAGTGAAATTTATCCATCAGCAGATATAGTCAATGCTATGTTTGAATCTAATATAGGTATAACATTTGGCTCGGATGCACATCATCCGGACCAAGTTGGAGAGGGACTAAATAAAGCATATGACCTAGCTTTAAAAGCTGGTTATAGATATGGAGTTAACTTTAAGAATCGCAAAAAGGAGTTATTCTATATCTAATAAATGCAAGGGAGATAAGAGATGAGTAGTATAGCAATACTCTTAATAAGCCTTGGTGTAATACTTATTGGTGCTGAGATATTTGTTAATGGTATAGAATGGTTGGGGAAGAAATTAAACCTTTCACAAGGAGCAGTAGGGAGTGTTTTGGCTGCTGTTGGTACAGCTCTTCCCGAGTCAATGATTCCTATTATTGCCTTTCTAACTTATGGGGAAGCTGGCCATGAAATTGGAACTGGAGCAATTATAGGTGCACCCTTAATGTTATCAACACTTGCTATGTTTGTTGCAGGTATAGCAGTTTACATTTTTAGGAATAGAAGATTTGCGGGTACAGATGTAGTAGGAGATTACTCAACTATGAGTCGAGATTTAGGTTTTTTTATTTTTGTCTTTACTGTAGCAGTGCTAGCTGGTTTGATACCTCCCGAATTAAGAACATGGCAACTTATTATAGGTGGTTTTTTAGTAGTTTGTTATTTCTGGTATGTTTATATATTAGTAAGTGAGAAACGTAATCTTATGACAAATGAGAATGTTTCACCAATGTATTTTGCTAGAAAACAAGAATCACCTTCATTTAAAATTATTTTAATTCAAGTACTTGTAGCATTAACTTTTATTATATTAGGTGCTCATATGTTTGTTGGTGCAATTAAGGAAATTGCAGTTATTATAGGAGTACCAGCTTTTGTAATTGCAATAATTATTGCTCCTGTAGCTACAGAATTACCAGAAAAGTTTAATAGTTTAATTTGGATTTCACGAGAAAAGGATACATTAGCTTTAGGCAATTTAACCGGAGCTATGGTATTTCAAAGTTCTTTAATACCAGCAGTTGGTATTTTCTTAACTCCATGGCAATTAGGTTTAGGTCCAATATTAGCAGCTCTTATAGCCTTAGTCTCTGGAATTGTACTATATTTCGAATTGCGTTTTAAGAGATATATAAGCTTAAAAATGTTACTAATATGTGGTATATTTTATGCAATATTTTTAATTGGTGTATTTACAGGATTAATAACATGGGGGTAAGATTATGAATGTTAATCAGAGATTAATTGACTTAGAGATTGAAATACCGGAAATGAGTAAACCACTCGCAGATTATGTTCCAGCAGTTAAAACAGGAGAATATATATTTATTTCAGGTCAGTTGCCTATAGTAGATGGAGACCTAATTTATAGTGGTAAAATAGGTAAGAATTTATCTTTAGGTGAGGGCAAAGATGCAGCAAGAATAGCTTGTATAAACTGTTTAGCGGCTTTAAAAAGCAAGGTAAGTTTAGAGGACGTTGAACAAATAGTGAAAGTTACAGGTTATGTTCAATGTGGTGAAGATTTTATAGAACATCCTCAAGTAATAAATGGGGCGTCAGAATTGTTAGGGCAAATTTTTGGTGATAAAGGCACCCATTCACGTGCAGCCGTAGGAGTCAATAGTTTGCCCTTAAATGCACCTTGTGAGGTCGAAATGATTGTAAAAATAAAATAAAAAACAAAAAACCGGTATTACCGGTTTTTTTTATTTGCAATTAAGCTGTTGATTGTTTTTGCTTTTTATCATAAAGTGAATAAGCGACTTTCCATCGTTCTTCTTCTTTAGTTCGTTTTTTGTTTAAGTATTCTTGAAGCAATTTTCGTTTTTCACGAGCATGTTTTTCAATTATTATAGTAGCAATATATATACAAACAAATATTGCACCTTTAATTACAAAATAGATGATTGTATAAAATAAAAAAAGTTGTTGTAATTCCGTCATGTTCCAAGCCCCCCTTCAAATAATTAAAATACTCTAGGGGATATTTTAAGTATCTAAATATATTCTTTGAAAAATATATACATTACTTACAGTGGCACTTACTAAAGAAAGGCAAATAGCTATAGCAGCAACGATTCCAGCCATTTGTAAACCCCCTTTCACAACATAACAAAAAAATATCTTAACAACCTATTAGGTTAGTGACATAATAACATGTTATCATATCATATGCAATATTTATTGGGAACAGCTATACTAGTTTTTGTATCGAATACGAAAAATATTAAGCAATATAGAAATAATTATAGACAAAATAAAAAAACCTGGATTAAAATCCAGGTTTAAGCCGTTGTTATATAACTAAGCTAACTATGTTATATAACCAAAATATAAATATATGTTTTTATTATAATACTATTAGTCCGCTCCAGAATCATCTGAACTGATTTGATTTCCTTGATTTTCAAACTCAGTTCTCCATTCATCTAAGTATTTTTCAATAAGTTTTCTAACTAATCGTGATTTAGTTGTAGCTTGATCTGCACAAGCGAATCTGAGTTCGCGATCAATTTCTTCGGGAACAACAACTGAAATATACTTTAACATGTATAGCCCTCCCTTCTTAATAAAAAAACCGCAACATTATATCTTAATAACATTGTATCCTTATTTTTTGATGTATACAATTAATAAGTTTTAATTGGTGCCATAAATAGATTGCTTGGCATAAAAGAAGGTGTGGTTATTCCTTTTTTGCAATTGTTATCACAATTACAATCAAAAAAATGGTGGAAAAAGCCGGAGTAAAGATGTTTGAAATAATTAACATTTATAATAATTTCTTTAAAAAATCTATTTTGTTTAAATAAGTATAAAAAATGCAAGAATGTCACATATAAAAGAACAACTTGCGAAAAATTGAGCAAGGTGCCAACATGGCATCATAATAGGTACTTAAAACAATTTGAAGGGTTTACATTTAAATTATAAACAATATTAGATAAGATACAAAGTAAATAAACATCATATGTTACATATTCTGAAACAAAGCTATTTAATTACCAGCAATGACATGGTACTCAAATATGCTTGTTATATGTTAACATACATTTGAAAATTGGTTATATTTGATGGCTAATTTTTTTATGATAAATACTAGTTATGCTGTAAAAAGTATCTACAGAAAATTTCAGGCTGAGCTAACGGGCTTATTTAAAATAAGATAGTAAAGTAAGAGGAGTGTTTATAATGAATTGTAGTTGCGGGGAAGAAAGGAATAACATAGATACTGAAAAAATTGATTTATCCCTAATTGATACTATTATTAATCAGTATAAAGGAGATAAAGGTAATTTAATAACAGTTTTACAAAAAACGCAAGATATATATGGATATTTACCAGTTTCTAGCTTGAACTATATTGCCAAAGGATTAGGAATTAAGCGTTCTAAAGTTTTTGGAGTTGCAACTTTTTATACTCAATTTAGACTGACCCCTATGGGGAAGTATGTTATATTACTATGCCAGGGAACTGCTTGTCATGTTAATGGGTCAGAACAAATAGAAACTGCTTTATGCCAAGAGCTTAAAATAAAAACCGAGGAAACAACAGAAGATGGTTTGTTTACACTTAGCAATGCAGCATGTTTAGGGTGTTGTAGCTTAGCACCAGTAATGATGATAAATGGTCAAGCTTATGGACCTTTAACGCCAGATAAAGCTGTAAGTGTTGTTAGAGAGATTTATGCAAAAGAAAAGGTTAGTACTGGGGAAGGTGAAAAATCATGATTATACGTGTAGGTATGGGAAGTTGTGGTATTGCTGCAGGTGCTAATAATGTTTGGAATGCTATAAGTGAGAAAATATCTTCAAATAACCTTAATATTACATTACAAAAAACTGGGTGTAATGGGATGTGCTTTAGGGAGCCATTAGTAGATGTTATTGTTCCTAAAGGAGATATATATACTTATGGGAATGTAGAATTGGAGAAAATTGATGAGATTATTGATTCCCATATTTATGATGATAAACCTATAACTAATTATCTTATTTCATCAGAAGCAATAAAAAATTTTATAGATAAACAACAAAGGATAGCTCTTAGAAATACAGGAATTATTAATCCTGAAAAAATTGATGATTATATTCAGTATGGTGGTTATGATGCATTAAAAATGTGTTTAGAGGAATTAACACCTTCTGATATCATTGAAGAAATAAAAACATCTGGATTAAGAGGTAGAGGTGGAGCTGGTTTTCCTACTTGGTTTAAATGGGAATCTACTCGAAATGAAAAAAGTGCTGAAAAATATATAGTTTGTAATGCAGATGAAGGTGATCCAGGTGCTTTTATGGATAGAAGTATTTTAGAAAGTGATCCCCATACACTTTTAGAAGGTATGGCTATTGCTGGATATGCTACTGGAGCAACTATTGGAATAATATATGTAAGGGCAGAATATCCACTAGCTATAGAAAGGCTAGAAACAGCTATTGAACAGGCAAGAGAAAAAGGGTTATTAGGCAAAATCATTTTTAATAAAGATTTTAATTTTGATATTTGGATAAAACAAGGTGCAGGTGCATTTGTTTGTGGAGAAGAAACTGCCCTTATTGCTTCTTTAGAAGGGGAAAGGGGAATGCCTAAGCTCAAACCTCCATTTCCATCACAAAAGGGCTATTGGAATCAACCTACTTCAATTAACAATGTAGAAACTTTAGCTAATGTACCTTGGATTATTAACAATAGAGGTAGTTCATTTTCTGCAATGGGCACTGAAGATAGTAAAGGAACTAAAGTCTTTGCATTAGCTGGGAAAGTAAAGCATGGTGGACTTGTGGAAGTTCCAATGGGGATAAGCCTACGTGAAGTTATATTTACTGTTGGTGGTGGAATAAAAGGAAATAAAAAATTCAAGGCAGTACAACTAGGAGGACCATCTGGTGGATGTATACCATTAGATTTATTAGATATTCCGGTTGATTACGAATCAATAAATAATACAGGAGCTATAATGGGCTCAGGTGGAATGATAGTAGTTGATGATTCTACTTGCATGGTAGATATAGCCAGATTCTTTTTAGATTTTACCCAAAAAGAATCATGTGGAAAGTGTGTTCAATGCAGAATTGGAACTAAGCGAATGCTAGAAGTACTTGAACGCATTTCCGAAGGCGATGGAAAACAAGGGGATATAGAATTACTTGAGCATTTATCTAGTCAAATTAAAGAAGGTTCACTTTGTGGTTTAGGTCAAAGTGCACCCAACCCAGTTTTAACAACCATAAAATATTTCAGAGATGAATATGAAGCTCATATAAATGACCGAGTATGTCCTGCAAAGCATTGCAAAAGCCTTATCACATATAAAATTGACCAAGAAAAATGTAAGGGCTGCGGCTTATGCAAAAAGAAATGTCCTACCGACTGTATTATCGGGGAGAAAAAAGAAGTACATGTAATAGAACAAGAACATTGTATTAAATGTGGTTCATGTTTAACTGCTTGTCCTGATAAATTTGCAGCAGTAGAGATAGTTTAGGGAGGTTTAAGCTATGATTAGATTAAATATAGATGGACTAGAAGTTAAGGGTTTTGCAGGTCAAACAATATTAGAAATAGCTAAAGAAAATGCTATAACCATTCCCACTCTTTGCCATGATGAAAGAGTGAAAACTTATGGAGCATGTGGGATATGTGTTGTTGAAATAGAAGGTAGTAATAAATTAATACGATCATGTGCTACTGAAGCTGAAGATGACATGATTATATATACAAACACAGATAGAATCAAACAATCTCGAAAAACAACTTTAGAATTACTAATATCTGACCATACAGGCGATTGTCGTCCGCCTTGTTTAACGGCATGTCCTGCCAATACTGATTGCCAAGGTTATGTGGGTTTAATAGCTAATGGACAGCACAAAGAGGCGGTAGAGTTAGTAAAAGAAAAAATACCCTTACCTACAAGTATAGGCCTAGTTTGTCCACACCCATGTGAAGATGCTTGTAGAAGAAAGTTAGTAGAAGAACCTGTAGCTATCGCTGCACTTAAAGCATTTGTAGGTTATGAAAGTCTATACAGCCAAGATAATAATTTTTCTGAAGTGAAAGGTAATACTGGAAAAACTGTTGCAATAGTAGGTTCAGGTCCTGCTGGCTTAACTGCCGCATATTTTTTAGCTAAAGAGGGACACTCTGTAACAATTTATGAAGCAATGCCTAAACCAGGTGGTATGCTTAGATATGGAATACCAGAATATAGACTACCAAAGGAATTACTAGACAAAGAGATTAAAGTAATAGAGCAATTAGGTGTTACTATTATTACTGATACCAAGATAGGAACAGATATAACTCTTGACTATATAAAAGCTAATTGTGATGCCGTATTTTTGGCAATTGGAGCATGGGAGTCTTCTAAAATAGGTTGTACTGGTGAAGATAATGAGGGTGTACTTGGTGGAATTGATTTTTTAAGACAAGTAGCTATGAATACACCAGTTCATATTGGTAATAAAGTTGCAGTTGTTGGCGGTGGTAATACAGCTATGGATGCCGCCCGTACAGCAGTTCGACTAGGTGCAAACGAGGTTTATGTTATGTATCGTCGTACACGAGCTGAAATGCCAGCAGAAGATATAGAAATAATAGAAGCGGAAGAAGAAGGGGTTATTTTTAAGTTCTTAGTTGCACCTGAAGAAATAATAGCAGAAGAAGGTGCAGTTAGTTCTATAAAAGTTCAAAAAATGGAACTAGGTGAACCAGATTCTTCAGGGAGAAGGCGTCCAGTACCTATTGAAGGTGAAGTTGAATTAATTGCAGTTGATACTGTAATTGCAGCTATAGGTCAAAAAGTAAATGCTAAAAATATTGACAATGTTGGCTTAAGCAAATGGGGTTCTATTGATATTGATGAATCTAACTTTATGACTAATATAGAAGGAGTATTTGCTGGTGGGGACGGTGTTACTGGTCCTGGAATAGCTATAGAAGCTATTGCTCAGGGTAAAGGTGCATTCGAAGCTATGAATGCATATTTAAATGGGCAAAAGTACAGTTTTAATAAACCATTTTTAGTTGAAAAAGAAATAACACAAGAGATGTTTAAGGACTATATAAAAGAAAAGAGAGTAGAACTAGATCACCTAAATCCTAATTACAGAAAAACAAACTTTAAACAGGTAAGTTCTATATTTACAGAGGATGAAGCAATTAAAGAAGCTAATAGATGTCTAGAATGTGGGTGTTTAGACTTTTTTGAATGCAAATTAATAGATTATGCTAATGACTATAGTATTAATCCAGAAGTACTATATGGTGAAAAGCATAAATATTTAGAAATAAAAAAACACGACTATATTATTAGGGAAACAGATAAATGTATTCTTTGTGGGTTGTGTGTTCGTGTTTGTGATGAAGTAATGGGTATAGCGGCACTTGGACTCGTTCATAGAGGTTTTGATACCGTAGTACAACCAGAATTTGGTGTACCTCTTAATGAAACTGATTGTATTACCTGTGGGCAATGCATAAGTGTATGTCCTACTGGTGCATTAACGGAGAATAATATAGCAGCAAAAAATGTACCACTAAAACTAGAACAAAATGAAACTACTTGTTCAGTGTGTACTATGGGTTGTACCCAAGAATTTCATTATAAAGGGGATACTATTTACAAAGTATTACCATCTGCAAATGGATTACTATGTTTTAATGGACGATTTAAACCTCTAGATTTTTCTGAAAAACGAATTACCCAACCATTAATTCAAAGTAATGGAGAGTTTAGAGAAGTTTCTTGGAAAGAAGCTTATGATTATATAACTAAACAAACCCAAGTTATTAGAGGGAATAATAATCAAGATTCAGCTGCTATCTTTATTAGTCCACAATATACTTGTGAAGAAGCTGATGTAGTAAAAGCACTAGCAAATGATTGTTTGCAAACAAATTATTTAAGCAGTTTTAATCCTAGCTTTAATAATAAGTTTATAAATATAGTAGACGATATTAATAATAATAATTTAGAAGACATGTTACAAACAGATGTAATATTAATGGTAGGAGAGTTTAAAAATAGTCCAATAGCTCCTGTGAAAGCAAGAGAAGCGGCAAACAATGGGGCAAAAGTAATTGTTATTAGTGAAAATAGTACTTTAGCAGATGATTTAGCTAGTATTAGGACTGATATATCACTAAGTACATCTCACCTGATACAAGAACTGTTATATGCTATAAATAATGAAGAGAACAATATTTCTAAAGTAGTAGAACAAATTGCACAGATTTATACCAATGCACAAAATGCCATGATATTAGCAGATGGCAACGAAATTAACAGTGATTTAATTACTGCTTTATACGAAATAGCTAAAACTACTAATCATATCAATAGACCACGTAATGGAATTTTATATATAAATTCAGGAGGTAATATTAAGGGTATTATAAAGGCTGGATTTAAACATGATTATTTTGAGTTAGTAGAAAAAATAAATATGAATGAAATAAAAATAGCTTTTATATTAGACCAAAATCCAATAAGTGATAAAGTAAATGTAAATATAAACAATTTAGACTTGTTAGTTGTTAGTGCGTCAACTTTCAATGAAACTGCCAAAAAAGCAGATGTAATACTTCCAAGCTCTTATCCTTTTGAAACAAAGGGGACATATATAGGAATAGGAGATAAAAAGCTACAACTAAACAAAATATATGAAACACCTACTGGTAAAGATAATACTAAAGTTATTAGAGAAATTTGTTTTAGCTTTTTGTAGCAAATCAACTGACTGCTATTAATTATTTGATAAAAAGAAGCAAAAATGCTTCTTTTTTTTTCTCAAATTCTATTTTAATAAAATAGAAATCTTTGAGAATCAATACTATATTTTTAAGATAGTTATAAGTATTTATATGATATAATTATCATTATTTGTATATATAGATTAGGAGTGGTGTTATGAAACAAATAACAGTTATTATAATATTTATAGTATTAACTTTTGGTTTTATAGGTTGTTCTAATCAAGCATCTGAAATTGTAGCAAAAGTAAATGGAAATGAAATAACTAATGAGCAACATGAAGCTAGATATCAATTTATTAAAAATAATTATGAAATCATGACCGGTACTATTATAAATGAGAGAAATGATAAGGAAATAGTAAATAGCTTAAAAGATATGGCTTTAGAAGACTTAATTATGCAAAATTTATTAGAACAGAAAACAAGAAATTATGATTTACAAGTAACAGAAGAAGAAGTAGATAAAAGTTTGCAATATATAAAAGATTCTAGAAATGCTACAAAAGAAAATGGATACCAAAAAATGCTAAGCAATTATAATTTGACAGAAGAAGACTTAAGAGAAGAATTAAGATTTGAAGAACTTTCAATGAAACTTTTTGATACTATAACTGCTGATGTGATCATTGAGGATAATGATGTTAAAGATTATTACGGCATAAAAATCTTTCATATTGTTGTAGATCAAGAGCAAGAAGCTAATATAATTTTGACTAAACTAAATGAAGGACAAGAATTTGCTGAACTTGCTAAAACTTATTCATTATGCCCTAGTAAGGAAGATGGTGGGGATTTAGGTTATGTTAATGAAAATTCCAACTTTGATGCGATTTTTAAAGAAGCTGCATTAAGTTTAAATACGAATGAGATTACTAGTGAACCTGTAAAAACTGATTTTGGTTATCACATTATTTTAGCTGGTAATATGGTGTCAACACTTGATGATCTTACTGAGGAGAAGGCTGCATATATTTTAAGAGATAAACAAGATCAATTATTTAATAAAGTTCTTATGGAGACGCGTGAAACTGCTGATATTATAGATTTTCGTCGATAATAAAAATTATTCAAGAGATTGACTAAAAGTTAAATTAAGATTACAGAAATTAGCAAGCAAATGTGTTCTCTATTCTACTCAATCATCGGCACTTTAGCTCGATATAATTTATTTAAGAATATTTTTTTTAGCACTAATCTAATAATATACCTTTTATTGAAGATATAAGGTGTTATTTAAAGTGCCAAAATATTTCAACATTATAAGTGTTGTGGCTATGCTAAAATTTTATTATTACTTAATGGGGGTGGAGTTTTGCAGTTTCGTAAATTGATTTTAGTATTTGTGCTTTTATTAGTATTTATTTTTATAAACGTAGGAACTGTTGCAAGTGCTTATAGTGTAGATAGTGATTTTACAGATGAATTATGGGAAAAAGCTCTAGTATTAGAGGTTAAAGACCTAGATTCTAGTGAACCTTCATCTGGTTATTTTAGTGAACAAACTGTAACAATAGAAATACTTTCTGGTGATTTTAAAGGGCAGGTATTACAAGCTCAAAATACATTATCAGGTAGTCCGGGTTGGGATATAGCAGTTACAGAGGGAGATAAGGTAATTGTTTACATTACTACCCATGAGGGTGAAATAGTAGAACTTAATATAGCTGATTATGCACGAGCAGATTATATTAATTACTTATTAATAGGTTTTATGGGTGTTTTGATTGTTGTAGGAGGTATAAAGGGTATTAAAGCTTTAGTTGCTTTAGGCTTTACTGCATTAGCAATTTATAAGTTTTTACTTCCTGCACTTCTTGCTGGTTATGCACCTTTGCCAATAACAATAGCAATCCTTACTGGAGTTACTATTGTTACAATGACAATAATAGGGGGCTTAACAAAAAAGGCCTTTTCAGCCACCATTGGTACTATTGGAGGTGTAATATTTGCTGGTTTACTAGCTTATTTTATAGGAACTTTAGCTAGCTTAACAGGTTTAGCTACTGAAGAAAGCAGAATGCTACTTTATGTAGACAATTTAAATATTGATATAAGAGGTTTGTTATTTTCAGGAATTATTATAGGTGCTCTTGGTGCTACAATGGATGTGGCAATGTCTGTAGCGTCATCAGTTGATGAGATTAAGAAGGCTAACCCAAATCTTACTACTATAGATTTGATTAAAGCTGGTATGAATGTAGGTAGAGATATAATGGGAACTATGGTAAACACGCTAGTTTTAGCTTATGCTGGTGGTGCCTTACCCATGTTATTATTGTACATGACTTATGCAACACCGGGTGCTGTTATTTTTAATTCTGAATTTATTGCAACAGAGATACTAAGAGCAGTTGCCGGTAGTATAGGTTTAATTTTATCAGTCCCCATAACGGCAGTTGTTTCAGGAATAATTTATGAACAGACTAGTGATCATAAAGGGATTGAATATAATTCTTAACATAGTAGTATAAAAAATTGCTTATTTAACTGTGTAGTTTGAAAATAACTTACTATGCAAAAGAATTTTCCTCTGCACATTAATAGACTATGTTCAAATTTTCATAATTGGTTGTTGCTTATGTATGAAGAGCTTTAAATAAAGCTTTTTCAAGAAAATTCTATATTTTATAAATAATAAGTTGATTCTGCTGCAAAAAGTAACTACAACAAACTTAAGGCTGAGCAAACATGTTTATCTAAGTCCTTAAGTAGCAAGGCGTGGTGCATAGATCACGGTTAAGTATAAATAAAAAAACATTTTAGATAATAAGTGCTAAGCTAAAATGAAGGTGAAGACCGATGAGTGGCGTGATAAACATGTTTGCTCAGCCGATTCCATACTCTAAGTTTAGCTTTTTGCAGTGGAATCTAAGTTTAATTAGCAAAAATTTATTATCCATTTTACTATATTAAGCAGAATTTATATTAACTTAGATGCAGCAATTATGAAAGGAAGATATAATGGAAAACAACAAGAAACTAATGCAACTAATTAAAAAAATTTTTGATACAAAAATACTAAGTAGTCAATTACTTCTATTGGCTACAATTATAGCTTTAGTTTGGGCTAACACTACATATGCCAGTACTTATTTTGCTTTATGGCAAACAGAGGTATCATTTCAATTTGGTAATTTTGTTCTTACTGATACTTTAGGTCACTGGATTAATGATGGCCTAATGGTAATTTTCTTTTTTGTAATAGGTCTTGAGATTAAAAGAGAGATAATGATTGGTGAGCTTTCAACAGTTAAAAAAGCAGGCTTTCCAATAGCAGCAGCTATAGGAGGAATGGTAGTACCTGCATTAATATTTGTAGTATTAAACATAGGCACAGAAGGACTTAGAGGTTGGGGTATACCCATGGCAACAGATATAGCTTTTGCCCTAGGTATTTTAATGGCTTTAGGCACAAGAATTCCTTTAGCTTTGAAAGTATTTCTCCTAGCTTTGGCAATTGTGGATGATATGGGAGCTATTTTAGTTATAGCATTTTTCTATACAGAGCAAATAAGCATTAACAGTTTACTATTTTGCTCTGTTGTTTTATTTATGTCATTATTATTAAATCGTTTACAAGTTAGAAAAACTTATCCATATGTAATATTGGGCATAATTTTGTGGCTAGCATTTTTGCAATCAGGAGTTCATGCTACCTTGGCAGGTGTTTTGTTAGCTTTTACAATCCCTGCAAAAGCTAGATTTAGTGTTAATGAGTTTAAGTGTGAGACGGAAAAAATAATTAATAACTTTAGTGATAAAGAATTCATAATAATGTGTGATGAATCGCAAACAAAAGCACTTCATAAACTTCAAAATACTGTAGATAATACTGAAGCTCCACTTCAAAGAATGGAACATATTCTCCATCCAATAGCAGTATTTTTCATTGTACCACTTTTTGCATTAGCAAATGCGGGTGTTACTTTTATAGGTGTAGAGGGAGTAACTATATTTAATAATATTTCACTGGGTATAATATTAGGTTTATTCTTTGGTAAACAAATAGGTGTTACTCTATTTTCATGGATAGCAGTAAAACTTGGATGGGCTAACCTACCTTCTGATGTTACCTGGACACAAGTTTGGGGAGTAAGTTGTCTAGCGGGTGTAGGGTTTACAATGTCTTTATTTATAACTAACCTAGCATATACAACTCCTTTATATTTAGAACAGGCAAAAATAGGGATACTAACTGGATCACTTATGTCAGCAATTCTAGGTATAGTCTTACTATTGATTAGAAGTAAGCATGATGACAAATAAATTAAAATGAAAATTAAAAAATTAAAAGCTTTTATAGATTAGAGAAGCTTTTAATTTTTTTGTTATGTGACTAAGATAAATAATGATTTCTATACTAACTATAGATTAAGTAAAAACTTGTAAACTAGTCAAATAAAGATTATAATGTTTTTAATAGTGATTATTATTATCAAGACTTTGGAGTGTTTAAATGACTAAGGAAGATGTAATAAGCAAAAAATTGGAAAACAATAACTATAAATTAACTCAACAAAGAGCCACTGTGTTAGATGTAATGTATGAAAATAAAGGAAAACATTTAAGCGCAGAAGATGTATTACTTAAATCAAAGCAAAAAATGCCTAATATCGGAATAGCCACTGTTTATAGAACACTAGAACGTTTAGCGAGTTTAGAGGTTGTATATAAAACTATGTTTGATGAAGGAAAATATAGATATGAGTTGTGTGAGGATGAAAATCATCAACATCACCATATTATTTGCATGGACTGTGGAAATATCTCAGAGGTAGAAGAAGATTTATTAAACAATTTAGAATCTCATCTAGAAAAAAAAGGTTATAAAATAGTAGATCATGACTTAAAGTTTTATGGCTACTGCCCAGATTGCAATAAGTAAAAACAATTTTATATATAACCAAGAGGATGGGGGAACTACAAGAAGGTTAATTTTGTGGTAGGTGAAAATATATAATTAATTAAGAGTCAAAAGACTCTTATTTTGATGTATAAATATATTTATTATTTAATTACATAATAACATAATAATACCAACAAACAATTATACATATAAAACTACTACATATTAGTAGACTTTGTTAGACTTTAGTAATAGCTATGTGATAGAATTAATTCGTCTATCAATAGTGGAGGTGAAAATAATGCTAAAGCTTGAAAATTTAAGTTTACAATTAGTTGATGACAATGGAGACGATAAAGAAATTATTAAGGGTGTTAATATAGAATTTCAAAAAGGAAAAGTTTATGCAATTACAGGTCCTAACGGAGGAGGGAAAACCTCCTTAGCTAAATTGATAATGGGAATTTATAAGCAAAATAATGGAAAGATCTACTTAGATGGTAATGATATCAGTAATTTAAACGTAAGTGAAAGAGCAGATTTAGGCATTGCTTATGCATTTCAACAACCACCTAGATTTAAAGGTTTAGGTATTCAAGATATTTTAAAAATAGCCTCACCTAATATTGATACCGTACAAACCAGAATTCGGCTTAGAGATGTAGGTTTATGCCCAGAAGAGTTCCTGGAAAGAGACTTGGGGGCTGGTTTAAGTGGTGGAGAAATAAAAAGAATTGAGATAGCACAGATACTTGCAAGAGATGCTAAAATTAGTATATTTGATGAACCTGAAGCAGGTGTAGACTTATGGACTATTAGAAAGTTAATAGAGATTATTGTAAATGAATATAAAGGAAATCCCGAGAAAACAGCAATAATCATTACTCATAACCAAAACGTATTACCAATTTGTGATGAAATAATAGTTGTAGATGAAGGTATAATAAAAGGAAAAGGTAACTCTGAAGAAATTTGGCCACTAATTAAAGATGATATTGAATGTAAGATGATAGAACAGTGTCGAGGAGAAATGATACATGAAATTAAATAATATTGAAACAAACTTACTAGATGCTATAGCTAATATAAAAGACATTCCAGAAGGTGCTTTAAACATAAGAAAAGACGGACAAGCCCTTGCTAGAAGTTCATCATCAAATATATCAATAACATCTATGTCGGATAAACCCGGCATGGTTGTAGAGGTGAAATCAGATACAGTAAACGAATCTGTTCATGTACCAGTTATACTTACTCAACCTGGTTTTCAAGATAAAGTATATAATACATTTATTATAGGAGAAAGAGCAGATGTTAACATAATTGCTGGTTGTGGTATACATAATCCTAGTCATATGTCATCTAGACATGATGGCATTCATGAAATAATAGTAAAAAAAGATGCCAAAATGAGATATGTGGAAAAGCACTATGGTGAAGGTAATGAAAAAGGTAAAAATGTATTAAATCCAACTACAGTTATTACTTTAGAAGAAGGTGCATTTGCCGAGTTAGAAATGGTACAAATTCAAGGAGTTGATGATACAGTAAGGTCAACAAAAGCTTACGTAAAAGCTAATGCCAGTTTAAAAATAGTTGAAAGACTACTTACTGATGGAACTCAATCTGCTGAATCAACTATTAATATTTATATTGATGGAAAAAATGGTTCAGCACAAATTATATCAAGGTCGGTTGCTCAAGATGATTCTTATCAAGGTTTTCATGCTTCACTAATAGGAAAAACTGAGTGTTTAGGACATGTAGAATGCGATGCTATAATAATGGATAATGCAAAAATAAAAGCTGTACCTGAGTTATGGGCAGAAAATTCAAATGCAGTTTTAACCCATGAAGCAGCAATTGGAAAAATAGCAGGTGAACAGTTAATTAAGTTAATGTCTCTAGGTTTAACTGAACAAGAGGCAATTGATACTATAATAAATAGTTTTCTTAAATAATTATAAGCAAGGTGTAGGTGGATGAATTTAAATCTTTTTAAAACTTATGTAAAAGTTGTTGAAGTTCAAAACTTATCAAAAACAGCAGAAGAACTTTCGATTTCGCAGCCTGCAATTACCAAACAAATACAGGCATTAGAAGAGATATATGGTTCTTTATTGTTGGAAAGGTCGGGAAGAAGGTTAAAAACCACAGAAGCTGGTGAAACACTATATCATTATGCTAGAGAAATAATTAAACTAATAGAAAAAACAGAACTAGCAATGGAAGATGTTGCTGAAAGCAGGAAAGGTACTTTGTTTTTAGGAGCTAGTACAATACCTGGTCAATATATCTTGCCTCAATTTATAAAAAAATTTAAGGATCAACATCCTAATACTAGTTTAGCTATGGACATTGCAGATACAGAACAAGTTTTTGCTAAAGTTGCAGAACGTGAGCTAGATATAGGAGTAGTAGGAGGTTATATTAATAATCGCAAAGTAGATGGCTTTAAATGGATTGAAGATGAATTAGTAGTTATTGTTCCTAATAATCATTATCTAAACCAATTCAAAGAGGTTTCGATTAAAGATTTGTTAAATGAAAAATGGATATTTCGTGAAAAAGGTTCTGGTACTAGAAAGGCTATTGAGGAATCACTATCAAAATTTGCGATTAAAAAAGATAATTTACAAATACTTATGGAAGCTGGGAGCACAGAGGCTGTACTCGCAATGGTGGAATCAGAAATGGGGATTTCAATAATTTCTAAGTGGGCAATAAACAAAAAAGAGTCTCACAGTAAAATTAAAAGCATAAAACTTACAGAGCCTCAATTTAAAAGATTTTTTTATGTTATATATCCCAAACAAAAAAGCCGACGAAAATCAGTTGCTAACTTTATTGAATTTATTAAAAAACATAAAGTAAAAAAGGCTTAGTTTGCTACTAAGCTTTTTTTTATTTATTAAAAAAAATTAGCAATAATAGTTTTTTTTAATAAATTATTTGTATATAATTAATCTGTTATTTAAAAATAATAATTAATGATGTCTGGGGGTGCAATTAATATGTTACCTTTACCCAAAAAGTATTTTATTACTGCAGCGGCTGCAGAGGGAGAAACTGAACTTACGGCATTTGACGGAGCATTACTCAAAGCTAGGGTTGGAAACACTAATTTACTTAGAGTAAGTAGTATCCTTCCTCCAGGATGTGAATATGAACCTGATTTAGTGGTTCCTCCGGGATCGTTACTTCCTGTTGCATATGGGGAGATTACAAGCAGTACCAAAGATGAAATAATTTCTGCTGCAGTTGCTGTCGGAATTAAGCATGGAAGTTTTGGTGTAATTATGGAGTTTTCAGGTAGATGCAGTAAAGAAGAATCAGAAAAAGAAGTCACTAAAATGGTGGAAGAAGCCTTCAAAATCAGAGAAATGGAATTAGACGAAATAAAAATTGCTTCAGTTGAACATAAAGTTAAAAACATTGCCTGTGCATTTGCAGCAGTTCCACTATGGTATTAATTAAAAGGAGGACTAAAAGATGGATTTGTGGGTAACTGAGTATCAAACCCCTTCATTAGGTTTCTCCTGTAAAATTAGTGAAACTTTAAGGGTTGAACAAACAAAATATCAACATTTAGCAGTAGTTAATACAGATCAATTTGGTAAAATGCTATTATTAGATGGCATGATACAAACAACTGAAGTAGATGAATTTGTTTATCATGAAATGATAACAATGGTTGCTATTAATTCCCATCCTAATCCTAAAAATGTATTAATAATTGGTGGAGGGGATGGAGGTACATTAAGAGAGGTTGTTCATCATCCTTTAGTTGAAAATGGAACATTAGTTGAAATAGATGATCGAGTAATACAAGCTTCAAAAGATTTTTTTCCACAACTAAGTTTATCTTTTAATAATCCAAAAGCTAATGTTATTGTTGATGATGGAATAAAATTTGTAAAACAGCATAAGGATAAATTTGATGTTGTTATTATAGATTCTACTGAACCAGTTGGTCCTGCTATTCAACTTTTTTCAAAAGAATTTTATACAGATGTTTATAATTGCTTAAAAGCAGATGGTATAATAATTGCACAAAGTGAATCACCATTTTTTAATAAAGACGTTATTAAAATGGCTTATTCAGGTATTAATAATGTCTTTAATACAACCAAACTATACTTAGCGAGTATTCCAACTTATCCAAGTGGTTTATGGTCATTTACTATTGGATCTAAAAAACATGATCCTGAAAAAGTTGTGTTTTCTGGTGATTTAGACTTAAAATACTACACGTCAGCTATACATCAAGCTGCATTTATGCTACCTAATTTTGTTAAAAATATTATTACTTAAGAGTGGTTATATGAATAAAATTATAAATTTAATAGAACAAAAAGCTCTTTTTTTAGGGGCAAGCAAAGAATTTGAAAAATGTGAAAAAGTTATCGTAGGTTTACCTATGGATGCTACAACTAGCTTTAGGCCCGGTACTAGGTTGGCTCCTTACAGAGTTAGAGAGGTATCAGAAGGTATTGAAGAATATAGTGTATACTTAGATAAATCTCTAGAAGAAATTAATTACTACGATGTAGGAGATTTAATTATACCTTTTGGTAATATTGCTGAATCATTAAACAGAATGGAACTAGTTACAGAGGAATTACTTAATTTAGGTAAAAAAGTTTATGCTATTGGTGGAGAACATCTTGTAACACTAGCACTTATTAAAGCTTATACACAATTTTATAATAATCTTGTGGTTATACAATTTGATGCTCATGCTGATTTGCGAGAAGATTACCTGGGGGAAAGTATGTCCCATGCTACAGTTATGCGAAAAATAGTTGATTTAATACCAGAAAAAAACTTATACCAGTTAGGAATTCGATCTGGAACTAAAGAAGAATTTGAATATGCTAGGGAAAATACTAATTTATACTTAGATACTCTACCTAACGTGGATGAACTTAAGGCAAAGATAGGGAATAAGCCTGTATATATAACTGTTGATATTGATTTTTTAGATCCTGCTTTTGCTCCAGGTACTGGTACTCCAGAAGCGGCAGGATTTACTTCACGAGAACTTTTACAAATATTACGCGATCTAAATTGTTTAAATATAGTAGGTTTTGATTTAGTTGAAATTTCACCACCATTCGAAAAAGGTGATAATACCTCAATATTAGGTGCAAAAATATTAAGGGAGGCATTACTAGCTTATTAAAAACGAATTAAATGTTAAACACATAGAAATAACAGGAGTAAAGATAGTAAGGATTGAATAATCCATACTATCTTTTTTAATTGCAGCTTTTTGCCTTGGAAATACAATTAGTTATTATCTAATAACTAATTAAACTATAAGGGTATAATAATATTCTATTATCTGAAATTTTTTTATATTTAACATAATCAGATAATGAAGAAAAAACATTTTCATAATATTCTAAACTAGCATCAACATCTGTGTCTGGGATTATTTCTGCAATCCATACCGAAACCTCCATCCAGTTTAAAAGCTTTAGTTCTTCTAATCCATCTTCTAGGAAAGATATTTCTGATATAGGTATTGAGAAAGGTCCATCTGCTTTGCTTTTAATATGACTTTCTAGTAATGCAATAAACTCTTGAAGTTTACTTTCTTTTTCTTCATTAATTACATATTGAAATAGAATATCATATAAATTTTGAGCAAGTCTAATAGATGTAACTGTAGGTAAAGCTAAATGAGTTTCCTTTCTAATAAATTTAATGCCAAAGTTTTCTACCAAGGCTAATCACTCCTCTTAAAAAAGTTATTATTTAAGCATATATGATTAGAATTTTATAGACAAGCTTCTTATGGTTAATATAGAAATAATTTTAATTTTTTTACCCTAGAAAAAGCAAGTCCTAGTGTAAAGGTCCTTAACAAAAATGTTGTTTTGTAAATTACATTTAATAACTACAAAAACTTAAGGATGCAGTAAAATTATTTAAATAATTTAGTTTATTTATGTAGCTTTAACTTTATTTTAATTATTTAGAAGAAATTAAGACTATTTTGGAGATTATTTACTATGAGCAACTTATTAAGGTTCAAAATTGGATTTAAAGGTTAATATTGCTTTTAAATCTTTTTGTGTTCCTTTTAAAATTAAAGCTATAATTAAGATTATAATTAAGATTATAATTAAATAGCCTCCTATGATGTCTATAATAACATTCTTTATGCTTAATCCTAGTATAGGAACGGGGGATCCAAATTTTTTGGGGTGAATCCAAATATTGGTAGGGCTCCCTAGCCCGAACCCGACAGCTAACCTCGTAAGCAATTAAGGGGGAATGGATTAATAGAGTTTTTTATATGCATTTCAAATATTACATATAATGCCTATTTTGAAGGATAGTACAAACATCCTAAATCCCCACTTAAAGTAACCTCAAAATATAACATTTTTTTTATAATTTTTAAAAAAATTATATGCTATATGGGCATGCTATATAGTATCAATATTTGTTAAGGATGATGATAATGGATAAAATTATAGTTAATAATTTAACAAAAGTTTATGGCAATAATCCAGAAAAAGCTTTGAAACTCGTAGATAAAGGTGTAGATAGTGAGGAAATAAAAAAACAAACAAAACAAGTAGTTGGTGCAAGAGATATTAATATATCTGTAGCCCCTGGCGAGTGTTTTGTGATAATGGGACTTTCGGGTAGCGGAAAATCAACTCTAATAAGATGTATAAATTGTATTATAAGGCCAACAGCAGGAGATATTATTATTGATGGTGATGATATTACCAAGGTTGATTCCAAGAAACTAACTGAAATACGTAGGACGAAAATGTCCATGGTATTTCAAAGATTTGCATTATTGCCTCATCGAACAATATTGGATAACGTTGTTTATGGACTTGAAGTTCAGGATGCTCCAAAAGATGAAAGAATTAAACAAGCATTAAGATCAATTGAAATGGTAGGATTAAAAGGATGGGAAGATTATTATCCACATAATCTAAGTGGTGGTATGCAACAAAGAGTTGGTATAGCTCGAGCATTAGCCACAGATCCTGATATTTTGTTAATGGACGAGCCTTTCAGTGCACTTGATCCATTAATTAGACAAGAAATGCAGGATGAATTAATAGAAATTCAAAAAAAATTACAAAAAACAATAGTATTTATAACGCATGATTTAGATGAAGCTCTAAAACTTGGTGATCGTATAGCTTTAATGAAAGATGGAAAAATTGTGCAAATGGGTCTTCCCGAAGATATATTACTTTCACCGGCAACTGAATATGTTGCTAGATTCGTTGAAAATGTTAATCGTTCTAAAGCATTAAATGCTTCATCTGTAATGGTTAAACCTCGTAGTGTGATTGGATCAAAAGATGGCCCTAGAACGGCATTGCGAGTAATGGAGAAAAACGGAATATCATCTGTTTTTGTTACCGATCGCAAAGGAAAATTAGAAGGTTTTATTACAGCAGACGCAGCTTATGAAGCTGCTGAACAGGGAGCTAAAACCCTTGATTCATTTATTGAAAAGGATGTCCCTGTTACAGACTTGGAAACTCCTTTATCCGAATTACTAGACGTTTTAGCACATACTAAAATACCTGTGGCAGTAGTGGATGAAGAAAAAAATTTAAAAGGAATCTTAGTAAGAGGTTCGGTAATAGCTGGAATAGCTGGTGAAAGGAGTGATGAAGATGAGTAGAGGTTGGTGGGAAACATTTCAAACAGAAGGAATACCTAGAGTACCAGTAGGTGATTGGATAGATGATGGTATTAACTATCTTCAAACAGAATTCGGTACAGCTTTTGATGCTATAGCTGATGGACTAGAATTTATTTTATTATATTTACAACATGGTTTATCAGCTATACCACCGATATTGTTTATAATTATTTTTGTACTTATTGCTTGGTATATTGTGGATAAGAAGGTAGCATTGTTTACTGCTTTAGGTCTATATTTAATTTATAATATGGGACTTTGGGGTCCGACTATGCAAACTCTAGCAATGGTCGGAACAGCAGTACTTTTATGTATTATTATTGGTGTACCACTGGGAATATTGGCAGCAAAAAATCAAACTGCTGAACGTATAATCACACCCATACTTGATTTTATGCAGACATTACCAGCTTTTGTATATCTTTTACCTGCTATATTCTTTTTTGGACTTGGTGTTGTACCTGCGGTTATAGCTACTCTTATATTTGCTATGCCACCAATAATAAGATTAACTAAATTAGGAATACAACAGGTGCCAGAAGAACTTAGAGAGTTAGGTAAATCGTTTGGGTCAACATTTTCTCAGATGTTGATTAAAATAGAACTACCGCTGGCAAGGTCAACAATAATGGCCGGAATAAATCAATGTATTATGCTATCGTTGTCAATGGTTGTTATAGCTAGTATGATAGGAGCCAGAGGCTTAGGAGGGGAGGTATGGCGAGGAATACAGAGATTAGACATAGGAACAGGGTTTGAAGCTGGGTTAGCAATTGTTATTGTTGCCATAATTTTAGACAGAATAACTCAAAACTTAGGAAATTCTCAAGAAGAATAAAGGAGGAATGTTAAATTATGATGTTAAAAAAACAAAGTAAATTATTAGCTTTAATAGCCTTAATAATGTTTGCAACTGTAAGTGTTATGGGGTGTGGACCTGCCGATGATCCGGATGTACCAGATGTGCAAGATGTAACACTTTTATATGTTGAGTGGGATTGTGCAAATGCTACAACTCATATAATGGCTCATATTTTAGAAAATGAAATAGGTGGATACAATGTTGAGACAATGCCGCTAGCAGCTAGTGCTATGTATACAGGTCTAGCAACTGGTGATGGAGATGCAATGGTAACAGCTTGGTTACCAGTAACTCATGCTGAATATATGGATCAATATGGTGATCAAATCGAAGACCTTGGACCAGCGATGGAAGGTGCTGTACTAGGCTTAGTAGCTCCTGAGTATGCAGAGTTTAACTCTATTGAAGAATTACCTGACTATGTTGATGAACTAAATGGTGAAATTGTTGGTATAGATCCTGGTGCTGGAGTAATGGGTCTAACAGAAGATTTAATAGTTGAATATGGATTAGATGAAGCAGGCTTTGAATTAGTTGAAGGTAGTGATGCTACTATGACAGCTGCATTAGATCGTGCTATCTCCAATGAAGAACCTGTTGTAGTTACAGGATGGGCACCACACTGGAAGTTTGGTTCATATGACTTAAAAATCTTAGAAGATCCAAAGCTTATATTAGGTGAAGAAGAAACAATTAACAACCTTGTTAGACAAGGATTACAAGAAGATTTACCAGAAGTATATGAATTATTAAGTAATCATTATTGGACTCCAGATGATTTAGGAGATGCTATGGTAATGGTTGAGGAAATGGGTGATACCCAAGCAGCTGCAGAACAATGGGTAGCTGAAAATCAAGACTTAGTAAACCAGTGGTTACCATAAGTTTGCAAATATAATAATATTTATAAAACCCTACCACTATGAGGTAGGGTTTTTATTTAATTGTAAGTTGAAATTAATTAGTTTATTTTACTATATTTTGCGTGTGTGTTCAGTTAGGGTATATTTTTATTAAGTGATTATTTTATATGTTATACATTCAATTAAATTTCTACGACAAATTATTTAGTTTATTTCTATTACCCTCTGTATTAAATATTATTACTATACAAAAATTTATGTTTGTTATAGTGTTATAACTTATATAAGTATGTAAAAAAGAGGATTTCTAAAAAAATAAAGAGGGAGGGTTTCTAATGAAATATGGAAAGCAAGGTAAATTATTTATATTATTTGCCTTAATAATATTTGTCAATTTAATTATTATAGGATGTGGACCATCAGATGATCCAGAATCAGTTGGAGAGGTTAGTGTAGTAGATCTATTTAATGGACAAATAATTGGCATAGATCCTGGTGCTGGAGTTATGGATATGGCTGAAACTGCACTTGATAAGTATGGTTTAACAGATGCTGGTTATGAACTAGTTGAGGGTAGTGATGCTACAATGGCAGCCGAATTAGATCGTGCTATAACTAATAATGAATGGGTAGTAGTAACAGGTTGGGCACCACACTGGAAATTTGGTAAATATGATTTGAAAATATTAGATGATCCATTAGGAGTATTTGGTGAAGAAGAAACTATAAACAATATAGTTAGATTAGGTTTACAAGATGATATGCCAGAAGTATATGAACTCTTAGATAACCATTTTTGGACAGGTGAAGACTTAAGCGCGGCTATGGCAATTGCTGAAGAAAGTGAATCAGCAGAAGCAGCTGCAGCTCAGTGGATATCTGAAAATCAAGTATTAGTAGAGACATGGTTACCTATAAACTTTGATGCTGAAGCAAATGCCGGTCAAGAGGTAACATTGCTTTATGTTGAGTGGGCATGTGCTAGTGCTACAACACATATTATAGCTGATATTCTAGAAAATATAATGGGATATAGTGTGGAAATAATGCCAGTATCTGCAAGTGCTATGTACACTGGATTAGCAACTGGTGTTGGTGATGCAATGGTTGCAGCTTGGTTACCATCAACACATAGTGATTATATGAAGCAATATAATTATCAAGTAGAAGATCTTGGTCCATCTATGGAAGGTGCAGTTCTAGGGTTAGTAGTTCCGGAATATGTAAAAATAGATTCAATTGAAGAGATGATTAACTAAATAAATAAAAAATTAAAAAACACCCATTAGGGGGTGTTTTTTAATTTTTTATTTATTAAAATAATTTATTCCTAGAGCATCTTTAACTTCCAGAATTGTTTCTTTTGCAACATTACTTGCTTTTTTAGTACCTTCCATTAAAATATCTTTTACTAATTGTGGATTATTTTCATATTTTATTCGTCTTTCGCGCATTGGTTCAATTAATTCATCAATTCTATTAGTTAGGTTTTTCTTACAAGCTACACAGCCAATTGCACCACCACGGCAATCTTTTTCAATTTGTTCAATACCCTCATTATTGAATACTTTACTATAAGCATAAACTGTACACACATCAGGATTTCCTGGATCAGTTTTTCTTATCCTACCTGGGTCTGTAACTGCTTTTCGTACTTTAGTTGAAATATCCTTGGAATGATCAGAAAGGTATATACAGTTATTTAAGCTTTTACTCATTTTTGCCTTTGCATCTAACCCCATTAGTCGTGGAACTTCACCAATTAAAGCTTCTGGTTCAATAAGTACAGGACTATAAAGATCATTAAAACGCCTAACAATTTTACGGGTTAATTCAATATGAGGGATTTGATCTTCTCCTACTGGTACAAGGTTTGCTTTAAATATAGCTATATCAGCTGCTTGATTAACTGGATAACCTAAAAAACCATAAGTAATATCTTTAATTCCATGTTGTTGTGCCTCGCTTTTTATAGTGGGATTATGGCGTAGAACATTAACTGACGTATACATAGAAAAATACATAGTTAGTTCATGAATTTCAGGGATTAAACTTTGTATAACTATAGTTGATATTTCTGGGTCAATCCCAGCAGCTAGATAATCAGTAGCAATGTTAAGGACATCGCTTTGCAGGTATTCTGGTCTTTCATAATGAGTAGTTAATGCTTGTACATCTGCTATTAATATATAGCTATCATAATCATATTGAAGTTTTACCCTATTTGCTAGACTGCCTACATAATGACCGAGATGAAGGTTGCCTGTGGGTCTATCGCCGGTTAATATTCTTTTTTTATTTTCTGACATAGAGCTTCCTCCCTTAAGTTATAATTTTCTATAACAAAAACCTCCGCCCTAGAAGGGACGGAGGTTATATCCGCGGTACCACCCTTTTTGACCTAATAGGTCCTCTTAAAAAGAATTTTATTCCTTATCTTATAACGGAGATTAGCCGGCTTAGCTTACTTGGTTCAGCAGCGACTCTAGAGTCCATTCGGTAATAGATTAATATCGGTTCTCAGCTTAATCCGACTCTCTGTTATTAGTTCCGCTTACCTACTATTCTCTATCATTGTCTTTTAATATTTTATTATAAGAAAGAATAGCACTAATAAAGGGTATTTTCAAGTACAAAGTAATTTGAATAGAAGTTATTTTGACGAAGTATGTTTACAAAACAAATAATTTTATATATATTTTTATTAAGTTAATTTTATCACAAACTAAAAATATAAAAAGGAGCAATTTTAAATGAGCACTTTATTTAATTATTTATCTTTTACTATACGGGTTGCAGTTAAAAAGATTGATAAGCAATTAAACTATAAGCTAGAAAAGCATGGAATTAGTATTCCCCAATCTTTTATTTTGTATTGTTTACAGGTAGAAGATGGTCTGACTCTAAAAGAAATAGGTAATAGAGCATTAATTGATAGTTCTACTATGACAGTATTAATTGATAAACTTGAAAAAAGTAATTTAGTTGAAAGAAAGCTTGATTCACAGGATAGAAGAGCAATAAGAGTTTATATTACTGAAGAAGGAGAGAAATTAGCAGAAACAATATCTGATATTGCAATAGAATTTAACTCGTTATTATATGATGTTTTGGGAGAAGGTAATCAAAAAGAATTTATACATGGTATTAACAATATTATTAATAAATTAGATTAGTATAAGATTAATTGAATCATAAAAACGTATTTTTTATCAAGTTGCTCCTTTTGTTTATATACTCAAAAATGTAGTATTATCAAGTTTTGTTGCAGTGAAACCATTTTATAAACAATAAATAAAAATAAATGAACATTATTGATGCTGTAATTATCCCAGAGTCGTTAAATATAACTGCTAATACTGAAGCTAATATGATTCCTTCAAGCCCTTTGTAAATAAAAGGGCTTGTTTTTTTTATGTTTAAAAGTGTTTGGGGTTGGTTTTTAAAGATATAAACAGTAAAAGCTAGAACTCCTAAAAATAACCATCCTAATTTGGAATAATTAATTATATCTATGTGCATAGAAAGCTTACTATTAATTATTTTCAAAAGCTCATTTACCCCATTTAATTTGATTGCATTTATGCTATTTGCTAAGTGTGATTGTAACATAGTTGGTTGACTCAAATCGATTAATGCTATTATAGCTACTATTGAACCAGTAAAAAGAAATAGTAAAAAAATCTTTAGTAGATTTATTTTTTTATTAGTGATTCGCAGAAAATAAAACGCAAGTGCTAGTGTAGCTGTTATAGTTCCACCTACATTTATTCCCCAGAAAGGATAAGCAATAGATCCAATTACAAGTAGTATTAATAAAGCAATAAAAGTTTTGGTGTATTTATTTAAATATTTTCTATTTAGTAATAAGGAGCATAATACAATTGTGGAACCTAATAAAAATCCTAGGTATTCATTGCCAATACCGTAGTATCTAAACCCACTAATAACTTGATAACTAAGTAATGAGTTATTAATTAAATCTAAAGCGAAGATGAGGTCTATTATAATTATTAAAATTGTTAATCCTAAAATTAAAATAAATGACTTTATATTAGTAATCTTTTGTATAAATATAAAGAATAAAGTTATGGTTAAATTTAAAATAAAAATCAATATTAAGAATATTAACATTTTTATAGGAGGTAGTTTAGTTAAAATCAGAAAAGTTAAAGGTGTAGATAAAATAAAGCAAATCAAAAAGTTTATATATGATGCTTTAAATCTTTTAATAACTAAATTAATAGTTAATATTATTAAACAAATTAATATTATAAAACCCCAAAACAGTAGAGCTTGTCTTTGGTTGTTGTAGTTAAATTCGACTTGATTTTTTATGGTAAATATTTTATCCAGTGTTTGTTCTGTAGGTTTATATAGTAATGGATCTTTTATATTTGCATCTAATGAATTAATAATTGAATTAGCTATGTTGGTAGCTAATACTATTCCGTCCCTTTGAGTAGAATAACTACCTAAAACACCAGTGAAATTTGATTTATTAACAATAATTGGTGTTAAAATAGAACCGTTTAATTGCGTATTTCTTGAGGTGCTTGTACTAATTACATATATATCAGTTTTATCATTTAAATATTGTTCTTTAATTTCTCCTATTATGGAGTCTATATGAGAAAGTAATTTAAGCCTAAGGATATTGTATTCTTCATTTGAAAACATATGAGCCACTGTATCTAATCTTGATAAATCACCAAGTTCAATTAACAAAACATTATTCTCAATATTAGATTTAACAGCATTAACTAAATAATTCTGATTAGTTTTAAATAAATTATTCTTTTGTAAGATCTTTTTGGATATAGCACCATCATCTACTATTCCCATTGAACTCATTAAAATTAATACACCATTCCTAGACGAGTAGCCTGGCAGATCTGAGTTGCCAACAACAGCAGTAGTAAAATCTCTTGCTTGAATTGAATCTCCTAAATAACCTGGCATACTTAAATTTCGAGTATGGTTGTTTCTATTAATTACCTCAATGCTTGAAACCACTAAATTTTGATCATCAGGTCTAATACCAGTATTTCTAAAAAATAGATTTCCTGCTTTTTCACCATTATATATTTCAGTTGATTCGAAATTTAAGTGTGCAAAAGTGCTAGCAACTGCTAGACCACTAGCAGAAATTGTAGCACATATATTTTTAACAGTTCTATCTGATGCAGTTTTGGTATTCAATAGTCCCAAACTACTGTTTTGTGAAAGATTATATAGGTTAGGGGTAGTTTGGTAGTTTAAGTCTTCTAAATCAAACTTATCTATTAAAAAAACAACAACTTGGTTATTGTATTTATTATCATCATTATTAAAAATAGTTTCAGCATTTACGTAGCTGGGAAGAAAAAAAACAAAACAAATTACCAAGAAAGAGAAAAAAATTTTCTTCATACATATCACCTATACTCATACTCAGTTAAAAATAATGCAAGCCACAAACATGAAATTAGATATAACATTATAAGTGCTGAAGCAATAACGCCGGTATCGTTAACAATAAAAACAGTTATTGCTGCAGCCATTAAAATCTTAATAGTTTGATATATAGCTGGTTGTTCAATACTTAATGTAAAAAACTTATTTTTAGAGCTTATTCCAGATACAATAAGTATTACTATTATTAGTAATAGCACCAAACTCCAGTTAGAGTTGATAACTGTGTTAAATAAGATTCCAACTTTGGTTTGAATAATGTCAACAAATACTGTAAAGCCACCTTCAAATAAATTATTTATTGCTTTACCGGCATGAGATGGATTAGCACTATATAGTGAATCTAATCTTGCTATTGTTATAACAGCGACTATTGCAGCAATACTGAGGGTTATTAATTTTTTAATATTTAATTTTTTTCCTAGAATAATTATTATTGCTATTCCAATGGTTATGAGAAAGCTTATTAAGCCCCCTACATTTGCTCCGAAACGTGGGTGACCTGCTGCCATACCAGCAATAAATAAAAGTAGAACAATTATAAAAATTTTAAAGTAAGGTTTAAAGCTTATTTTATTGGATAGTAAAGTAGAAAATATTATAGTTGATGCTAAAATTACTCCCATATAATCGTTTCCTACACCATAAAACCGTCCCCCTGCTATTGCATCAGAGCCTAAAGGTGATAACAACATCATAGGTGACCCATTAAAAGCATCAATAATTAATATAAATGATGTAATTCCTGCAATAAACATAAGTCTTTTAATAGGATCAGAGAAAACATAATTAAGTATTACTCCTAAAGTTATAGACATTGTAAGTAATATTAATAAGGTTATAATAAGTGATTGATACTGGGTATAAGCTAAAACTAAAAATACTATTGGAATAGTTATAGTTGCATTAATAATAATACTTAATAAATTTGGAGCTAAGGTTTTAAAATTCTTTATATGATATAAAAATCCCCACAATGTTATTAAGAGTGCAAAGGTAATAAAAGTGTTATGTAATGCGTTTCTATTTTCTCTCAAATTAATGTAGAGGTTTACCTGTTTATCTAAGTACTCTATAGAGTTATAACTATTTGGAATGATTGAAATTCCTTCACCGTTTGTTGAGGATTTGGTCTCAAAAAAATTAATTATAGAAGGTAGTAAATTATGATTACTTACTAATCCTGTTCTTCTTGTAGTATCCGATGTAACAAATCCTTGGTGGGAAGAGGGTTCATAAAAGATAAATGGAGTTAGTCCAAAATTACCTTTTGCAACCATTTCACGATAAGGATTAGGTGTAACTATTGTAATTAATGTATTGTTCAAATCTAATTGGGACAACAACATACCGACTAACAAATCATTTCGTTCTATTGCATTTATTCTATGAATATTTGCTAATTTATCTGAAACATTTCTCCTGCTATTTTCAACTCTTGTAGTATCACCTAAGTCCAAAATTAAAATATCACATGTTTTTAATAGGGAATTAAATGATTCTTTAAAAACTGAATGGTTAGTTTTTACTCCGCCTAGAGCATATGGATCAAGCTCTAGTAAAGATTTTCCAACATCTCCATATGAAATCATACCAGTTTTATCCATGCCTAATAGAGCTACATTTCTATTGATAGTATTATAGGAGTCTGCATTTCCTAATACTCCAATAGCTAAACCATTTTCTAAAGCTTTAGTTGCTAAATTTCCTGGAGTGTAGGAGGGGCTTATACTAGAAGCATGTCTATTAATAGCAGATATATATAAGTTAACAACTCCGTTATCAGGAGCTTTATTTCCTGTAAAGGTGGTAAATAAATCATTAGCTTTGAAATTTGAATTATTTGTTTTAAAGATAGAAGGTAATTCAGTAACTATTTCATTAGAATTAAAAGAATATTCTGAATTAGTTGGAGCTGAAACCCTTTTACCTGTTGCAATAGATATATACGAGCTAGAATGATAACGATTTCTAGCTCGTATATTCATTAATCCAGTTCCACCTTTTTCTGTTAATTTATCTATATTAGGTGTAGATGCTTCAATTAAATCTGAAGTATTAACATAATCCATAACAATAAGAACTGCTTTTTTTTCAATATTATCACCAGCAATCACAGTTGAGTTGCCACATAATGTAAAGCCAATCAAAGCTAAAAAACATATAACACAAATTTTAAAATGTTTCATAACAGTCTCCTATGTAAATTAGAGGATTTAAAAATATTTCTGCATAATTATAATTGATTATACTCTTAATTTACAATAAAACTCCATCGGATTTTGTGGTATATAGAACGAATTTTTTGTTACGATTAAAAAATAACTTTTGCAGTGAACCCAAATTTTGGTTTTGCTACAAAAAGTACTACAAAAAACTTAAGGCTGAGCAAACATGTTTATCTAAATAGCAAGGCGTGGTGCATAGATCACGGTAAAATATAAATTAAATTTCATTTTAAATAATAAGTACTAAGCCAAAATAGAGATAAAGATCGATGAGCGGCGTGATAAACATGTTGGCTAAGCCAATTTCATAGTCTAAGTTTAGCTTAGCGAAACCAACTTTTAAATTTAATGTAGAATCAAAAAAGAAAAATGCATAACATATAGCAGAGTTTAATTGAGTGTATATATGCTATAAGTTTGTAACAGTAATAAATGACGATTAATATAACTATATCCTAAACAAGGGAAAATAAAATTCTTACTCAAAAAACAATACTATTTATTGACAGTGATTACAAGTGTGCTAAAATTCTACATGTATCTTTTTTTATACAAAAAAGGAGGTTTGGGATTATACCAAATAAAAAACTAAAGGGAGGCGACATTATTGCAGACTTTAGGGCGACACATTTTGGCTGAGGTGTATGGATGTAATTTTGACGTGTTAAATGATATCAAAAAGGTAGAGGATATCATGGTTAATTCGGCTTTAGAGGCTGGAGCAGAAGTGAGGGAGTTTGTCTTTCACAAATTTAGTCCTCAAGGAGTAAGTGGAGTTGTTGTTATATCAGAATCTCACCTGGCGATTCATACCTGGCCTGAATTAGGATATGCAGCAGTTGATGTATTTACATGCGGAGATAAAGTTAATCCTTGGGATGCATGTAATTATCTAGCAGAATTATTTGGTGCTGATTATATTAATGCATCAGAAGTTCCAAGAGGGATCTTTCAAGATCAGGAAGAATCCAAGGTGGTAAATATTTAGGAGGGATACTATTTTAGTAGACCGATGTAGCTTAGATAAAATTATTAATGGCGATTATATTTAAGAGACCTTACTTGTTGATAAAGAGGCAGGTAAGGTCTAATTTTTTGGAGTGATAAATACATTTGCTCAGCGAGTGTGTAGACTAATTAAATTTTTTATAGTGCAATCAAAAAATACTATAACATTGGAATAAATTTATATCGGATATATATTAATTTTTTATTATAATGATATATGATGAAAAACAACAAACTATTATTAACGAAAAAAAGAATAAGAGCAGGAACTAAAGAGATTCTGTAGAATGATAGTTAATGTGAAACAAGATTTGACAAATTAGTTCTTTGAAGGAGGATTTATGTCGATGAAATTATTATTAACAAATGAAGTCAATTCGGATTTAATTAAAGTAGACAGGCTATTTCAGTATCATCTTAAACCTTGGTGGGCTGATATTTCTAAATATATAAGTGAATTTGAAAAGGATAATACTTGGATGAATCTTCCTTCAATAGTTCTTGTGGCCTATAAATATTTAAACCTCGATAAAGATTTAACATTATCAATGACCAACATGTTTAAGACTGCTTATTTAGCTAATAGAATACATTCCTTGATTAAAGACGAAGAAGAAGGACAACAGTATAATCAAGAACTACAATTTAATATTTTAATCGGAGATTATATATGTGGAAAAGTATTAAAGCTTTTATTAGATGCCAAGGCAGATCATTTTTTGCAAGATTTTTCGGTTATGATGTGTGAGTTAAGTGAAGGTATGGTGATTGAGCATAAATTAATGGGTGAAGAGATAGATGTTTTGAAAAAAACAAAAGCCGTTTTTTACTCTACAGCTTTTTTTACTGCTGCTAACTTTGCAGAGCTAAATAATCATGAACAAGAAATCTTCAGCAAAATTGGTTTGAATATAGGGTTTTGCTTAGAATTATTAAACAGAAAATCGGCTTCAGAAGCAATTTTCTATGCGCATGAAGCACATAAATTGTTAAAATACTTTGAACAACGTGTCCAGTCAAAGAGCTCTTTGCTTGAAAAAACTTTAAATGATATGACCAAACATGTTGAAGTTGCAAACAAAGCTGTTGTGTAGTGGATATGTTTAATAAGGAGGAACTAAATTGGCGTTTAAAGATTTGCGAGAGTTTGTTGAGTTTCTAGAAAAAAGAGGAGAACTTATAAGGGTAACAGAAGAAGTTGACCCAGAATTAGAGATAACTGAAATAACTGATAGGGTAAGTAAGGCTTATGGTCCTGCCCTGTTATTCGAAAATGTAAAAGGATCAAATTTTCCCCTTTTAATTAATGGTTTTGGTAGTGAAGAGAGGATGGCACTAAGTTTAAGAGTCGATAGTCTTGATGATATAGCACAAGAAATAATAGATCTTTTAGATATAGCTGATAATGTGCCAAGCTCTATGCTTGATAAAGTAAAAATACTTCCTAAACTAGCGCAATTAGCTTCTTATATACCAAAAACTATTAAAACTGGTCCTTGCCAGGAAGTAGTTGATTATGAGCCAGCCTTATCTAAGTTTCCTATTCTTAAATGTTGGCCTGAAGATGCAGGAAAATTTATAACATTACCACATATATATACAAAAAATCCTACTAATGGTAAAAGAAATGCAGGTATGTATCGTTTACAAGTTTTTGATGATAAAACAACAGGTATGCACTGGCATACCCATCATGATGGTGCTGAAAACTATAGAATGCATTGTGAAATGGGTAAACCAACTGAAGTTGCAGTTGTTTTAGGAGGAGATCCTGCCATTACCTATGCTGCTACTGCCCCACTTCCTAAGGATATAGATGAATTAATGTTTGCTGGATTTTTGCGCAAAAAACCGGTAGAGTTAGTTAAATGTAAGACTATTGATATGGAAGTTCCTGCTGATGCAGAAATAGTTATAGAAGGTTATGTTGATCCAGAAGAGAGGAGGATTGAAGGACCTTTTGGTGATCATACAGGTTATTATTCATTAGCTGGAGAATATCCGGTATTTCATGTAACCTGTATTACACACCGAAAAGAACCTATTTATCCAACAACAATAGTAGGTCAACCTCCTCAAGAAGATTGCTATATGGCCTTAGCTACAGAAAGGATATTTTTGCCATTATTAAAATTTCAGTTTCCTGAAATAATTGATATGCACTTACCCATGGAAGGAGTATTTCATAATTGTGTTTTTGTATCAATTAAGAAAACATTCCCGGGACATGCACGCAAAATTATGTCCTCCCTTTGGGGTATGGGTCAAATGATGTTTGCAAAATTTATTATTGTTGTTGATGAAGATGTTAATGTTCACAACACATCAGAAGTCTTATGGAAGGTATTTAATAATGTAGATCCTAGAAGAGACACTATGATTATTGATGGTCCGTTAGATGTACTTGACCATTCAGCACCTAGGGCACTTTTAGGTTCTAAAATGGGAATTGACGCTACGAAAAAATGGAAAAGTGAAGGACATGATAGAGAGTGGCCAAAGGATATTGTAATGTCTGATGATATCAAAAATTTAGTAGACCAAAAGTGGAGCAAATATGGTATTGACTAAAATTAATAAGTTTGTGCAAATGATAGATTTAGGACATACTTTATTTGGACTTCCTTTTGCTTATTTAGGTGCATTTTTGGCAATTCAAGGAATGCCAACAGCACATCAATTGATATGGATTACAGTTGCTATGGTAAGTGCTAGAACAGCTGCTTTATGTTTAAATAGACTGATTGATCGGAGAATAGATAGACTCAATCCTAGAACTTCAAATTGGGTATTAGCAAAAGAAGAACTCAATCCCCAAATTATTTGGGGATTGGTCTTCGTGTTTTTTGCTATACTACTTTATTCGGCATGGCAATTAAATATGCTATGTGTAAAACTAGCACCATTAGCTGTTATAGTACTATGGGTATATTCTTATACTAAGAGATTTACATGGTGGTGCCACTTATTTTTAGGTATAGCAATTGGAATTGGTCCTGCAGGTGCATGGATAGCAGTTACAGGCACATTAGATTGGCAACCTTTTATTTTATCTTTAGCTGTTGCTTGTTGGATAGCAGGTTTTGATACAATGTATGCTTGTCAAGATATAGAATTTGACCGCAAACATAATTTGCATTCCATTCCAGCTCGTTTTGGTGAAAAGGGTGCACTTATATTTTCATCTGTATTTCATGTATTTACGGTAATATTTTTAGTTTTAACAGGACTTGTATTAAACTTGGGATTTACTTATTATTTAGGTGTTGCTTTTGCCACAGTTATATTACTTTATCAACATATTATTGTTACTCCAGGTAATTTGGATAGGGTGAATTTTGCATCCTTTAAAGTTAATAGATATGTAGGTTTAATAATATTTATTCTAACTATAATAGATATTTTTTAAAGTATTATGGCAAAATAAATAATAATGAATTATGATTACATAGGAGAGTCAAAGGGGACGGTTCCTTTTGACTCAACTGATTGAGTCAAAAAGAACCGTCCCCTTTGACTTACATTCATCCTTCAAGGAGGATTTATTAGTGTCTAAATATATTGTAGCAATAACAGGCGCAAGTGGAGTTATTTATGGAATAAATCTAGTGAAAGAGCTTCTTGATAAAGAACATGAAATTCATTTTGTTGCAAGTGAGCCAGCTATTTTAGTAATACAACACGAATTAAATTGGGATTTTGAAGAATCTATAGAAAAAACCTTTAACAGTTTTTTTTCTAGTGATAATTTTTACTTATATAAAAATAGTGACATTTCAGCTAAAATAGCTAGTGGTTCATTTATTACAGATGGTATGATCATAATACCTAGTAGTATGTCTACTATATCTTCAGTAGCTATGGGAATGTCTAATAACCTCATAGAACGAGCAGCAGATGTTATGTTAAAAGAAAAACGTGATTTAATAGTGGTTCCTAGAGAGACTCCATTTAGTGCTATTCATTTAAAAAACTTATTAGCTTTATCAGAACTGGGTGTTCAGATAATACCGGCTATGCCGGCGTTTTATAATCAACCTACTAGCATTGAAGATATGGTAAACTTCATAGTAGGTAAAGTACTAGATGTATTAAAAGAACCAAATGATATATTTGCTAGATATGAAGGTATATAATTTTCAAGGAGTAGTATTATGGTAGAATTTGATTTTTTTTATCCAATAAGTCGGGAATTAGATATTATTGAGGAGGATTTATCAAAACATATAGATACTAATGTTTCGTTATTAATGAATGCTTCTACACATTTAGTTAAGGCGGGTGGCAAAAGACTAAGACCAGCATTTACCTTACTTACCGCCAAGCTATACTCGAATGATTTAGAAGATGTTATTCCTATGGCAGTCGCATTAGAACTTATACATATGGCTACATTAGTACACGATGATGTAATAGATAACTCAGATACTCGACGTGGGGCAGATACGGTAAAAAAGAACTGGGGAAACAGGCTTTCACTTTATTCCGGTAACTTTGTTTTTGCTAGGTCATTATCTTTAATTGCTTCTTATAACCGAAGTGATTTAGTTGATGTCTTAGCTGATGCTAGTATGCGTATTTGTGAAGGTGAAATATACCAGATGTTAAGCAGTTATAACACTGAACAAAGCCTTAAAGATTATTTAAGAAGAATTGAAAGAAAAACTGCATTACTTATATCTGTAAGTTGTCAGTTAGGGGCAATGATTAAAAATGCTAAAAAAGAAGAGGTTCTTGCTATTCAAAGGTATGGATATTACTTAGGTATGGCATTTCAAATAACTGATGACATATTAGATTTTATAGCTGATGAACAAACTCTTGGTAAACCGACAGGTAGTGATATAAGACAGGGTGTTATAACTTTACCTGCACTTTTTGCTCTAAAACATGATAGTAGAAAAAAAGAGTTAAAATACTTGCTTACATCTCCTGAGTTATGTCAAAGGCAGGCTGATAGAATTATAGATATTGTTACAAATTCACATGGTATAGACTATGCATATAACGTAACGAATAAATACTCAATTAAAGCCAAAGAACAACTAAGGCTCTTACCTAATTGTGAGTTAAAAGATACTTTGGCTAGCTTAACAGATTTTATTTCAGCAAGAGATTTTTAGATAGGAGGATCACTCGCTGTGGGTTTTATGGATTTAAGTGCAGGAGAAAAACAGACAATTATACAGCATCTTGAAGAGCTTAGAAACTCACTTCTTATTTCTGTAGTTGCAATAATAATAGGAGCAGTAGCATCTTTCGCATATAGTGAGCAGATATTAGCTTTCTTAATCAAGCCTCTTATGCTTTTGAATGAAACTCCAATTGCAACTGGAGTAACTGAAGCATTTTTTGTAAAACTTAAAATTTCTTTTATTTCTGGTTTTATTTTAGCTTTTCCAATAGTTGTTTGGGCAGTTTGGCGTTTTTTTAGGCCAGCTTTGTATCCTACTGAAAGAAAATATTTTTACATATTATTTCCTATAAGCATTATACTTTTTTCTTCAGGAATTTTGTTTTCATATTTTGTTGTTTTAAGAGTTATTTTAGAATTCTTTATATTAATAGCAGGACAAAACATTGAAACAATGTTTAAAATCGACCAATATATATCATTCATACTTACATTCACCATACCATTTGGACTGATATTTCAATTACCCGTGGTAGTCTTCTTTTTAACTAAAATTGGTGTTATAAAATATCAAATGCTAGCTAAAAATCGTAAATATGCATTGCTGATTATAGTTGTTTTAGCAGCGGCTATAACTCCAGCTGATCCATTATCAAATTTATTAATGAGTGTTCCCACTTTCTTCCTTTATGAAGTTAGTATATGGGTTTCGAAGTGGTCTAGTCCTAATAAAGAAAGAAAAGAAAAGGGCAGTAAATTTTTTGGTAAAAAGAAAGAAAAAGAAGATGAAGCTGATGAAGAAAAATAATCTATGCGGAAGATGAATTTAGCTTATTGGACAAATAAAAACTAAAAATTTGAGCTATGAGCATATACTTTACAAAATACAAGCTTTTTGTCATAATGACATTGGTAATGGGCGTGAGAAGAATCTTTAAAATTAAATAACACTAGTAAACATCTATTTTAAAGTTCTATTAAGGAGGAGAGTTTATGTTTGGTTTTATTGGGAATTTAGGTCCTTGGGAATTAATATTAGTTTTAGCAATAGTACTAATAATAATTGGACCAGGAAAGCTACCTCAGATAGGTGAATCAATGGGGAAAGCTATACAAAACTTTAGAAGTGCCAAAATAGAAGAATATGATGATTTAGAAGAAAAAAGCCAGAAAGACTAGGTCTGAATTCAGACCTTTTTTTTCATATTTTATTATGTGAATAAAATGCAGTCTAAGTTAAGTCTTTGCTGTGAAACCAAATTGACTATATACTTACTTACAGCAAACAATTTTTACAAGTGTGGAAAGATAAGGAGAAATTATGGGTCATTTATTTCCGATTTTTTTAGATCTTACTAATAAAAAATGTGTAATTATTGGCGGGGGAAAAGTTGCCGAAAGAAAAGTTAATAACTTGTTAGCTTATGGTGCTAAAATAACAATTGTAAGTCCAGAAATAGAACACGGAATAAAAGAGAAAGTTGATATAGGATTACTAACTTGGCACAAAAGACAGTTTAAAGATAAAGATATTAAACAAGCTTATATGGTCTACTCCGCAACAAATGATCCAGTTATAAATAAAAGAGTTGCTGATTTATGTCTTGCAGCTGGAATACTAGTAAATGCAGTTGATGACCCACCTAATTGTAATTTTTATGTTCCCTCTATTGTAAGAAGAAATTCATTGGTGGTAGCTATATCTACTGAAGGAAAAAGTCCACTATTAGCTAAAAAACTAAGAGAGGAATTTGAACAAATAATTACTGCAGAACATGGAGAGTTTGTAGATATATTAGGAAATTTAAGAGAAATTATTAAAAAAGAGGTAAAAGACATTGAAGAACGAAAGAAGTTATTTGAGAGTCTTGTAAATTCAGATATTTTAGAACTTCTCCAAAAAGGTGAAAAAGAAAAGGTGAGGGAGAGAGTTGAACAATGTATATCCTCCTTGCAGGACTAAACCATAAAACCGCTCCTATTGAAATACGAGAAACTTTAGCTTTAAATGGAGTAAAGCTTGATAATGCATATGAATATTTAACTAATTATAATGAGCTTGAGGGAGTAGTTATTCTTACAACCTGTAACCGAACTGAAATTTATGCAACAACACGAGATATTGAAAAGGGTGTAGCAGTTTTACAGGATTTTTTACGTAATTATTCTGGATTGTCGGTTGATGATATTGAAAAACATACTTATCAGCCCACCTGTTATGATGCAATAAGTCATATTTTCAGAGTTTCAAGTGGATTAGATTCGATGGTTTTAGGTGAAACCCAAATACTAGGACAGGTTAAAGAAGCTCATTTTAAAGCTATGGAACTTGATGCTTCTGATGGAGTATTAAATACTCTTTTTCAAAAAGCAGTTCATGTGGGTAAAAAAGTTAGAAATGAAACAGAAATTGATAAACATCCAGTGTCTGTAAGTTATACAGCTGTTGAGCTAGCGAAAAACATATTAGGTACACTTACAGATAAAACAGTTTTAGTAGTAGGTGCTGGAGAAATGAGTGAACTTACTACCCAGTATTTACTTTCTAATGGGGTTAGTTCAGTTATAGTTTCAAACAGATCTTATGAAAAAGCTGTAGAAATGGCTTCGAAATTTAATGGCAAAGCAATATACTTTGATGCATTAGAGAAAGAACTGCCAAATGCTGATATAGTAATAAGCTGTACTTCTGCGAATCATTATGTAATCAAGGGTGGTAGTTGTAGTAAAGCTTTAGTTGCAAGAAAAGGCAAAAAAATATTAATGATTGATATAGCAGTACCTAGAGATATTGATCCGTCTTTACAAGAAATAGATGGGGTTTATATATATGATATTGACGATTTACAAAATGTAATAGATAAAAACTATTTTCAAAGGCAGAAGGCTGGACAGTTAGCAGAAACAATAATTTATGATGAATTAGAAAAATTTAATGAATGGCTAAGTATGCTTTATGTAATACCAGTTATTAGTGCCCTAAAAAAGCAGGGTGAAACCATAAAACAAGAAGAATTAAAAAGAGCCTTTAATCGTTTAGGAAAAGTAAGTGATAGAGAGCAAAAGGTAATTGTATCAATGGCTAATGCTATTGTTAATCAATTGCTTCGTAATCCAGTTATTAAATTAAAAGAGATGGCTCTTAGTAATTCAGGACATCTTTATGCAGAGGTTTTAAAAACATTATTCGAACTTCAAGTAGATGAGGAGCATGGACAAGATGTACAAATTAAGGGTAGGAACAAGGGGTAGTAAGTTAGCCCTATGGCAAGCACAATATGTTGCTGAAAAACTAAATGAGGCAATACCTGAATTAAAAGTAGAAGTTAAAGTAATAAGCACTAAAGGAGACAAAATTTTAGATGTGGCCTTATCTAAAATAGGTGATAAGGGATTATTTACAAAAGAAATAGAAAACGAATTATTAAATAATGAAATAGACATTGCAGTACATAGCATGAAAGATTTACCTACAACATTATCTCCTGGATTATGTATAGGAGCTGTTCTTGAGCGGGAAAAACCTAATGATGTACTAATTTCTCATAAAGGGTACACGTTTAAAGAACTTCCACTAAATGCAATACTTGGCACCTCAAGCCTTAGAAGAATTGCCCAAATAAAAGCAAAACGACCAGATGTAATATGTAGGGAAATAAGAGGTAATGTTGATACAAGAATAAGAAAAATGAAAGAACAAAATTTAGATGGGATAGTGCTTGCGTATGCAGGAGTAAAAAGGTTAGGTCTTGAAGATATTATAAGCGATTTTCTAGCAGAAGATATAATTATGCCTGCTGTTGGTCAGGGTGCTGTAGCAATAGAAATCAGAGAAAATGATGAAGCAACTAAAAATGTCATTGAGTGTATTTCAGATACTAAAACAGTTGTTGAAACTCAAGCAGAACGAGCCTTGCTAAAAGAATTAGAGGGAGGTTGCCAAATACCTATTGCAGCATATGCCAAAGTGATTAATGAAAAATTAATACTTAGAGGCAAAGTTTTATCTCTTGATGGAGAACATTTTTTTGACAAAGAGATTAATGGAAATATTGAAAATTCAGAAGAAATAGGTAGAACATTAGCTCAAAAGCTTGTTAATGATGGTGCGGACAAAATATTAACAGAAATAAAAAAGCAGCTAGGAGATTAAAGATATGAATAAGAAAGGATATGTATATCTTGTTGGAGCAGGGCCTGGTGACCCTGGTTTATTTACTCTTAAAGGTAAATCCTTACTTAGTAAAGCAGAGGTAGTAGTTTATGACAGACTTGTAAGTAAAACTATCCTATCATATATAAATCCAGATGCAGAAGTATATTATGTTGGAAAAGCTTCAGGCAATCATGCTTTATCTCAAGACGAGATAAATGAACTGTTACTTAGTAAAGCCCAGCAAGGTAAAATGGTAGTACGTTTAAAGGGTGGAGATCCTTATTTATTTGGCCGTGGTGGTGAAGAAGCCCTATATTTAAAAGATCATGGAATTAATTCTGAAGTAGTGCCCGGTATAACTTCAGCTATAGCTGTACCAGCTTATGCTGGAATTCCTGTTACTCATAGAGAATTAACCTCAAGTTTTGCTGTTATTACCGGACATGAGAAACCTGGTAAAACCGAAAGCTCTATTCAGTGGGAAAAAATATCAACTGGAATAGGCACCTTAGTATTTTTAATGGGTATTGAAAACCTATCTTTTATAGTAAAGAACTTATTAGAAAATGGGCGTGAGAAAACAACACCGGTAGCTTTAATAAGATGGGGAACTAACCCTGAACAAGAAGTTATTATATCTACTCTTGAAAAAGTAGAAAAGGATGTTTATGAAACAAATTTTAAATCTCCAGCAATAATTGTTGTTGGAGAAGTTGTAAATCTTAGAGATAAATTAAAATGGATAGAGGATAAACCATTATGGGGAACAAAAATTGTAGTTACTAGAGCCAGGGCACAGGCTAGTCTTTTAACCGAAAAAATACAAATGCTTGGTGGTCAGCCAATAGAATTTCCTTCTATTGAAATAAAGAAAGAAGAAAACTTATATCCTTTATATAATGCATTTCAAACAATGGAAAATTATGATTGGCTTATTTTCACTAGTGTAAATGCTGTTAAAATTTTCTTTGAAGAATTAATGGAGCAAAACTATGATATTCGTTCCTTAAATAATATAAATATTTGTGCAATAGGACCTGTGACAAGAGATAGCTTAAGAGACAAAGGCTTAAAAGTAGATGTAGTGCCTGATGAATACAAAGCAGAAGGAATTATTGAAGAACTTCGCACAAAAATTAAGCCAGGACAGTCAGTACTATTACCTAGAGCAAGAGGTGCTAGAAGTATACTTCCAGAAACAATACGTGAATGGGATGTTTATGTAAACGAAGTTTATCTTTATGAAGCTGTTACCACTTCTAATATTTCTGAAGAACAGATTAAAGATATTTTAGAAGGCAATGTTGATTATATTACTTTTACTAGCTCTTCTACAGTAACTAACTTTGTTAATATTATCGGTAAAGACAATATTGATAAAATCAATTCTAGTATAAAAATAGCTTGTATAGGACCTATTACTGCAGGGACAGCAAAGGAGAACAATTTCTCTGTTGATACTGTAGCTGATAGATATACTATTGATGGTTTAATTGAGGCAATTTTAATAGATCGCGGTTAAAAGGGGAGGTAACAACATGATAGGATGTACAAAGCTTTTATGTGGTACGGCTACAGTTTCAGACGTTATTAAACATAATGCTCAAGGAGGAACAAGGGCTGAGTTGCTCCAGTTTTCTTCATCTAATAGACCTTTAGTAGTTTGGAATATGACTAACAGGTGTAATTTGCAATGCAAACACTGTTATATAGATGCCTATGATCGATCATATGATAATGAGTTTACAACTGATGAAGCTAAGCATTTTATAGATGATTTAGCAGCAATGCAAGTGCCTGTTTTACTTTTTTCAGGTGGAGAGCCACTTATTAGGACAGATATCTTTGAATTAGGAAAATATGCTGCAAATAAAGGTCTTAGACCAGTAATATCTTCTAATGGTACTTTGATTGATGATGAAGTTGCTTTAAAAATTAAAGAAAGTGGATTTCAATATGTAGGAATAAGCATAGATGGAGCTCCTGCAACTCATGATGAATTTCGCAACCAAAAAGGTGCTTTTGAAAAGGCTTTAAAAGGTGCTCGGGCTTGTCTTAATAATGATGTTAAAACAGGAGTAAGATTTACGGTAAATAAATTAAATCAAAATGATTTAGCAGAAATATTAGATATTGTGGAACTTGAGAAAATTCCGCGTTTTTGCATGTATCATCTCGTTTATGCAGGAAGAGGGCAAAGTATGATTGAAATGGATACTACTACTGATGAAAAACGTTCAATCTTAGAATATATATCTCAAAGAACAATAGAGCTTCACAACAAGGGGGTAGAAGTTGAAATCCTAACTACCGATAATCATGCTGATGGTATTTATTTATATAATAAAATATCAACAGAAGATCCTTCACGTGCAGAAGAAATTAAACAGCTTTTAACAATGCATGGTGGATGTTCTGCTGGAACCAAATTTGCCAATGTGGATTCCAAAGGCAATGTGCATCCATGCCAATTTTGGCAAGACTATACAATTGGCAATGTGAGAGAAACTCCTTTTAGTGAATTATGGAATTCAGATGAAGAACTATTAGTAAAACTAAGAGAAAAACATCTTTATTTAAAAGGTAAGTGTGCAAAATGTGATTATAAAACCTTATGTGCAGGATGTCGTATAAGAGCAAAAGCTGTTAGTGGTGATTTATGGGATGAAGATCCTGCATGTTATTTAAACGAAGAAGAAATAAAGAGCAGGTGATATAAAAAATGGCTTTTCCGACTCAAAGAATGAGAAGATTACGAGTAAATCCTACCATGCGAAATATGGTAAGAGAAACCTCCTTATCTGTAAATAATTTAGTTTATCCTCTATTCATTACCTATGGTAAGGACAAAAAAATACCAGTAAACTCCATGCCGGGTGTATATCAATACTCAGTGGATAAAGTAAAGGAAGAGATTCATGAGTTGGGTGCTTTAGAAATACCAGCTGTATTATTATTTGGTATACCAGAGTATAAAGATAATATGGGAACATCGGGTTGTCAGGAAAATGGTGTTGTTCAAGAAGCAATAAAGACAATTAAAGACATTAATCCCAATATACTTGTAATAACCGATGTGTGTTTATGTGAGTATACAGATCATGGACACTGTGGCATTGTTGAACAAGACGGGACAATTAATAATGATAAGACATTAGAACTATTAGCACAACAAGCAGCATCTCATGCAAAAGCAGGAAGTGATATAATTGCACCTTCTGACATGATGGATGGTAGGGTAGGATATATTAGAAATATATTAGATAAAGATGGTTATTCTGATATTTCAATAATGTCTTATGCTGCAAAATACTCATCTGCTTTTTATGGGCCATTTAGAGAAGCCGCAGAATCAGCACCTCAATTTGGTGATCGAAAAACCTATCAAATGGATAGTGCGAATATTAAAGAGGCCCTTAGAGAGGTGAAACTAGATATAGCAGAAGGGGCAGATATTGTAATGGTAAAACCCGCCCTTTCTTATTTAGATGTTATAAAAGCAGTAAAGGATAAATTCGAATATCCAACAGCAGCTTATAATGTTAGTGGTGAATATTCTATGATTAAAGCTGCAGCTGAAAAAGGATGGCTTGATGGGGAGTCTGTAATGTATGAAGTTTTAACAAGCATCAAAAGAGCAGGAGCTGATATTATAATTAGTTATGCTGCAAAAGATGTAGCCAAGGTACTGTAATAAAATTGGGGAGGAGCTTATAATGCTTGTATCATGGAATACAACCAACCAGTGTAACATGTATTGTGACCACTGTTATAGAGATGCTGGAGATAGACTTTCAGAAGAATTATCTACTGATGAAGCAAAAAAGTTAATACTAGAAATAAAAAAAGCGGGTTTTAAACTATTAATATTTAGTGGTGGAGAATCACTAATGAGACCTGATATTTATGAATTAGCTTCGTTTGCAACTCAAAATGGACTAAGAGTTGTTTTAGGTACTAATGGGACTCTTATCACATATGAAGTTGCAACAAAGATGAAAGCAGCTGGTTTCATGGCAGTTGGAGTTAGCTTAGATAGTTTGGACGCCAAACAAAATGATGAGTTTCGCAAATTAGATAATGCCTTTAATCTAACAGTTCAAGGATTAAAAAATCTCAAGGATGTAGGTATACCTTTTCAACTACACACAACAGTTATGGATTGGAATGTGGATGAGTTAGAAAAAATAACAGATTATGCCATTGAGATGGGGGCTATGGCTCATCATTTCTTTTTTTTGGTACCTACAGGTAGAGGGAAAAATATTGAAGAAGAAGCATTAAGAGTTAAAACCTATGAAAAAACTATAAATAGACTTATGAATAAACAAAAACAAATTGAAATAGAGATTAAACCTACTTGTGCTCCACAGTTTATACGAATTGCGGATAAAAAAGGTTTGCCTCACCGATTTACTAAAGGATGCTTAGCGGGAATAAGCTATTGCATAATTAGTCCAAAAGGTGATGTACAACCATGTGCATATCTTGATATTCCTCTTGGCAATGTAAAAGAAAAAGCTTTTGATGAAATATGGAATAATAATAAAGTTTTAAAAGAGTTAAGAACAATGCAGTATAAGGGTAAATGTGGTTATTGTGACTATAAAGAAAAATGCGGTGGCTGCAGAGCGCGTGCATATTATTATAGTGAAGGTGATTACTTAGCAGAAGATACATGGTGCTTATATAAACCAATTGAGGCGATTAAAAATGAAAGATAAAATAGATATTAAGATTTTAAATCTACTGCAAAATGAATTTGAAATTAGTCTAAATCCATATAAAGATATGGCAGATAAACTTAAAATATCAGAAGAAGAATTATTGCAAAGAGTTAATAACCTAAAGGAAAAAGGAATAATTAGAAGAATTGGAGCTGTTTTTGATTCAAAAAGTCTGGGATATTACTCTACATTATGTGCAGTTAAAGTTCCTGATGCTAAAATAGATGAAGCTGCTTCCTTGATAAATTCAGAACGAGGTGTTACACACAATTATATTAGAGATCATGAATATAATATCTGGTTTACATTAACAGCACCTTCTATTGAAAAAGCAATGCATATACTAACAATTATTGAGGAAAAATTAGGATTAAAAATAGTTAATATGCCTTCTAAAAAGGTATATAAAATAAGAGTCTCATTTGATTTGGAGGAAGAGGATGAACTATTATAATATTAGTGATAATATAGATAGTGTAATAATTAATATGATACAAGGGGATATTCCATTAGAATCGAGACCTTTTAAAAATTTAGCAGATTCATTACAGATTACAGAACAAGAAGTTATTGATCGTATAAAAAAAATGCAACATGAAGGAACAATTCGTAGATTTGGAGCAGTTTTAAGACATCAAAAAGCTGGATTTAATGTGAACGCTATGGTAGTTTGGAATGTTGAAGAATCAAAAACGGATGAAGTTGGGAATAATATGGCTAAATTTAAACATGTAAGTCATTGTTATCTAAGAGATGTAGAAAAAGATTTTGGATATAATATTTTTACAATGATTCATGCAAAAACTGAGAGTGAATTAGATAAAATAATTAAAGATATATCAAAAGTTACAGGAATAGTTGATTTTAAAATAATTAGAAGCCTTAAAGAACTAAAAAAAGTTAGCATGACATATATATAACAATAATATTTTAAGGCTATTATGAATATAATTTGGGAGGGAGTAAACTTTGCTAAAAAAAACCAAATCTAAAGAACTGTATGAAATAGCCCAGCAATATATACCTGGTGGTGTTAATAGTCCAGTAAGAGCGTTTAAAGCAGTAGGTACAGATCCACTATTTATAAATAGGGCTAAGGGGGCAAAAGTTTACGACATTGATGGTAATGAATATATAGACTATGTTTGTTCATGGGGACCATTAATTTTAGGTCATAGTGATGATGATGTAGTAAAAGCAATTTGTGATACTGCAGTAAACGGTACTAGTTATGGAGCACCATGTGAAGCAGAACTAGAACTAGCAAAATTAATATGTGATGCATTCCCATCAATGGATAAGGTACGCATGGTTAATTCAGGAACCGAAGCAACTATGAGTGCTGTACGAGTAGCTAGAGCTTATACAGGCAGAAATAAAATTGTTAAATTTGAAGGTTGTTTTCATGGACATGCAGATACCTTCCTAATAAAGGCTGGGTCAGGGCTTCTTACAGCAGGGAAACCAACAAGCCCTGGTGTTCCTGATGTATTTGCGGAGCATACTCTAAATGCTAAATATAATGATTTGGAATCAGTTAAAGATATTTTTAAACAATGGGGTAATGAAATAGCAGCAGTTATAGTTGAGCCAGTAGCAGGAAATATGGGACTAGTTTTACCAGATGCTGAATTTTTAAAAGGATTACGCAATATTACTGAGCTTAATGGTAGTATGTTAATTTTTGATGAAGTTATAACTGGGTTTAGGACATGTTATGGAGGATTTCAGAATATAGTAGAAATTGAGCCCGATTTAACAACCTTAGGAAAAATAATAGGTGGTGGTTTACCTGTTGGTGCATATGGAGGTAGGAAAGAGCTTATGGATATGGTAGCACCAGTAGGAGATGTTTACCAAGCAGGAACATTATCTGGCAACCCGTTAGCAATGGTAGCTGGAGCAACTACACTTAAAAAACTAAAAAATAATGATTATTATGATAGAATAGAAGTATTAGGCTACTTATTAACTGGAAAATTAAAAACTATATTTGAGGAGCATGACTTATATTGTACTATTAATAGGTTAGGCTCAATGTTTTCAGTTTTCTTTACAGAACAAGAAGTTAACAACTATGAAGCTGTACAAACTTGTGATACAGATAAATATGCAAAGTTTCATAGGGAATTAATAAATAAAGGTATTTATTTTCCTCCAGCACAGTTTGAAGTATGTTTTATTTCCTGTGCTCATGAAGTTGAAGATATTGAAAAAACAGCTGAAGCTATTAATGATGTACTAAATACAATTAAATAGAATAGAACAGGGGAGGAACAAAGTTGGCAACCTCTTATGGGTGGGAGTGGTTTATAGAGAATTTTGAGGCTATAAGTCAAATTAATTTAACATCTTATAAAAGACCTCAAATGGAGCGACGTATAAATAGTTTTATGCGTTCAGTTAATTCTTCTAATTATAAAGACTTTTTAGATATTTTATCTAAAGATAAGATTCTCTATAAAAAGTTTATTGAGCACTTAACGATTAATGTTTCAGAATTTTTTAGAAATCCAGCACATTGGGAAGTGTTAGAAAAAAAGATTATTCCTATGTTGCTTGAGAACAAAAAAAAGCTTAAAGTATGGAGTGCTGGATGTTCAACAGGAGAAGAACCATATTCTCTAGCGATGTTATTTAAAGAAAAATTTCCTGATACTGTAGATGAAATTTATGCTACAGACCTTGATATAGAAGTATTAGATAAAGCACAAATTGGAATATATTCAGAAAAAGCAATACAATCTTTAGAATATAATTATCAAAAAAAATATTTTATTCAGAATAAAAATTTCTTTAAGATTAAAGAAGATATAAAAAGCATGGTGAAATTTCAACGTCAAGATTTACTAAAAGAAGCATTTACAAAAAATAATGATTTAATTTTATGTCGAAATGTTGTAATATACTTTACCGAAGAAACTAAACAAAAACTATATAAAAAATTTACAAACTCACTAAATGCAAATGGAGTATTATTTATTGGCAGTACAGAACAAATTTTTCAAGCAAAAGATTTAGGCTTAAAACCAATAGCAACATTTTTTTATCAAAAAGCATAGGAAAATTTCTATTGTGACAATTTATATTGTAAAACAATTTATATTGTAAAAAAATTTATTGATTGATATGAAAAAGAAGGATATTAGAAAGAACTATAGAAATTATTAACTTGTATATTTTTTTGTTGCTGTAGACCTAGCGGTAATTATGCCGTAGGCAGTAGTATATAAAAAACCTGTAAAGGTGGTGGTTAATACTAAGTACCTTTACTGCTTTAATTAGTGTAAAGTTTTAAAAATGAAAATGTAAAGGAGGAATGAACTTGAAGGTTCTAGTATGTGTTAAGCAAACATTTGACACAGAAGCCAAAATTGACTTGAAAGATGGCAAAATAGTAGATGCGGGTATCAATTTAATTATCAATCCTTATGATGAAGTTGCTGTAGAAGGTGCAATTCAACTAAAAGAAAAAAAGATAGCTAGTGAAGTAGTTATAGTTTCCGCAGGAGCAGACAAAGCTATGGATGCCATCCGTACAGCGTTAGCTATGGGTGCTGACAGAGGAATATTAGTAAAACAAGATACTTCTGCTGATGAATATGCAAGAGCAGTTGCATTAGCAGCAGCTATTAAAGAAGAGAATCCAGATTTAGTATTAGCGGGTCACGTTGCTGCTGATGATGGGTCATCTCAGGTTCCAACTCGTATGGCTGAAATTTTAGGCTTACCACATGTTAATGTTATTACTGATGTAGAAATAGCAGATGGAAAAGCTGTATGTACTAGTGAAGCTGATGGTGGAACACAGGTAACTGAAGTAGCAATTCCAGCAGTTATTTCAAGTCAGGTAAGTTGGAATGAGCCACGCTACCCATCTATGAAAGGTATAATGCAGGCTAAGAAAAAGCCAGTTGCTACAGTAGATGCTGTAGAAACTGAAAATAAAACTACAATAGTTGAGTATAGCATGCCACCTGAAAAAGCTGCAGGTGTTAAGATAGAAGAAGAGCCAGAAGTAGCTGCTCAACAATTAGCAGATTGGATGTTAAATACTGCTAAAGTAGAAATTAAAAAATAAATATTTTATAAAATATAAAGGAGGGTAATTAATGGCAGGAACATGGGTATTTGTTGAACAAAGAGACGGAAATATCCGTAAAGTTACCTTTGAAATGCTCTCAGAAGCCAAAAAATTTGGTGATGAAGTAAGTGCTGTTGTTTTTGGAAAAGGCGTAGAAGGATTAGCTCCTGAGTTTGCTAAATATGGAGCGGACAAGGTATATGTTGCGGATGATGACATTTTTGCTAACTATAACACAGGTGCATATGTTGCACAGTTAGTTGCAATGATAAATGAAAATAATCCAAATGCTATATTATTTGCTCATACATTTAATGGCAGAGATTTAGCATCTAGATTAGCTCAAAAGTTAGAAATAGGACTTGCAACTGATGTTGTCGGTGTAGAATTAAGTGCTGGAAAAGGTTTATTTACCAGACCAATCTATGCTGGTAAAGCATTATCAAAAGTAGAAATTACAACTGGTCCAATATTAGGAACAATTCGTCCTGGTGTATTTGATGTTGCTGAAGCTGCTGGAGCTGGTGAAGTTGTAAAACCTGCTGTAGCTGCATCAGATGCTGATGTATATCAGACTGTTAAAGAATTTGTGCCAACTGTATCAGCTAGACCTGAACTTACAGAAGCTGAAGCTGTTGTATCAGGTGGACGTGGTCTAAAAGGTCCAGATGGTGTTAAGCTTATTGAAGACTTAGCTGACCTTCTAGATGCTGCAATAGGTGGTTCACGTGCATCAATCGACTCTGGTTGGTTAGGACATGAATTACAAGTAGGACAAACAGGTAAGGTAGTTAATCCCAATATTTATGTAGCTGCGGGAATTTCAGGTGCTATTCAGCATCTAGCCGGTATGTCCTCTTCTAAAAACATTGTTTCAATTAACACAGATCCAGAAGCTCCAATATTCAACATTACAGATTTTGGAGTAGTAGGTGATCTATTCAAGGTAATACCACCATTATTAGATGAGCTTAAGAAGTAGCTTGCCGGGGATGTGGCAAATACTGGATATGCATTAGAGTGCATGTCCAGTGTTTAGTCATGTTTAAGTTTAAAGGGAGGGTAATTTGAATGATAGAATTTCTCAGTAAATACACAGAATTTCAAGTTTATGATATCCCTCAGCGTGTTGTTGGAGCCAATATTCCTTTTGAAAAGCTTATCTATGTAATTATGCTTATTCCTTTGGCTGTTTTAGCATTTGGTATTTATCGTTGGGTTAGTGTATGGATGATAGCTAAAGGAGAAATAAACAGATTTGATAATATTGGTCAACGTGTTGTATCGCTTGTAGCAAATGCCGCAGGTCAATTGAGGGTAATTAAAAATCCTGTAGCTGGAGCCATGCACTTTATACTATTCTGGGGCTTTATTATATTATTTTTAGCTGCAGGTCTTGATGCACAACATTATTGGCTTGGATGGCCTCCATTATATGACAATATTTATATTGGATTCCAAGCTATTGTTGATATAGCAGGGTTATTAGCTATTATAGGTATAATAGGTTTAGCAATTGTTAGATATGTAATTAAACCTGATAGATTAAATGATACTAATCCACTAGATGGTATATTACTAGCATTATTATTAGTTATACTTGCATCTGGTTATCTAATTGAAGGACTAAGAGTAGCTGCTCAAATTCAATTAGCTACACAAATTGAGTATATTGCTTATGAACAACTTGCTTCTCCTGTTGGATGGTATGTTGCACTATTATTTACTGGATTAACACAAGAAACATTATTATTATGGCATCGTATTATTTGGTGGGCTCATATGATACTTGCATTTGGTGTAGTATGTATGATTCCATTTACTAAGTTAAGACACATGGGAGTAGCACTTGTACAATATTTCGCACGTAATATGGAAGCTTCAGAAATTCGTATGTTGCATAATATCGAAGAAGCAGAAACATTTGGTGTAGAAAATATTGAAGAGTTCACATGGAAAGACTTAGTTGATTTAGATGCTTGTATTCGTTGTGGTAGATGTCAAGAAAACTGTCCAGCATATAATACAGGAAAAGCATTAAATCCAAAACTAACTCTAATACAAAAAATGAGAGAGCATATGCACGAAAAAGCTCCATATGTAATAGCGAATCAAGGTCATGAAGAAGATGTTGAAATGATGGCTATGACAGATGAGGCAGAAGAAGCAGTTAGCCCAATGGAACAGAGCTTACTATATGATGTAGTAACAACTGATGTGATATGGGATTGTACTAACTGTCGTGCATGTATGGAACATTGCCCAATGTTTATTGAGCATATTCCAAAGATTGTTGAAATGCGCAGAAACCTTGTTATGTGGCAAGGAGATATGCCTAATGAAGCACAAATGGCCTTTACAAATATGGAACGTAACTATAACCCATGGGGTGTAGGTTGGGCAAACCGTGCTGATTGGTTGAATGAAAGAGAAGTAAGAGATTTAGTTAATCTTGTACCTGAAGATGGTAAAGAATTTGAATATCTTCTTTATGCTGGTTGTGCAGTTTCATTCGACGACAGATTCAAGAAGGTTGGAGAATCATTAGTAAGACTACTTGATCAAGCTGGAGTATCCTTTGGATATTTAGGAACTGAAGAATATTGCTGTGGAGACTCAGCTAGAAGACTTGGTAATGAATATCTATACCAAATCTTAGCACAACAAAATATTGATTCCTTTAATAATTATGGTGTTAAAAAGATAATAGTTGTTTGTCCACATGGATATACTACTCTTAAGAATGAATATCCTCAAATGGATGGAAACTATGAAGTATATCATTACACTGAAATACTTGCTCAATTAGTTGCAGAAGGCAAACTAAGTGGAGGAAAATCATTAGGAATTAACCTAACCTATCATGATTCATGTTTCTTAGGCAGACACAATAACATTTATGATGCTCCAAGAAATGTGCTTAAAGCTGCAGGCGGTAATGTAATAGAAATAGATCAAGGTAAAGATTTAGGCTTCTGCTGTGGAGCCGGTGGAGGACGCATGTGGATGGAAGAAGATGCAGTTGAAGGATTTAAGCGTATCAATGATACTAGAACTGATCAACTTCTAAAACCTGCCCCTGAAATGATAGTTACCAACTGTCCGTTCTGCTTAACAATGATAGATGATGGTGTAAAAGGTGCAGAAGAAGAAGCACAAACTAAGGTACTTGACGTTGCTGAAGTGCTTTGGGATTCAATGAAAAAAGAATAATTTAAGTTAAAAAAAGACCCACTTTACAGTGGGTCTTTTTTTTTGTGTCTAAAAAATCAATAATAAGAAATATATGTAAAAAAGAAGGAATTTTATAACAAATAAAGAATAGATTGTAATATAATTAAATTACGCTTATAGTGAACGAATTTTGTCAGAACTTATTATAAATGTGATGTTCTGACTACGGGAGGTGGATAAACGTTAATAACGAGAGTTAATATTGAATAATTAATATAAAAATATATTAGGGGGTTAATTTAAATGACTAAAGAAGTAGTTTTGGTTGGTGCATGTAGAACACCTGTAGGATCATTTGGTGGCACATTAAAAGACGTAAGTGCTGTAGAACTAGGAAAAGTAGTAATGGAAGACAGTTTAAAACGAGTTGGATTAAAACCAGATCAATTAGATGAAGTAATATTCGGATGTGTATTACAAGCTGGTCAAGGTCAGAACGTGGCTCGTCAAGCCTCTATTCATGCTGGTATACCGGAAACCGTTCCAGCATATACAATCAATAAAGTTTGTGGTTCAGGACTAAAGTCAATTAGTATAGCTGCACAAGCTATAAAAGCAGGTGATGCAGATGTTATTCTTGCAGGTGGAACTGAGAATATGTCACTTGCTCCTTATGCACTAGAAAAGGCACGTTATGGATATAGAATGGGACCTGGAAAAATAGAAGACTTAATGATAAAAGATGGTTTATGGGAAGCTTTTAATAATTATCATATGGGAATAACTGCAGAAAATATAGTAGACGAGTGGAATATATCTCGTGAAGAACAAGATGCTTTTGCTTTTAGAAGTCAAGATCTTGCTGCTAAAGCGATAGAGGAAGATAAATTTAAAGATGAAATAGTACCAGTGGTAATTAAGACTAGAAAAGGTGAAACAGTTTTTGACAAAGATGAACATCCTAACTTAGCACCACAGGAGAAGTTAGCCAAAATGAGACCAGCCTTTAAAAAAGATGGTTCTGTTACAGCTGGAAATGCCTCTGGAATAAACGATGGTGCAGCAGCAGTAATAGTTATGTCTAAAGAAAAAGCAGACGAACTTGGCTTAGAGCCTTTAGCTACAATTTCAAGTTATGCATCAGGTGGTATTGATCCTAAGATTATGGGTATTGGACCTGTTCCTGCTACTAAAAAGGCTTTAGATAAAGCAGGATTAAATATAGAAGATATAGATCTTATAGAAGCTAACGAAGCATTTGCAGCACAGTCTTTAGGAGTATCAAAAGAACTTGGTTTAGAAAAGGTTATGGATAGAGTAAACGTAAATGGTGGAGCAATAGCAATTGGACATCCAATCGGAGCATCAGGAACCAGAATATTAGTTTCACTTCTTTACGAAATGCAAAAGCGTGATTCAAAAACAGGTTTAGCTACTCTCTGTATTGGTGGAGGACAGGGTATAGCTATGGTAGTTTCAAGATAAACATAAAATGAGGAGGATTTATAAATGAATTTTAGATTATCAGAAGAACATGAAATGTTTAGAAAAACATTTAGAGATTTTGCAGAAGGAGAAATAGAACCATCAGCTGCTGAACGTGATGAAGAAGAAAGATTTGATATGGATCTATTCCGCAAAATGGCTGATTTAGGCATGTGTGGATTACCGTGGGGAGAAGAGTACGGAGGAGTAGGATCTGACTTTCTAACTTATGTATTAGCGGTAGAAGAGCTTTCAAGAGTTTGCGGTTCTATGGGTGTTACTTTATCAGCTCACGTATCACTAGCTTCATGGCCAATTTGGAAATTTGGTACAGAAGAACAGAAACAAAAATATCTAGTGCCATTAGCTGAAGGGACTAAAATGGGGGCATTTGCAATTACTGAACCAACGGCTGGTAGTGATGCAGGTGGAACAAAAACAACTGCAGTACTAGATGGTGATGAATATGTCTTAAATGGAACCAAAGTATTTATAACAAATGCTTATTATGCTGAAACTTATGTTGTAATAGCTAGGACAGGACCTAAGGATCTTGGACATAAGAGTATAAGTGCATTTATAGTTGAAAAAGATACTCCTGGCTTTAGCTTTGGTAAAAAAGAGGATAAGCTAGGTATAAGATCATCAGCTACCTATGAGTTAGTATTCGAAAACTGCCGCATTCCAAAGGAAAACCTTCTTGGTAAAGAAGGAGATGGATTTAAAATTGGTATGATGATCCTAGATGGTGGAAGAAACGGAATTGCTGCTCAAGCAGTTGGAATAGCTCAAGGAGCATATGAATTTGCACTTAACTATTCAAAAGATAGAGTTCAATTTGGAAAACCAATATCTAAACAACAGGCTATCCAATTCAAATTAGCTGATATGGCAACACAAATAGAAGCTGCAAGATTATTAACCTATCAAGCGGCTTGGTTAGAAAGTCAAGGATTGCCATATGGTAAAGAAAGTGCAATGGCAAAACTGTACGCGGGTGATGCTGCAATGGCAGTAACAACAGAAGCAGTACAGGTATTAGGAGGATATGGTTATTCTAGAGAATATCCAGTTGAAAGAATGATGAGAGATGCTAAGATTACACAAATTTATGAAGGTACAAATGAAATTCAACGTGTAGTTATAGCAAGCAATATTTTAAAGTAAACATTACTTTAAATTAAACTAATAAAAAAAAGGTAATATTATCTTTTCATATAGCTGAAAATAAAAACACAGAAGAATATTCTGTGTTTTTATTTTTATTTAAAAAATAATTAAATTGCAGGATAAAACAAAGTTTGAGTAGAATTTTTTTATATTTGATATTGTAATAGATTTAATAAAACCAAAGGGGCGGATGTAATAATGAAAGTAGCAGTGTATCCAGGAAGCTTTGATCCTATAACAAATGGGCATATTGATATTCTTAATAAAACTAGTAAGCTATTTGATAAAATAATTGTTTCAGTTGTACATAATGTTACAAAAAATGCCCTGTTTTCTCTTGAAGAACGGGTTGAAATGATCAAAGAAAGTACAAATCATATGGATAATATTGAAGTAGATTCATTCAATGGATTATTGTCTAATTATTTACAAGAGAAACAAGCTATAGCTATAATTAGAGGTTTGAGAACGGTTAGTGATTTTGAATATGAAATGCATATGTCGATGATGAATAAAATGTTAATTCCTGAGGTAGATACGATATTTATTATGTCTGATAGTAAAAACATTTATGTTAGTTCTAGTGGTATAAAAGAGGCTGCACTACTTGGTGGGGATATTAGTTCATTAGTACCGAAAGCAGTTAATATGAGGCTAGGAGAAAAAATAAAAAAAAATGATTAATATAACATTGTTAGGATAGGGGGGGATAGGGTGAAAAGAATAGTTATTGTAGGTGCAGGTCAAGGAGGAACATCCATACTTAAATCATGCTTAGGAATAGAAAGTATAAAAATCGAAGGGATCTGTGATGCAAATTATGATGCACCTGGAATGGTAATAGCAAGAGAGAATAATGTGAAAACATTTTCAGATGTAGTGCAAGCAATTTCCTTACCTGGGATTAATGTAATTATAGAGGCAACAGGTAATGCTAAAGTAGAAGAAATTATAAATGAAAATAAAAGGGATGAAATTGCAGTAATTGATTCTCATGGTGCTGATGTAATGATGACAGTAGTTGAATCTAGAGAAGCAATGATAGAAACGTTACATAATGAATCAGAGAAGTTAGCTAATATTTCAATTGAACTTGCAGATACTATGGAAAATGTAACTAATAGGATTGAAGAGGTTAATAATTCGGCTAAATTAATGGCATCAAGAGGAAATAATTTAATAGATTCTGCTAATGATGCTACAGAACATCTTAATGAAACAGGGGAAGTTTTAGATTTTATAAATACTATTGCAAAACAAACTAAACTTTTAGGACTAAATGCAGCTATTGAGGCTGCTAGGAGTGGGGAGCACGGAAAAGGTTTTGCTGTTGTAGCGGAGGAAGTACGGAAACTAGCCGAAAACAGCACATTATCAGTTGAAAGAATTTCACAAATACTTAATAATATAGAAGAGTCAGTAAAAGTTATTACAACAGGTGTGAATGAAGCGGCATCAATAGTGGAAAATCAAGCGGAATTGACACAGACAGTTTCAACTAATGTTCAAGAGCTAGAAGCAATGTCTGAAGAATTGTCTTCATTAGCTCAGCATCTTGCCAGCTTAAGCTAAAAAAAACCCATATTTATTTGTTTGCTTAGCCGTATCTTTACATATAAATAAAGGAGTATCGGAATTATGGAGGGAGTATCCATAATTCCGTGTAAATAAAATTTTAGTTTACTGTGTTTTTTTATTTATTAATTTTATCTAATATAGTAACTTCAATATTTTGTATTCCCCAGCGTAGAGCTTCTTCATGAGTTTCAAAACATAGGTCTATTTTATTACCATTAATAGCTCCACCTGTATCAGCTGCTACGCCATATCCGTAACCTTCAACATATAATCTTGTTCCTAATGGGATAACATTTGGATCTACTGCAATAATACCTTTACCTAGTGGTAATCCAATATAGGATGGATAGCCTCCCCAAGGATAATTACATTGGTCACAAGGACAATAAGCAGTTGCAACCATAGTTCTTGTATTTGAGTTTTGAGTAATTTTATTTAAGCCTAAAGATGTCTTAGTTTTATGATCTACTACACCATCAACTGTAAGTTGTGCATCTTTTTGAAACTCCACTACAGCATTATATGTTCTTTCATCAAATACTCCATCAACAGTTCCTACTGCATATCCTTTACTATTTAATATCTGTTGCAGATCACGTACTTCTTGTCCACTTGAACCCCATTGTAATGGAGTAAAAGAATTATTTTTACTGTCCTCATTACTAGTAGCTACTAACCCTAGAGCTTGTCTTGTTTGGGGCCCTACAATTCCATCTACATTTATATTGGTATCTCTTTGAAAACTAACTACTGCATTAAAAGTAAGAGCACCAAAAATTCCGTCTACAGGTCCACATGAATATCCCTTTTCATTTAAAGTTTTTTGCACTAAACTTACTTCTGAACCAGTTGATCCCCATCTTAAGGTTTGTTGGTCTGCATAAATATTATCAACACTTAGTGTTAATAAACCTATTACAAAGAAACACAAAACAAAAAACGATAAGATATTATTTTTTACCATAAATAAAACTCCTTCCCAACAACTAATTACTGCATAGTAATACATTTAAATATAATGTATAGTGTATTCTTCTAACAAATAAAATTCAAACATCATAATGTAGTTTCTATGAGGAGATACTTGTTGGCAAAAAGTTAAGGAATCAAATTCAAAATCAATTATATATTTGATTAATTTTTCATTACCTTGGTATCTACCACCAAAGTTGGATAAATAATAAGAGGCTTATGAAACCATATTTAAGATTTAAGCAATAAGTTACTCCTTAATTAGCTTCAATTCGGTTTGGCAACATGCTGCGAGGTCGTGATAAATATTTACAGCTGCTTTATTATGTATAGCCATGTTATCTGTAACTTCCTTTACAACCTGAGCAGGATTACCCATAGCAAGCTTTTTTTCAGGAATTATCTTTCCTGGAGCTAAAAGGCTACCAGCTGCTAGCATACTACCAAATTCTAATGTACATCCATTACAGATAATAGCTCCCATACCAATAGCTGCCTCATCATTTATTGTACATGGACCATGTACAATTGCTGCATGACCTATTACTACATTATTTCCTATTAAAGCAGAAGTTGTGGGCTCAGTGTGTATTATACTACCTTCTTGTACATTAGTTTTGTTACCGATAACAATATTTCCATAATCGCCTCTTAAAATGCTATAAGCACCAATATAACAGTTATCACCTATCTTAACATCCCCAATAATTACTGCTTGGGGGTGAATAAATGATGATTTTGCTATAATTGGTCTATTGCCTTTGTATTCATAAATTGGCATTATAAGATCCTCCTTAAGTTTTTTGTAGTTATTTTTTGCAGCAAAATCTTAATGATATTTTAATTATAAGATAATAAAAATAAGGGTAACTTATTTGTCAGTGAAACTAAGATTTATTATAGTTTAATGGATTATTTGTATGAAAAAAATATTTATATGACTTATATTTATAAAATTATAAATATGGAAACAATTATATAAATGAAATAATTGCTAATGCACCTACAATTATTATATATTGAATGCTAAAATATTAAAAAATATTGAAAGGATTATTAACTTTGAAAGATTATTTATTATTAGCAACTGACAAAGCAAAGCAAGTAAGGGTATTTATAGCAAAAACAACTAATTTAGTAGATAAAGCTACTAAAAGACATAAAACATCAGCTACTGCATCAGCAGCGCTAGGTAGAGTTATAACAGCTGCTGCTATTATGGGCATTAGTGATCTAAAAAGTGAGAATAGTCGTCTAACTATTAGAGTTAATGGTAATGGCATTGCTGGTGCGGTTTTGGCAACAGCTGACAATAATGGTAATGTTCGTGGTTTAATATCAAACCCTAGTGCAGATTTACCATCTATTTCTCCAGGAAAGTTAAATGTTGGTGGAATTATTGGTAAAGATGGTAAATTAGAGGTAATTAAAGATCTTGGAATGCAACAGCCTTTTGTTGGAAGTGTTGCTCTTGTTAATGGCGAAATAGGTGAAGATTTAGCTCATTATTACTTAATGTCTGAACAACTACCTTCTTTAGTATCCCTTGGTGTACTTGTTGCCCCAGAATTAAGCATACAAGCTGCAGGTGGGTTAATTATACAAGCAATGCCTAATGCAGATGATGAATTATTGCGCACTATTGAAGGCAATGTTCTTAAGATGGGGACTATTAGCAAATTTATAAATGAAAAAGAAGACTTAAAAAGTATACTTGATATAGTACTAGATGGTATTGAATATGAAATAATTATTAAAGATAAACCACTTGCTTTTAGATGTGAGTGCAATAGAGAAAGATTACTATCAATTGTTGCAAGTATGCCTGAAAATGAAATAGAGGAAACATTTGAAGAGCAGGGTAAGCTAGAGATAAGTTGCAATTTTTGTAATGAAACTTACTTATTTACAAAGGATATTATCGAGGAGGCTAAAAAATAAAGAGCCTTAGCATTTTACTACTAAGGCTCTAGCATTTTATATAGCTCTTTGGACTTTGCCTGAACGTAGACAACGTGTGCAAACATAAATTTTCTTAGGTGTTTGTCCAACAACAACTTTGACCCGTTGTATATTTGGTTTCCATTGTCTGTTAGTTCTTATATGCGAATGGCTGTATTGTTTGCCAAATGATACACCTTTTTCACAAATTTCGCATTTTGCCATGGCTTATGCCCCCTCTCTATTACAGTTGACTTTTATATTTTAGCAAATAGGGTATAAAAGGGCAAGAAGAAGGAATAAATACTCTTTGAATAGAATTAAATTATATTAGCAAGGAGGAAATATAATGTTTATAATTAAAAATAATGACCTAGGGGAAATCACTGTAGCTAAAGATGTTATAGAAACTATTGCTGGTTTAGCGACTATTGATTGTTATGGTCTTGTAGGTATGGTATCTCAAAACATTCAGACTGAATTAACGAGTATTTTAGGATTAGAATCTATTCGTAAGGGTGTTTCTGTACGTGATTCAGAGGATGGCTTAATAGTCGATGTATATGTTGTAGTCGGTTATGGTATTAAGATATCAGAAGTAGCCCATAACGTTATGCAAAAAGTAACATATGTACTCGAGAATAATGCAGGAGTATCAGTAGCTTCAGTAAATGTCAATGTTAAAGGGATAAGAGTAATAAAAGAAAATAAGTAGGAGGCAAAAAACTTGAGTTTACAAAATATAACTGGCAACGATCTGGTGAGATTTGTCAAAGCCGGTTGCATAAGGTTAGAACACAATAGAGATGAAATTGATTTACTTAATGTTTTTCCGGTACCAGATGGAGATACAGGTACGAATATGTATTTAACTCTATTGGCAGCTGTAAAAGAAGGTGAAAAGAATAGCACAGCTCCTCTAGGGAAGGTAGCAAAATCCATATCAATGGGTTCACTTATGGGAGCAAGAGGAAACTCAGGAGTTATATTATCTCAAGTATTTCGAGGAATAGTTAAAGTTTTAGAAGGGAAAGAAAAAGCTAATGCTCAAGATTTGGCAAACGCTCTTAAGGTGGGTTCTGAAACAGCCTATAAATCAGTAATGAAGCCAGTAGAAGGGACTATTTTAACTGTAGTTAGGGAAGTTGCTCATGCTTGTGAAAGTTATGCGCGTACAGAATCAGATATAGTAGCTGTTCTTATTAAGGGAGTAGAAGTTGGTTATAAAACTTTGGAAAAAACTCCTCAAATGTTACCGATTTTAAAAGAGGCTGGAGTTGTAGATGCTGGAGGACAAGGATTTTTATACTTTTTAGAGGGTGCAATTGAAGGATTAGCACAAGAAAAAGATATAAAGTTAGATACATATAAAGAAGTTAAAACTGAAGCAAAAGGAGATAATAGCCTAAAAGAAATCGATATTGAATTTCAATACTGTACTGAACTTTTACTTAAAGGAAAAAAATTAAATACAGATGATATAAAAGATCATTTAAATCCCTTAGGTGATTCAATGATGGTTGTTGGCATGGAAGATATAGCTAAGGTTCATATTCATACTAATCATCCAGGTAAAGTTTTAGAAACATGCTTACAATGGGGACAATTAAGTGATATAAAGATAAATAATATGATAGAGGAAGCCCATGAACATTTAAATAATGTAGAATCACAACAACCTGAACCACAACCTATTAATGAGAAGGAAATAGGTATAGTCGCAGTTGGGATAGGTGAGGGTATAGTTCAAATTTTAGAAAGCCTTGGTGTAGATAAAGTTGTACAAGGTGGTCAAACTATGAATCCTAGTACAGAGGATTTACTCAATGCATGCGAACAAATTGAATCTAATAAAATCATAATTCTTCCTAATAACAGTAATATTATATTAGCAGCTGAGCAAGTAAAATACTTAACTGATAAAGAAATTGAAATTATACCTACAAAATCAATAATGCAGGCAATTACAGCTTTAATTGCTTATAACCCAGATGGAAGTATAGATGAAGTTGCGGAAAACATGAAAAAAGAAATTGAAGTTGTAAAATTTGCTGAAATAACTTATGCAGTTCGTGATACAACAATTAATAATCTAGATATAGTAGAAGGAGACATTATTGGCATTATAAATGGTGAAATATCAACAAAGGGTAGCGATATATCACAAACAATAAGTGATGTATTAGCAAAGATTGTAGATGATGAAATCGAACTAATTACTATTATATATGGAGATAGTATAACGGAAGAAGAAGCAATAAAGGAAAAACAACAAATAGAAAGCACATATTCTGATTATGAAATAGAAATGCATTATGGTGGGCAACCTCATTATCCTTTTTTATTAGCAGTAGAATAATTATATCAAGTTTAAAAAAAGCGGGGTTATCCCGCTTTTTATTGTATAAAGGGGAGAAAACAATGGATAGGTTGTTTAGTGATATTCAATTTGTAAAGGGTGTTGGACCGAAGAAAAGTAAAGCATTACATAAATTAAATATAAAAACAGTTTTTGATATATTGTGGTACATGCCAAGGGATTATTTTAATCGCAGTAATGTGGAAAAAATAGTTGAAATTAATAATTATGATAATGTAAACATAAAAGGTTTTGTCAAAAATACAAGCAGTACACGTACTTCACGTGGATTGAGTATTTTCAAAGCAATGATAACCGATAATTCAGGTTCAATTAATGCTATTTGGTTTAATCAGGCACATCTTAGTAAAAAAATTAAATCAGGTGATGAATTATTTCTTAGTGGTAAAATTAAACATACTTATGGAGGTAAAGAGTTATTTGTAAATGAATACGAAATTATTTCAGATAGTGATATGGAAAATAAAATTTTACCTATTTACTCTTTAACAGAAGGGATATATCAAAATTTTTTAAGAAAAATAATATTGCAAGTTCTTAATAATGAATTAAAAAATTATATTGATATATTTGATGAAAATACAAAGAATAAATATAAGCTTTGTGATATTCAATATGCATTTAAAAATATACATTATCCCGAAAGTAGAGAAGCATATATTAAAGCAAGAAGAAGACTAGCGTTTGAAGAATTATTCTTATATCAAGTAGGAATACATTCTTTAAATAAAAAGGCAAAGGTTGAAAATAATTATGTTGTACATAATGAAAAAACTAATTTAGTTAGTAAAGTATTAAATGAGTTGCCTTTTAACCTAACTAATGGTCAAAAAAAGGTTTTAGATCAGATATTTTTAGATATGGAATCTCCCAAAGCAATGAATCGGTTATTACAAGGGGATGTTGGTTCAGGAAAAACTGTTGTAGCTGCTTTAGCCTTAACAAAAGCAGTTGCAAGCGGCTATCAAACAGCAATTATGGCACCTACTGAAATACTTGCAGAACAACACTATAAATCAATATCAATGTTTTTAAGTTCAGATGTAGTAGTTGCATTGCTCACTGGCTCGACTCCTAATAATGAGAAAAAAATGATTTTAGAAGCATTGGATAAAGGTGATATCGATGTATTAATAGGTACACATGCATTAATACAAAATAACGTAAATTTTAAAAATCTTGGATTAGTCATTATAGATGAACAACATAGATTTGGTGTTAAACAAAGAGGGGCTTTGACTAAGAAAGGACAAACTTTAGATGTATTAATTATGACTGCTACACCAATTCCAAGAACTTTGGCATTAACTGTTTATGGGGATTTAGAGGTTTCGATAATTGATGAACTACCACCTGGTCGCAAGCCTATAAAAACCATATATATTAAACGTGAATTTAGGAATCGAGCTTATAACTTTTTAAAAGAACAATTAAAAAAAGGATCTCAGGCATATGTAGTATGTCCACTTGTAGAAGAATCAGAATTACAAGAGTTAAAGGCAGTAACTACTTTATATGAAGAATTAAAAGAAAAATTTAGTGAATATAAAATCGGTTTAATTCACGGAAGAATGCCTAGTAAGGAAAAAGAACTATTTATGAATCAATTTAAAAATGGCAGTTTTAAAATTTTAGTAGCAACAACTGTAATAGAAGTAGGTGTAGATATTCCTAATGCCTCAATAATGCTAATAGAACATGCTGAAAGATTTGGTTTATCACAATTACATCAATTGCGAGGCAGAGTCGGTAGAGGGTCTAAACAATCGTTCTGTATACTGATTGGTGATCCTAAAAATGATGAAGCTTTAAAACGATTAAAAACCATGGAAAAAACTAGCAATGGGTTTGTATTAGCTCAAGAAGATTTGAGCTTAAGAGGTCCAGGTGATTTTCTAGGAGTTAGACAACATGGGTTAAATGACTTAAAAGTTGCTAATCTAATATCAGATACTAAGATAATAGAAATAACTCGCAAACTAGTTAAGGAAAACCTTCAAACATATCAAAATTCAGAGATAATATTAAAAATTATTAAACATAAATTTAAATTTTATGGAGATATAGTAAAAAACTAAAAATTTATATGTTTACATGCCATAAAAGCATCAACTTGTCATAATAAAAAACGCTAAAGAAAGCATCCTAATATTATGAAAGGAGGTGCACTTTTTATGGCTAAAAAACAAAAACAAAATAAAAAGAAAAATCAAGATAATAATATAGAAAACAAACAAAACAATAAAAATAATAATAAAGATAAAAATGAATTGAAATAATTAAAGTAATTATAAATAAAGAACTGCAGGAGTTCCTGCAGTTCTTTTTATAGATGTACTTAGAAAGAACTTAAAACTATTGAAAATACTTCTAGGATATTAGTTTAATATCAGGTAAAAATAAGACTACACAAAAAAAGGAGGTGAAAAAAATGGCTCAACAACAAAACCAAATTTTAGTACCTCAAGCAAAAGCAGCAATGGATCAATTTAAGTATGAAGCAGCTCAAGAAGTTGGAGTAAACCTAAAGCAAGGTTACAATGGTGACTTAACTTCTCGCCAAGCTGGTAGTATTGGTGGACAAATGGTTAAGAAAATGGTTTATGCATATCAGCAAAACCAAGTTGGTGGTCAAGGACAACAAATGCAACAAGATGTAAATCAAATAAAGCAACAAAATCAACAATCTCAACAACAACAAGGCCAAATGCAATAATTCTTAAAAAGTAACATCTAATCATTCTATTAGAGGACAAGCGGATGGGCAACGATATCCGCTTGTTGTCACGTCAACTATAATTTATATTCACCAAATAAGTTAGATTATTAACTTACCATTAATCAGTCACTCACAATCTCTTTTTCACATTTTCAAGAAAAAAATTGATCTGCTGCAAAAAGTAACTAAAACTTAAGGCTGAGCTAACTTGTTTATTTAAGTCCTTAAGTAGCCAGGCATGGTGCATACTCAGCCGATTTCATAGTCTAAGATTAGCTTTTTGCAGTGAAATCAAAATTTTATTAAAATTATTAAATTGCATATAATTCTAGTTGTTCAGTTGAAATACCAGGGAAAAGGAAATGTCCTACCCCCATTGCCATAATTCTAGAGGTGTTTTCTACAATATCATCAATTTCTTTTGGAGTAACGGATAAACTACCGCCAAAATGAGAAAGTGTAGTTTTTATTGCTTCTGTAGATTGGTTTTCATTATACATTGCTCCTGAATCTAAGCAAAAGTTTTTTATAGCTTGATTTGCTATTACAGCTGCATTTACTATTGTTGGACAACCAATTGCAATAACAGGTACCCCTAAGCCTTCTTGATTTAAAGCATGTCTATTATTACCAATACCGGCTCCAGGTTGAATACCTGTATTTGACATTTGTATCGTAGTTCCAATACGGTCAACATTTTGGGCAGCTAGCGCATCAACTACAACTATCATTGCAGGATTTACTTTTTCTACTATGCCTTTAATAACTTCGAATGTTTCTAACCCCGTAACTCCTAATACACCTGGTGCAATACCACAACTTGGACGCATTCCTTCAACTAAAGCTTGGGGAGCGTATTGATGGTAATGTCTAGTTATAGGGCTATATTCAATAAATTTTGGACCGAGTGCATCAGGAGTTGCATGCCAGTTCCCTAAACCAACTAATAGTATGGTACTATCTGGAGCAATATTTGGTACCATGTTAGTTAGACTTTTACTCATAGCCGTAATAATTTCTTCCTTAACATAAGGATTATTAATTTTTAATGGTGGTGATTCTATTGTTACATAAGTACCCATAGGTTTACCCATAACACTTGCAGCTTCTTCATTCATTATTGTTATAGTAGTTATATCTATATTTTCCAAATTTTCTACTTCTTCTTCTACTCCAGATACTTCTATATTACTTTTACCGCGCACTATATCCCTAGCTTCAACTGCTAAGTCAACATTTAAACTAAAATAATTCAAAAAATCATTCATCTTTATTTCCTCCCTTTTTTATTAGTTTATTGTTAAAGGTAACATCCTTTTACAAATTGATCAGCATTTGGATATATTATTAGATTTAGATTAGGATAATATACGCTATATTTTTTAATAAAATTAAAATGGCGACCGAAGTCGCCATTTTGGGGAGAGGAGAATTTTGTAAAGTTGTTGGGGAGGGTTTGTTTACCAGATTTTTATCTGGTAATTATATCATTGCCTGTAGACAAAATTTATATACATTTTTTTAAAAATTTTTTTTTGTTATAATTATATTCAATAAAAGGTAAAAAGATATAATTATAGAAATTTTAAAGGAGAATATAAGCTTGAGAGTTATTGCAGGAAATGCTAAAGGTAGAAAACTAAAATCACCTCCATGTTTTAATACGCGTCCAATTACAGATAGAATAAAGGAAGCATTGTTTAATACATTATCAAACTCGGTTAAAGATGCTTTTTTCCTAGATTTGTTTGCTGGTAGTGGGAGTGTAGGTATAGAAGCTTTAAGTAGAGGTGCAAGTAAAGTTGTGTTTATTGACAATGATATAAATTCTATAAAGATAATTAATAAGAACTTAATTAATTGCAATTTTGTTGATGGATTCGAAGTTTATAGACAAGATGTTTTAAAAGCTATAAAGATTTTATGTAAACGCAATTTACTCTTTGATATTATTTATATTGATCCTCCTTTTACAAATGAAAAAATATTTTCACAAGTAATGAATGAAATTTCGAAATATAATCTACTTAATAAGAATGGTCAAATAATTATTAGAATACCTAAAAGTCTAGTTTTAAGCAGTGAATTTTATAATCTTAAATTATATAGAGAAAAAAACTATGGGGAGTCTACCTTGAAATATTATGAATTAAGTGAAAGTTAGGGAGGAAAAATATGATGGAAATATATAGTATACTTGATGAATTAGAGCATATTATCAAAGAAAGCAAAAAAGTGCCATTTTCTAATTCATTTGTTGTAATTGACAGTAATAATTTTTTAGACAGACTAGATAAAATTAGAGCAGTATTGCCTGAGGAATTAGAAATTGCCAAAAACATTATAACTGAAAAGGATAAAATAGTCGAAGAAGCTTGTGCAGAGGCAGAAACATTTATTGAGGAACATAAGGATAAAGCAGCAAAATTAATAGATAATAATGAGATAACACATAACGCAATGGTAGTTGCTGAAGATGTAGTCAATAAAGCAGAGATAACGGCTACAGAAATCAGAAGAGAGGCTAATGAGTATGCAGACGATGTATTAAAACATATTGAAATAGTTTTACAAAAAGGGTTAGATACAGTAAGTGAAGGTAGAAATGAATTGAAAAATGCTATTGATAATAATGATGTTTAGCGATTTTTTAGTAAGCTAATAAATAAAAGAAGCAAAATAAGAGTAAATCCAATAACAAGACAATATATTGAAAAAGTCCAAGCATCAAATCCATACAAAATTTTATATGTTGGGATAGTAACTGTTGGTACAGGATGAGATGTTAAAAAGAACATATGATATCCAACAAAGGTTATTAAAGCAGAAAAAAACATTTGAAGAATTCGCGAAGTTAAATAAAAAGATAATCTAATAGGGGTGCCATAAAGTATACTCATAATTTGGGTTATAATAGATAAACCACTAAATGCTAATATAATACTAACAATAATTAATTGTGTTAATAAGTCACTAGGGGCTGATACAACTGTTTTAGCCCCTAAAGTAATTTCGAAAAAGCCAATACATATTCCATAAGCAACATTATAAGAAACATTAATTAGCTTAGTTATGAAAATTGCCAATTTATCTAGTATTCCCCAAACAGTTAACATACGTGTTATAACAGAAAAAACCACGATAAATCCTGCTATGGCTAATATATTATTTATACTGTTTTTAATAGCATCACTTAGTGCCTTACCAATACTAATTGTGTCTTTATTATCTGCATATGATAATGTACTTAAAGCTTCTTGTATTAAAAGTTTCGACGAAGTACTCCTCAAACTTTGTTGTTTTACTGCTTTAAACCTCCAAACTATACCCACCATAATATTTGATAGGTAATGAGAGGCTGCTAACAAATAACCAACACTTGAAATACCAAACATACCTATACTTACAGCTCCTAAAATAAACAAAGGACTAGAATTATTAGTGAAAGATACGAGCCTTTCTGCTTCCTCGGCTGTTAGCATTTTCTCTTCATATAACTTCTTAGTTAAAAGAGCTCCAACAGGAAAACCAGATGTAAATCCCATAGTTACAACGAGCGAGCTACATCCTGGTAGTCGAAATAGTGGTCTCATTATAGGTTCTAAAATAACTCCTAAAAAGTGAACAAATCTTAGACTAACAAGTAACTCAGCTACAATAAAAAATGGAAAAAGAGCAGGAAGAATTATGATGTACCATATTTGAAAGCCATTTGATGCTGCTTTCACTGTTTCCTGAGGATTTATAACCATAAATACGGTTATAATCATAGTTATAACAACGAAAAAAAACTTAGAATAATAAGCCAAAAAATACACCTCTATATTTAGACTCTTTTATATATATGTTAAATTATTAAAATAAAGAAGGCTATTTACAGTACTTATTTATACTACAAAACTGACTGAGCTAGTTTTATTGTTTTCATCGGTTGTTAGTTCATATTTAGGCATAGAATTAATCAACTAAAAGGAATAATTTGAGTAAAAGTTGATTAGAGATTACCATTTTTTTTTAAATAGTTTTACGGTGGAGGTGAAAAATGAGCATGAAAGATAAAAAAGTAGCACTTGTCTTAGGTGCAGGTAGTGCTAAAGGTATAGCACATATTGGTGTAATGCAGGTTTTACAAAAACATAATATTAACTATGATTTAATAGTAGGTACTAGTATGGGGGCTATGGTTGGTGGGTTGTATGCTGCTGGTGCAGATTTAAATATAATGGGAAAAATGGCTTCAACAATGAATACTAATATCCTATATGATGTAAAGGTGCCTCGCCTAGGTTTTATTGCTGGAAAGAAAATTACTGATTTTTTAAACCTCTTAACCAAGAATAAAGATTTTAGTGAGTTGAACTTGCCTTTGTATGTTGTTGCAACTGATCTTTTATCTGGAGAAAAAATTATAATTGATGATGGATCTGTTGCAGAAGCAATTAGAGCTAGTATTTCAATACCAGGTATATTTTATCCTGTAAAAAAAGATGGCATGATATTAGTTGATGGAGCAGTAACAAGTAGGTTGCCTGTAGAGGTTGCTAGAGAAAAAGGTGCAGATTTAGTAATAGCTGTTGATGTTACCTTTGGTCAACCTAAAAAGCCAGAAATAACAAATGCTGTAGATGTAATAATGGCATCACTAGATATTTTACAAAAGCAAATTTTTAATGAAGTAAGTAGTCAAGCAGATATATTAATACAACCATCTGTATCCCACTTATCAATTAGAGACTTTGATAAAGCTTCTGAATTTATAAATTTTGGTAAAGTTGCAGCAGAAGAAAAAATTGAAGAAATAAAGGAGAAGCTTATGTAACTATAATGGGAGAGGTAGTAAAATCACCTCTTCCTTTTCTTTGTGTTGAATTAGGATAAAAGATAGAATAAATGTCTGTAGCTAAGATATCAAGTGCAATCATTTTACCTTTAATTGTAGTATTTTCTTTTTCATATATATTTTTCACATCACTGGCACGATTTAGAATACTTACTTCAGAATTATTTTTTATTTCTTGAAGGATTTTGCGACCTTTTGACGAAAAACCTAAAATATGTAAGTATAATGGACCGGATTTATCAAATTCTTCAATTTGTAATTTAGTAAGGTTAAAAAAGGTATATAAAAGCATACGATTAATTTTAGTTAAATTATATCTTTTAGTTTTAATATTTGTTCTTAGTTCTTGAAGTGTTTTGCTAATATATGCGGCTTGTTGAATTCTATATTCTAAGCCTTCTGTTACTTCATATATTGAATTCAATTCTCTAACTGATAAAGAACGCAGTTTTACTAATAATGATTGCTCAAAAGATTCTGGGAGTACTGGAGCTAAACCTAGTTTATAATCTCTTTTTAGTAAAGATAAACAACTTTCAGGTAAGCTATGACTAATTGTTTTAAAATCGTTATTTTTGGTTAAACTATTTCGGATAGCTGTTGCACTAGCATAATTAGAAAGTTGATTACTATGATACCCTGAACCAACCCGGTTAATAGTTATCGGATTAATTAGGCTATTTTCTTCAAGGATAGCCCGTAAGTATTCAATACCTAAAATATTATTAGGCTTATTAAGGAGAGTGATTAGCTCTGAGTCTTCAATTCCTAAAAAATTTTCGAGTGCTTTTGCTCTAGCTGAAGGAAAACTTAATCCTTGAGAAAGATATTCCTGTAAATAAAATTTATATTCTTGGGGTTCTTCGGATATTAATTCGGCTAGTTTCTTTAGCATACTTAGATTACCACTTTCGCTACCAAAAGCTATGTGAGTAGTTACACCGGTACGATTAAGAAGTTGTACTCCTCCTTTAGCAAAGAAATAAGCACTTCTAGTGGCGAAAGAAAAAGGAAGTTCGATGACTAAATCAACACCATTATGTAATGCCATTTCGGCACGAGTCCATTTATTACAAAAAGCAGGTTCACCGCGTTGGAGAAAGTTACCGCTCATTACACAAATTACAGCATCAAATTTATCATATTTTTTGGCTTCTTCAAGCATATGTAAGTGTCCATTATGAAAAGGATTGTATTCAGCTATTATTCCAAGTATTTTCACTAAAAAACTCCTTTTTGTTAATTTTAAATATAATAACATAAATTTTCCCACTACCAAATTATTTGTGCTAGAATATATGCAGTTAGAGGACTATCGGTTAAGATAGCTCAATATAAAAAAAAATGGGAGGTTGAAGAATGAGTCTAATAGCTCAAATCAAAGAAAAAGCGGCCCAAAATCAAAAGAGAATTGTTCTTCCTGAAGGTACAGAGGAAAGAACTCTTCAAGCTGTGAAAGACATTGCTCAAAGCAAAATAGCTGTTCCAGTTTTGATAGGTAATGAAAGCGAAATTAAAGGACAAGCTAGTAAGATTGGTGCAGATTTAACAGGAGCCGAAATAGTCGATCCAGCAAATTCTGATATGCTAGATGATTTTGTACAGGATTTTTATGAAATGAGAAAAAACAAGGGGATTGATCTAGATAAGGCTAAAACTAGTATGTTAAATCCACTTTACTTTGCTTCGATGATGGTTAAAAATGGTAAAGCAGATGGTAAAGTAGCTGGAGCTGAAAATACAACTGGTGATGTACTAAGACCTGCGTTGCAAATAATTAAAACTGAACCAGGCATATCTGCAGTTTCAGGTGCATTTATTATGATAGTACCTAATAGTGAATTCGGGGATAATGGCATATTTGTATTTGCTGATTGCGCGGTAACTCCGAATCCAACTGCAGAACAAATGGCTGAATTTGCTAAAGCCTCTGTCGGTACTGGTGTAGACCTATGTGGAATGAAAGAGCCTAAAATTGGAATGCTATCCTTTTCAACTAAAGGAAGTGCTAGCAATGAATTAGTTGATAAAGTTTCTAAAGCAACTGAGCTAGCTAAAGAAAGATTCCCTGAAATACAAGTTGATGGAGAATTTCAAGCAGATGCTGCAATAGTTCCAAAAGTAGGAGCATCAAAAGCACCTGGAAGTGAAGTTGCTGGACAGTGTAACATTTTAATTTTCCCAGATCTTCAATCAGGAAATATCGGATATAAATTAGTACAAAGATTAGCTAAAGCTGAAGCAATTGGTCCTATACTACAAGGTATTGCAAAACCAGTTAATGATTTATCAAGAGGATGTAGTGTAGAAGACATTATTAACGTTGTTGCAATGACAGCAGTAAGAGCATAGTTAGTGAAAAGAGATAACTCTTTTCAAATAAATTTAATATAAACTAAGGGAGGTATATTTTAAATGAAAATTCTCGTGGTTAACGCTGGTAGTTCATCAATCAAGTATCAAGTTGTTGACATGACTGATGAATCACTTTTAGCAAAAGGTTTAGTAGATCGTGTAGGGATTCCAGGAACAACATTAGAGCATGAGCCTGTAGGCAAGGATGAGGTTGTAATCAAAAAAGATTTACCTGATCATACAGAGGGAATGAAATTAGTTTTAGAGGTTTTAACTAATGAAGAATATGGTGTTGTAAAGAGCATGGATGAAATCGGTGCTGTAGGACATCGTGTTGTACATGGTGGAGAAGATTTTTCTGAGTCAGTAATAATTGATGATAATGTAGTAAAGGCAATCAGAGATTGTTTTGATATTGCTCCTTTACATAATCCTCCAAATTTAATGGGAATAGAAGCATGTCAAAACTTAATGCCTAATGTAAACCATGTGGCTGTTTTTGATACAGCTTTCCATCAAACTATGGAACCTGAAAATTATATGTATGCACTACCTTATGAAGCATATGAAAAATTTAAAGTTAGAAGATATGGTTTCCATGGAACTTCTCATAAATATGTAGCAGACAGAGCTGCTTCAATGCTAGGTAAACCATATGAAGATTGTAAGGTTATAACATTACACTTAGGAAATGGTGCTAGCATGGCTGCGATAGATGGTGGCAATGTGGTTGATACAAGTATGGGCTTTACACCATTACAAGGTCTAGTAATGGGAACTAGATCTGGAGATATAGATCCAGCTATAGTATTTTTCTTAATGGAAAAACTAGGCTTAGATTTTTCAGAAGCAAACAATTATTTCAATAAAAAATCAGGAATGTTAGGAGTATCAGGTGTATCTAATGACCTAAGAGATATCCTTGAAGCAGCTTCATCTGGTAATGAAAGAGCTCAATTAGCATTAGATATTTACTATAACCGAGTAAAATCATACATTGGTTCATATATGGCAAAATTAAATGGATGTGATTGCTTAGTATTTACAGCTGGTGTAGGTGAAAATGGTTATGATATCAGAGAAAATATATGTAAAGATTTAGAGTTCTTAGGAATTAAGATGGATACAGAGAAGAACAAAGTTAGAGGGAAAGAAGTAGATGTAGCAACTGAAGATTCAAAGGTAAGAATTCTAGTCATACCAACTAACGAAGAATTAGTAATTGCAAGAGATACTTATAATTTGTCTAAGTAATCTTAGTAATCTAAATTAATTAAAAAAAAGGCGAGTTTTTGATACTCGCCTTTTTTTATTAATACTAAAATGTTCATTTATTGACAATAATATAATGATAAGATTATAATAAAATCGGTATAATTATGGGAAGTGTTTGTAATGAAGATAAATTTAAGGAATCTAAGTTTACAACCAAGGACTAGTGAAAAATTTACTTTTGAAGAAGAAGGCGACTCAAACTTGATAAAAGATATGGGAGCTAAGTTCGTAGAGACTTTAAAAGTAGAGTTTATAGTTGAAAACACAGGTAGAAGCTATATTGGAAAAGGTAATATAGAAACAAATTTAGAGTTACTTTGTGCACGTTGTTTAGAAAATATAATTTTTTCGGTAGAGTCTGAGTTTTATGTTACAATAGTTGAAGTTGCATATAAAGATAGATTTTTTAGTGAAGAGGAAGATATTGTTTTTATTAATGACTATGATATAGATATCACACCTTTTGTTAATGAAGTTTTATTAATTAGTATTCCCATTAACCTAATATGTAAAGAAGATTGTAAAGGATTATGTTCAAAGTGTGGTATCAACAAAAATAATAGCTATTGTGAATGTGAAGAAAAAGATATTGATCCTAGGTTAGAAAAATTGAAAAAACTGAAATAGGGAGGAGGTTTATATAAATGGCAGTACCCAAAAGAAGACAATCACATTCCCGTAAAAATAAACGTCGTTCTGAGTGGAGAAAGATCGACAAACCTGGACTTGTTGAATGTCCACAATGTCATGAATTAAAAAAGTCTCATAGAGCTTGCTTAAACTGTGGTCATTATAAAGGTAAGAATGTGATGTAATTAATAAAATTATCAAAAAGTAAGGAAGGAGTTCAAATTAGCTCTAGACTTACTTTTTGTTTTTTGTATCTATATATATTTGAACTGGAGGTTTAAAAATGAAGATTGCAGTAGATGTAATGGGTGGAGACCATGCACCACACGAGATTATTTTAGGTGCTATAAAAAAGGCAAAACAAACTGATTCAGAACTTATTTTAGTTGGAGATGAATCGACAATTCAAAAAGAATTAGAAAGATATGTAGTTAGATTAAATAATATATCAATAGTCCATTCAAATGAAGTAGTAGAAATGCAAGAATCTGCTACTGTAGCTTTGAGAAAGAAAAAAGATTCATCCATAGTCGTAGCAAATCAGCTAGTAAAAGAAGGGAAAGCAGATGCTGTTGTATCCTGTGGAAATACAGGTGCACAAATGGCTGCTGCTATATTTATTTTAGGAAGATTAAAAGATATTGATAGACCACCTATAATTGCTTCAGTTCCGACAATAAATGGAGAGGATTCTTTTCTTATAGATGTTGGTGCTAACGTAGATTGTAAGCCTAAACAACTTTTACAGTTTGCTCTATTAGGGCAAGTGTATTCATCTTTAATTAAGGGAAAAAGTGACCCTACTATAGCATTATTAAATAACGGAGAAGAAGAAGGCAAAGGTAATAACCAGCTTATAGAAACATATGAACTGTTTAAAAAGCAAAAAGACTTAAACTTTATAGGTAATATTGAAGGTCGAAATATATTTAATGGAAAAAGTAATGTTATAGTGTGTGATGGGTTTATTGGTAATGTGTTATTAAAAACTATAGAAGAAATGGCGATAATGATGACTGATTTGTTCAAGCAAGAAAATAATAAACTTCCAGAGTTTTTAGAGAGATTAGATTATACAAAAGTGGGGGGAGCACCGCTTTTAGGAATAGATGGGATAAGTATTGTTGGTCATGGTAGTTCAAAACGTGAGGCTGTTTTTAATGCAATTGGAATTGCAGAGGACTGTATTAAAAAAGAAGTAGTAAAAATACAGAACCTAGCATTAGATAATAGTATATAATGTAATGAAACCTTAATGTTAGGAGGCTTAACTATGCAAGAACTTTTTGAATTAGGGGCCAAGATCTTATCTGAACAATTAAATATAGAAGTAGATAATATCACAATGGAAACAGCATTTGAAGATATAAATGCTGATTCTATTGATGTTGTCGAAATGATTATGGCTATAGAAGATGTATATGATGTGGAGTTTCCTGAAAGTGATTTAGAAGACTATCCAACAATGGGTTCATTAATAGAAGCTTTATATACTTTTTTGAAGAGAGAGAAAAATGAGTAGTCAATCAATAATAAAGGAATTTATGCAAAAAAACAATTTAGATTTTGTAGATATTAATGTAATAAAAACTGCCTTAACTCATCCATCATATACACAAGAATACAATAATAATAACAATCAAAGGTTAGAATTTTTGGGGGATGCTGTTCTAAACTTTATAGTAGCTGAATATCTTTATACGCGCTTTTCTGATAAGCCGGAGGGGGATTTAACGAAGATAAGAGCTCGAGTAGTAAGTGAAAAAGCTCTAAATAATTTTGCTAAACAAATAAATATTGGTGCTTACTTACTTCTTGGCAAGGGTGAAGAAATGTCAGGTGGACGAAAAAGAAAATCTATTTTGGCTGATGCAGTTGAAGCAGTAATTGGTGGTATATATTTAGATCAAGGCATGGAAAAAACAAGAAAATTTATTATAGATAATATTGAACATTTTATAATAGAAACTGCAAATGGAAACTACCAAGATTATAAATCTAAGTTACAAGAATTAGTTCAAAGCAAGGGTCAAGATAATGTTAATTATAAAATAATAAAAGAAACTGGACCAGCTCATGCAAAAAGCTTTGTAGCAGGAGTCTATTATCAAAATCGTTTACTAGCCTATGGAGATGGGAAAAGTAAGAAGGAAGCAGAGCAAAATGCAGCTGAAAATCTTTTGAAAAACAACGAACTTCTTGAGGAGATAGGTTAGAGGAAAAATGCGTCACTATAATATACCAATATTTATACCTCATTTAGGTTGTCCGTTTGATTGTATTTTTTGCGATCAAAAAAAAATATCTTCTACACTAGAAATACCTAATGTAGAGAATATAAAGACGATAATTGAAAATCATTTAAAAACCATACCATACAAGGACAGTTATGTTGAGCTAGCTTTTTTTGGAGGAAGTTTTACTGCTATTGATGAAAATTTGCAAAATGATTATTTATTAGCTGTACAAGAGTATTTAGAACAAAAAAAAATAAAAGGTATAAGAATATCAACTAGACCTGATTTTATAGATGAAAGTATATTAAAAAGATTAAAATCTTATGGGGTTATAACTATAGAATTAGGTGTTCAATCATTAGTTGATGATGTTTTGGAAAATTCTGGTCGTGATTATAATAGTGATACTGTTAAAAGAGCTTGTAATATTATAAAAGAATATGGCTTTACATTAGGTGTTCAACTAATGATTGGGTTACCTGGTGATAGTAAAGATTTATCGATTAAAACTGCCAAAGAAGCAGTAACATTAAATCCTGATATGGTCAGATTATATCCTACCATTGTTATTGCCAATACAACCTTAGACGAGATGTTTAAAGAAAAAAAATACAATCCACTAACTGTAAATGAATCAGTAGAAATATGTAAGAAAATGCTGTTGATATTTGAAGTTAATAAAATAAAGGTTATACGCCTAGGACTATATCCAGGAGAGGACCTTAGAACAGAAGGCGTAATATCAGCAGGGCCGTTTCATCCTAGCTTTGGGGAAATAGTAGAACAAGAAATTTACAAAGATCAGCTAGCAATGTTAATTGATATGTTTTTTACAAAATATCACAAATCAAAAATTATTAAAATACATGTAAACCCTAGAAATATTTCTAAATTGGTAGGCAAAAAACGAAGAAATATAACCATATTAATGGAGAGATACAAACTAAAAAATATACTTATTAATCAAAATGAAGATATAGATAATAATACTATAGGAATAGGTTTTCAAGACAAATCAGAACCTTTAATGCAATTAAGTAGGAATGAATTTGTTAATCTTGCTTAGTTTATTAGTTTTCTATTTAGTAATTATTATTTTAAATTAGAAATAAAAGGGTGGAGAAAAAAAGGACTTCACCCTTTTTATGTATAATAAATATTTGTAAATAAATACCACGAAAGGATATAAAAAGAAAGAGAAAATAATGCGTAATAATATATTAAATTACTTTCTAAAGTATTCTAATGAATATATTTCAGGTAGTTACCTTGCAAAACAATTAGGGATTAGTAGAGTAGCAGTATGGAAGCATATTGAAGCTTTAAAAGACGAGGGATATGATATAACTGGTATTAGTGGGAAAGGGTACAAGTTAGCAAACCCCTATAATGTTATATCAGCTGATTACATAATGAAAAATGTGCAAACAAAGCTTTTTGCCAAAAAAACTATGTATTTAAAGATAGTAGATTCTACTAACAATAAAGCAAAAAGATTATTCGAAGAAAAAGTTTTGGAAGAGGGTACTGCAATAATAGCTAAAGAACAAACTAATGGTAAAGGTAGAGTAGGGAGAAAATGGGAGTCACCTAGTGGTGGATTGTGGTTTTCTATAGTACTAATACCTAATTTAACTATACAAGAAATAGCCTTGCTTTCTCTAGTGTTTTCACATGCAGTTTCTAACGCCCTTAACAGTTACTTACCAACCAAATGTAATATTAAGTGGCCAAACGATATTTATTATAATAATAAAAAAATAGCAGGTATATTGCTAGAAATGTCGGGAGAAATAGATGAAATAAACTATTTGATTTGCGGAATTGGTATTAATGTTAATAATAAATCAGAATTACTAAGTGATAATATAAACCGTATTTCAACATCTATTATTGAAGCAACTGATATTCATATAAATTTAAATAATATTTTCCTAGATGTGATTTATTATTTAGAGAAAAATTATTATTTATTTTTAAATTATGGTTTTGAAAGCATAAAAAAAGGATACATTAAAAATTGTTTGCATATAGGGCATGAAATAATAATTGAACAAAAAGGAAGAACAATAAAAGGGAGAAACATTGATATAGATAATATGGGTAACTTAATAATAGATACTGGTAAAAGATTAGAACGAGTAAATACTGGAGATGTTGTACTGTTATAATAGGAGGAAATTCAATGTTATTAAAAAGGCTTGAAATAAAAGGTTTTAAAACTTTTGCTGATACTACTGAGATAAGCCTTAAGCCTGGCATTAATGTAATAGTCGGTCCTAATGGGTGTGGTAAAAGTAATATTGTTGATGCTATTCGTTGGGTTTTAGGAGAATCAAACATAAGAAATTTAAGAGGAGAAAAAAACGAAGATGTAATATTTAATGGTAGTGATAAAAAAAGACCGTTGAGTATGGCTACAGTTCAACTTACCATAGATAATGCTGAAAACTCCCTTCCTATAGACTATACAGAAGTTACAATGGGGAGAAAAGTTTTTCGTTCTGGAGAGAGTGAATTTGCTATAAATAAATCGAAAGTTCGTTTGAAAGATATGAGCAATCTTTTTGCTGGCACAGGATTAGGTAAAAAAGGATATTCTATTATAAGTCAAGGGGAATTAGAGCAGGTTTTAAATGGACAAGGGTTTGATAGAAGACTAATTTTAGAAGAAGCTTCGGGAATTATCAAATATCGTTATCAAAGAGATGAAGCCCAAAAGAGAATTATGTCTACTCAAAATGATATAATAAGGGTTTCTGATATCCTACAAGAGCTGGAAGCAAGAAAGGAAGACTTAGGTCAAAAGGCTGAAAAAGCTAAAACATATATAGAGTTATCTGAAAAACACCAACAATTAGAAAAAAAATTTCTAAGTCACCAGATTAAAAATTCTAAAGAAACATTAAAAGAGAAAAAAGAGTCTTTATTAGTGATAGAAAATACTATAAAAAGTAAATACGATATTTTGCAAGAGCATCAAGAAATGTTGTTAAATATGGAAAAAGATTTAGAAGAGAAACGTAAATCTTTTAATAAAGCTAAGGAAAAAAAGCATGAATTAGAAAACATGATTAATAATTGTAAAGCAGATATTAATTTGAGTAATGAAAGACTTAACAATTCTTGCGAAAGGCAAAATAATGCAGAAGAAGAAAAAACCAAATATTCTGTATTAATTGAAAAAGTAGCTTTGGATTTAGAATCAGCTGAAAATGATTATAGTACTGAGGAACAAAAATATTTTAATTTAAAAAGTAAATTAGATAACCTAACTGAAGAGATAAAGGATTTAGAAATTAAAATAAATAACAAAAATGATAAGTTTGAATACGAAAAAAATCAGGTTTTTGACATCCTTAATAAAGAGACAGAAATAAAAAATAAAATTACTAAAAGTGAGGAAGAAGCTAAAAGACTAAATGATAAAAAACAGAGATTAAAAAAGAATATATATGATTTAGAGGAAAAGCAAAAAAACTTGCTTGAAAGTCAAGAGAATATAAAATCTAAGATAAAAGTAGAAGATCAAAAAAGAGAAAAGGTTAATCAAAACATTATTAAATTGAAATCTTCTAGAGATGAAATAGTTGCTGAATTAAATATTGTAAAAGATACAGAACAAGATTTAAACTCTCAAAATAATAGATTAAATACAAAGCTATTAACATTACAGGATATGGATAAAAATTTTGTTGGGTACTCTGAAGGGGTAAAAGCTATAATAAAAGCTAAAAACAAAAAAGAAATTATAGGATTAATAGATGTAATAGGGAATTTAATTGATGTTCCTAATGGTCTTGAATTAGCTGTTGAAACAGTAGCGGGAAGAAGCTTAGAAAATGTAGTTGCTCAAGATAGTAATGCAGCAAAACAAGCTATAAAGTTTTTAAAAGCAAACAATTCAGGAAGAGTTACGTTTTTACCTTTAGACAACCTAAGAGTACGCCCACTACCTAATGAAGCAATAAAAAAATTAATGAGTTATCCAAAAGTAATAGGCTTAGGTTCTACTCTCATAAAGCATAAAGCTAGCTATGCAAAAGCTATACAATACTTATTTGGTCGTGTTCTTTTTGTTGAAGATATAAACACTGGTATGGATATTTTTAAAAACACAAATTATGCAGTTAAAATCGTTAGCAAGGAAGGTGACTTGATTACTGTAAGTGGAGCTTTAACGGGTGGTAATCATAAAAAGAGTAAAGTTAGTCCTTTTCAACGTAAAAAAGAGCAAAAAGAAATAAATGAATTAATGACTAAATGTAAAGCTCAAATAGAAACAAATAATTCAAAAAAGCAAGAACTGTTAAGCAGATTAAGTGAAATAGATGAAGAGCTAACAAATACAAAAAATAGTATTAATGAAATAGATTTTTTACTAGAAATAAAAAACAATGAAAAACTAAAGTTAAAACAAGATATAAACAATATAGTACAAGATAAACAGGTTAAACTACAAGAACTAAAATCTACACAAAATAATATAAATCATATTACAAAAATTATTGATGAACTTAAAGATGAATATAAGATCAGAATTAATGAAAGCCAAGGACTAACTGAACATATAGAGGAGTTAAAACAAGAAATAAATGATTATAAAAGCAATTATGAAATAATAAAAGAACGGAAGTTATCCTTAGCTGAACAGATAGAGATGAAAAGTAAAGAATTATCTATTCTGCAAAAGAATATTACTCAATACAAAGAACTGAAAAGCTCATATAAACAGTCTATAGAAAAAGCAAATGAAACATATACAAAAAGTACAGATGAAATTAATAAACAAATGGTAAAAATAAATAAACATAATAAAGAATTAAAAGAATATCATGAACACTTAAAACAATATACAGCTTACATAGAAAAACAAGAACAAAACATAAAAAATATTTATAAAACTGTAAATGATAAAAAAGAAGAAATAGATCCATTAAATAAAGAAATTAAATATTACGAAAATCAAAAACAAAATATTAAAATTAAGGTTGCTAAATTAGAAAATGAACTAGAGTATTTAACAAACAACTGGGAAAATAAATTTAAAAATGATATTCCTATACAAGATGGATTAAACGCAAAAGAGATAAAGGAATATAGTTTATTATTAAAAAATTTAGAAATAGAATTAGAAAATCTAGGTTTAGTAGATGTGGCAGCTATAGATGAGTATAAAGAGTTAATAGAACGTTATGATTTTCTTATTAAACAATATAATGATTTAAATAATGCTAAGGATTCACTCAAAAATCTACTCAAAGAAAATGAAAAATTAATGAATAACTCATTTAAACATTTTTTAAAACAAGCTAATGAAAGTTTTAGGCAAACTTTTATAGAAATTTTTAATGGTGGTGATGCCAGTTTAAATATTGATTTAAATGAAAATCTTTTGGAAGCTGGTATTGATATAGTTGTAAAAATGCCAGGTAAAAGAAACCAACCATTAAACTTACTGTCTGGTGGTGAAAGAGCATTAACTTGTATAGCATTTATATTTTCTTTGCTAAGATTAAAACCAGCCCCTTTCTGTTTATTAGATGAGATAGATTCTGCATTAGATGAGACAAACTTATTAAGATTTTCTAATTTTTTGCAGAAAATGTCTACAACAATTCAATTTATTGTTATTACTCATAGACAGGCAACAATAGAAGCAGGAAAAATGATCTATGGTATAACAATGCCTGAAGAGGGGGTATCATCTGTTTATTCTTTAGACATATCTTCTGCACAAGATATTGCAGGATAGATAATCAAAAATGTTGGGATGTGAATATTAGTGTCTTTTTTAGATAGATTTAAAGGCAAAAAGAAAGATAATAGTCAAAACAATGAAAATATGAGTTCTAAACAAACACTAGAGGAAGAATCACTTTCTGGGGCTCCATTGCAAGAACAAGGCATAGAAAACAAAAATGAAGAAAAAGTAGGTTTTTTTGAAAAATTTAAAAAAGGTTTGAGTAAAACAAGAAAAAATTTAGGTGGAAAAATTGATGAGTTAATTAAAAGCAATAAAAAGCTTGATGAAAATTTTTATGAAGAATTAGAAGAAATACTGATTCAAGCAGATATTGGTGTTAATACGTCATTAGAGCTAGTAGAAAATATAAGAAAAAATGCTAAGAAAAGAAAATTAAGTGATTCAAGTCAAGTATATGAATTAATTAAAGAAGAAATAACAAACATTTTAAATAATAATAATGAAGGTATAGATCATATAACTGAAACTAAACCTGAAATTATTTTAGTGGTGGGTGTTAATGGTGCTGGTAAAACTACTTCTATAGCTAAGTTAGCTTATATGTTAAAGAATGAGAATAATAAAGTATTATTAGCAGCAGGTGATACTTTTAGAGCAGCTGCTATAGATCAACTTCAGACTTGGGCAGATAGGATAGGAGTTGAATTAATAAAGCATCAAGAAGGTTCTGACCCCGGTGCAGTTGTTTATGATGCTATTAATGCAGCAAAATCAAGAAAAGCTGATTATTTAATCGTAGATACTGCAGGTAGGCTGCAAAATAAAACTAATTTGATGAAAGAATTAAGCAAAATTAGAAAAGTTATAGAAAGGGAGACACCTGAAGGTGTACAGGATGTATTATTGGTTTTAGATGCTACAACAGGGCAAAATGCAATTAGTCAAGCGAAAATTTTTGAAGAAGCGACTGGAGTGAGTGGAATAATACTTACTAAGCTTGATGGAACTGCCAAGGGTGGAATTGTAATTGCAATAGCCAAAGAATTAAATATACCAGTAAAACTGGTTGGTATTGGTGAAGGACTAGAAGACTTAAAAGAATTTTCAGCATCAATATTTGCTGAAGCACTTTTTGAAAATAAGGAGGAGTAATAATGCCCAAAATAGCTATTATTGGTGGAACAGGAATATATAATCCCAAACTTCTAGATAATGTGAAAGAAGTTGAACAAAAAACGAAGTATGGAGATGTAAAAGTATTAATAGGTGATTATAAAGGAATAGAAATTGCTTTTATTCCTAGACATGGTTCCAAACATAGTGTGCCACCTCATCTTATTAATTACCGTGCTAATATAATGGCTTTACATCACTTGGGAGTTAAAAACATTTTAGCTACAGCAGCAGTTGGGTCGTTAAATTATGAATTTAAACCAGGGCAATTTGTATTAGCTGATCAGTTTATTGATTTTACTAAATCTAGGCAAAATACATTTTTTGAAGGTGGTGATGAAGGAGTAATACATTGTGATATGACAGTACCTTATTGTCCAGATTTAAGGAAAGCAATAAAGCAAGCTGCACATAATAAAAATATAGATATTCAAGATAATGGTGTTTATGTTTGTACAGAAGGCCCACGTTTTGAAACTGCAGCCGAAATTCAAATGTTTAAAATGATGGGTGGTCATTTAATTGGCATGACTAGTGTGCCTGAAGTTTGTTTATCGCGAGAACTGGGTATGTGTTATGCTAATATATCAATTATTACTAATTTTGCAGCCGGTATTTCAACTCAAGCATTGACCCATGCGGAAGTCGTCGATATGATGAGGAGCCGTGTAGCAGACGTAAGACAGTTGGTAATGGAAACTCTTTTATATGTTTTTAATGATAAAAATTGTGATTGTACTAAAATTTTAGATGAAATTGGTGTTAACAAATGATAAAAACCGTTTCCTATGAAAATGGTATTTTAACTATTCTTGATCAAAGCAAATTGCCTGAAAAAGTTGAATATCTTAGATGCCATACTCCAGAAGAAGTTGCTGATGCGATACTTGACCTAAAAGTTAGAGGTGCTCCATTAATTGGAGTAACAGCAGCTTATGCACTTGCATTAGGTATGGTCAATTATCACGGAAATAATAAAATAGAATACTTTGAAAAGATATATAATTTACTAGCTTCAACCAGACCTACTGCAGTAAATTTATTTTGGGCAATAAACCGGATAAAAAAAATCTTTTTAGAAAACAGTTCTTTAGATAATACAAAACTTGCAAATATATTAATTAATGAAGTAAATAAAATGTTTAAAGAAGATATAAATACTAATAAGTTAATAGGGGAACATGGCGAAAAACTATTAAATTTAAATTCTAAAGTTCTTACTATATGTAACGCAGGTGCATTAGCTACATGTGGATATGGTACAGCACTAGGTGTTATTAGGACGGGATTTAGAGAAAATAAAATTAAGAATGTATGGGCATGTGAGACTAGACCTGTACTTCAGGGCTCAAGGCTAACAGTATGGGAACTTTTAGAAGACAATATACCAGTTACACTTATTACTGACAGTATGGCTGCTTATATAATGAGTTTAGAAAAGGTCGATGCTGTAATAGTAGGGGCAGATAGAATAGCAGCAAATGGTGATACAGCAAATAAAATTGGTACTTATTCATTAGCTATTGCTGCACATTATCATTCTATACCTTTTTATGTGGCAGCACCAACCTCCACAATAGATTTAACTTTAACCTCTGGTACTTTGATTCCAATAGAACAACGAAATGCAGATGAAATAAGACAACTAGCTAACTATCCAATTACCCACCAGGATGTAGAAGTTTTTAATCCATCTTTTGATGTTACTCCGAATGAATTTATCACGGCTATAATTTGTGAAAAAGGTATAATTAAAAAGCCCTTTAAACAAGAGATAATTAATTTTATGGGAGAGGAAGAATAATTAATGCAACATCAAAAAGAGCGTGAAAAACTACTGAAAATTGCGCTGGAAATATATGAGAGCAAAATGGTTACTGGTACCTGGGGTAATGTAAGTGTAAGGGTAAATAAAAATAATATGTTGATTACTCCAAGTGGGATGGATTACAGATTACTAAAACCTGATGATATGATTTTATTAGATTTTAACTTAGAAATTATTGAAGGCAATTATAAGCCTTCTATTGAGAGTCCAATGCATAGAGATGTTTATTTAAAACGTGAAGATGTGAATGCGGTTGTTCACGTTCATAGTAATTATGCTTGTGTTTTTGCAGTTGCAGGGGAAAGTATCCCTGTTGTTTTAGAAGAAACAGCACAAATAATAGGTCACCCTATTGAGGTTGCACCATATGCACATTGTGGTTCTAAAGAGCTTGCTAGTAATGTTGCTGACCATATTGCTGATAATAATGCAGTTCTTTTAGCTAATCATGGGTTAGTTGGTGTAGGTAAATCATTAAATCAAGCATTAAAAGTTTGTTATATTGCAGAAAAAACTGCAATGGTGGCATTACATGCGCAACAAATTGGAAAAGTAACTTCATTATCACCAGAACAAATAGATATTTTACGTAAAGATTTACATAAATATGGACAGAGTAAAAACTAAAAACAGGTGTCACTGGCAAAAAAAACTTAGACTACCTACAAACATAAATATGTGTATATCTTTGATTATAGGAGGATTAAAATGAGTATACTTATAAAGAATGTAAGTATAGTTCCATTAACAGAAAACAATAAGATAATAGAAAAAGGTTACATAATAATAGAAAATAATATGATTAAGCAAATAGGGGAGGGGAGTGCACCTGATGATAATTATGTTGAAGTAATAGATGGTACTAATAATATTGCTTTACCTGGATTTATTAATACCCATACTCATGCTGCTATGACTTTATTAAGAGGATATGCAGATGACTTACCATTGATGGAGTGGTTAGAAACTAAAATATGGCCTTTAGAAGCAAAACTAACAGCTGAAGATATATATTGGGGTACAAAGCTTGCTATTGTAGAAATGATAAAATCAGGTACTACAACATTTACAGATATGTATTTTCACATGGATAAAGTAGCAGAAGCTGTTAAAGATTCTGGTATAAGAGCAGTTCTATCTAGAGGTATGATAGGCATAGGACCTGAGAGTGATACTGCTATTGAGCAAACTAGAACTTTAGTTAAGAATTGGCATAACCAAGCTAATGGGAGGATAAAATTTGCTCTTGGACCTCATGCGCCTTATACATGTCCACCAGACTATCTTAAAAAAATTACTTCACTTGCTAATGAATTAAATGTAAGTATAAATATTCACTTAGCTGAAACTAAAGGTGAATTTGAAGATATTAAAAAACAATATGATAAAACTCCAATTGCTCTTATGGAGCAAATAGGACTATTTAATCATCATGTGATAGCAGCCCATTGTGTACATATAACAGAAGAAGATATAGATATTTTAAAAAAATATAATGTTGGTGTGGCACATAATCCAGAAAGTAATATGAAACTAGCTAGTGGTATAGCCCCAGTATCAGAGTTGCTTTCAAAACAAATTGCAGTTGGCTTAGGAACCGATGGGGCTTCTAGTAACAATAACTTAGATATGCTTGAAGAAATGAGATCAGCAGCCTTATTACATAAAGTAAATACAATGAACCCAACAGTTATTCCAGCCTATCAAGCTTTAGAAATGGCTACAATAAACGGGGCCTTAGTTTTAGGTTTAGATGGTGAAATTGGTCAGCTAAGAGAAGGCTTAAAGGCTGATATCATAATGGTTGAAGCAGATAAAGCGCACATGATACCAAGATATGATTTAATTGCAAATTTAGTTTATTCAGCTCAAGGATCAGATGTAAACACAGTCATAATAGATGGGCAAGTGATAATGAAAGATGGTAATATTGTTGTTTTTGATGAACAAGAAGTTCTTAATAAATGTAAAGATGTAGCAGAACGCTTAATGAAGGAGTTTTAAGTGTTTTATGAAAATAATATCATTTGTAGGAAGACATAATTGCGGAAAAACAACATTATTAACTAAAATAATACCTCTTTTAAAAAAAGAAGGTATTAATGTAGCAGTAGTTAAGCATTCTGCAAAGGAAATTCATGAACTGCCGTCTGATAAGGACTCTGATAGACTATTTAACTCAGGCTCTGATGTTGTCTATTTTGTCTCTCCAAAGTTATCTGTGTATTACTCTAAGGATAAAAAGGAAAAATCATTAAATGATGTATTAAACAGTATACCCAATAATATAGATTTAGTCATAATAGAAGGTTACAAAAAAGAAGACTATCCTAAAATTGAAGTTATAAGAAAAGATATAGATGCATTACCTATAAAAGGGCTTACTAACGTTATAGCTAAAGTAACTGACTGTACAATTGACAGCCAGTTACCTGTTTTTAGCTTTAATGATGAGGATTTAATTACTAGGTTTATCATTAAGTGGTTAAGTAAATAAATAGTATTCATATCTAGAGATGCATTAATTAAACACAGTTAGCTCAATCGAGTCTATTGTTTTTATTATATATAGTCTGGTAAATATGAACGGTAACCCCCACTAATATTCTTACAATTATATCCGTTTTGTAATAAAATGCGATTAGCTATATAACTTCTTAGTCCTTGTTGACAGTATACTAATATCTCTTTGTCTGAAGGTAATTCTTTAATTCTATCTCTTAAGCTATCCAGTGGTATATTATAAGATTTTTCTACTGTTCCTGCCTCTACTTCTGAGGTGGTACGCACATCTAAGAGAATTGCTCCTTGAGCTAACTTTTCAGCTACTTCATCCCAATAAACAATTTTAATATTATTTTTAATTATATTAGATGCTACATAACCTAACATATTTACTGGATCTTTTGCTGAAGAAAATGGAGGTGCATAAGAAAGTTCTAGTTCCTGTAAATCAGAAACTGTCATGTTGGCCCTAATAGCTGTTGCAAGAACATCTATACGCTTATCAACTCCATCATAGCCAACTATTTGTGCACCTAGTATTTTACCTTTATCAGGAGTAAATAACAATTTTAAGCTCATATCTGTTGCTCCAGGGTAATAAGTGGCACGCGAGCTAGGATGAGTATGGCATGCTATGAAATCTATTCCTAATTTTTTTAGAGTTTTTTCATTAAGACCAGTTGAGGCAACAACCATATCAAAGATCTTTACTATTGATGTTCCCTGAACTCCTTTGTATTTTATATCCTCATTAACAATATTATTAGCAACTATCCATCCTTGCCTATTAGCAGGTCCGGCTAAAGGTATGTGGGTATCATAACCTGAAACAAAGTCTTTTACTTGGATAGCATCACCAGCGGCATAAATATATGGATTTGATGTTTGCAAATACTCGTTAACCAATATTCCGCCAGTTTCTCCAATTTCTAAATTAGCATCTTTTGCTAACTTACTATTAGGTTTTACCCCCATTCCTAAAACAATAAGGTCTGTATTAATTTCTTGTTCATTTTCTAAGACCACTGTATCAATGTATTCTTGTCCCTTAAATGAAGCTACTTTACTATTTAAATATAAATTTATTCCATTGGAAATAAGGTAACGATTTACTATAGCTGCCATTTCAATATCTAAAGGTTGCATTATTTGAGGAGCAGCTTCGATAACAGACACATTTAATCCAGCAAAATGGAGCATTTCCGCCATTTCTAATCCTATAAAACCTCCACCTATAATAGTGGCATTAGAAGGATTATTATTCTGAATATAAGACTTAATAGTATCACTATCAGGTATGTCTCTTACTGTAAATACATTAGGTTTATCAATACCTGTAATAGGTGGTGTAATAGCTGAGGCACCTGGGGATAAGACTAAATAATCATATTTTTCACGATATTTTTCACCCGTGTTTAAATTTTGTACTTCTACTTCTTTAGCATCTGGTTGTATACTAACAACCTCATTAAAAACTCTAATGTCAATTTTAAATCTACGCATCATAGCGTTAGGAGTTTGAACTAATAGGCGCTTACGTTTTTCTATAACACCACCAACATAATAAGGAAGTCCACAATTAGCAAAGGATATATGTTCACCCTTTTCAAAGACAATAATTTCTGCAAATTCATCTATTCTCCTTAATCTAGCTGCAGCACTTGCTCCTGCTGCAACTCCACCAACAATTAATATTTTTTTTCCCATATTTATCCCGCCTTTTTTAAACAATTAGTAAATTTATATTAGTATAACAAATATGTATATTAATGTAATTATATCTAAATCAATATTTAATATGTTTATAAATTATTTTTATTTTAAGAATAGGTGAAGTTTATTTAGTTAAATGTTATTGTTGTTATACAATAAAAAATATAATCATAAATAATATTATATGTTTTATTAACATAAAAAAATTTTATATCAAAAAACAATATGTTTACTCATAACAAATGGAGTGCCTAATCTCCGTTAATTCGTAATAATTAATATAGTTTAATCATAATCTCAACAACTATGATTTATAATGGCGATTAATAAAAGTTATACTAGAGCTATTTAGCAGGAATTTAGCTACATAAATTGAATTTATATAATGGTATTAAGATATTGATGATGAGCGTGATTAACTTAAATCATAACAATTAAAAAGGGAGGAGGGAAAATATGTCTAACTACAAGGATATTATTGCTAGCAACAAAGATAAAAAAGGAGGGATAATAGAAGCCTTTCATGCAATTCAGCGTGATTATAACTATATACCAGAAGAAGCATTAAAAGAAGCTGCAAAAGTATTTGGTGTTTCTGAAGCTAAAGCATATGGTGTAGCAACATTCTATTCTTATCTTTCAGTTGCCGAAAGAGGGAAGTATATTATTAGAATGTGTGAAAGTGCTCCCTGTCACATAGCTGGTGCAGATGAAGTATTAAAAGCATTTGAAAACATACTAGGTATTAAGGCTGGTGAAACAACCGCTGATGGGAGATTTACTCTTGAATTAGCTGAATGTGTTGGTCAATGTCAAGGTACACCAGTTGTAACAATTAATAGTAAGCCTATATTAAATGTACAACCCAATGATATACCTAATATATTAGAAAACTATAAGTAAAGCGGAAAGGAGGGAACTTAAGATGGCAGAAGAAATGCGCGTATTATTAAAATATGCTGATCAAATAAATCCTGAAAGTGCAGATGATTATATTAAAGTTGGTGGATATAAAGGTTTAGAAAAAGCGCGAAGCATGGATAGAAAAGCGCTTATTGAAGAAGTGAAAAGTGCGAACCTTCGAGGTCGTGGTGGAGCTGGATTTAATGCAGGCTTGAAATGGAGTTTTGTACCAGAAGCTGAAGTTAAATATGTAGTTTGCAACTTAGATGAAGGTGAACCAGGAACGTATAAAGATAGAATTATATGTCAAAAAAATGCTCAGGCTTTACTAGAAGGTATGGCAATATGTGGAGCAGCTATAGGTTCAAACATAGGTTATATCTATTGTAGAGGTGAGTATCCATTTATTGTTGAACTTTTAAATAAAGCTATTGAAAATGCAAAAGCTAGTGGAGCTTTAGGTGAATTTAATATAGAAGTAAGAATGGGTGCAGGAGCATATGTATGTGGAGAGGAAACAGCTCTAATTGAATCATTAGAAGGAAACAGAGGAGAAGCACGTTTTAAGCCACCATTCCCAGGAGTAGAAGGAGCATGGGGTGCACCGACTGTAGTTAATAATGTAGAAACTCTTGCTTATCTACCTTATATACTTACTAATGGTGCTGAGTGGTTTAGAAACTTAGGTGCTGAAAATTATCCTGGAACTAAAATAATAACATTAACAGGTGATATTGAATATGCTTCTTATTTTGAAGTGCCAACAAATTACACATTAAGAGATGTTATTTATAAACTAGGTGGAGGAATAAAGAACGGAAAGAAATTTAAAGCCGTTCAAGTTGGTGGAACCTCAGGTGCATTTATACCTGAATCACAATTAGATACACCTATAGATTTTGATTCAATGTCATCAATTGGTGCAGCGTTAGGTTCTGGTGCTGTCTTAGTCCTAGATGAAACTAGAGATATAGTAGATGTAGTTACTAGAATAGCAAAGTTCTTTGAACATGAATCTTGTGGAAAATGTAATCCCTGTCGTGAAGGAACCTTCCGCCAATATGAGATAATGAAACAAATAAATAGCGGTAAAGGAACAGAGAAAGACTTAGAAAAGTTTTTAAGATTATCTAAAGTAATGCAAAATGCTGCGCTCTGTGGATTAGGACAGGCAGCACCTGTTCCGATAGAATCAACTATAAAACATTTTGAGCATGAGTATAGAAGAAAACTAACTATTTAAGGGAAAGGAGGATAATTGCATGATAAGCCTCACAATTAATGGCAAAGAAATACAAGTGCCAAAGGGCACAATGATTTTAGATGCTTGTCGTCAAGCAGGAGCAGACATACCAACTTTGTGTTATGACCCTGAATTAAAGCTTGCAGGTTCTTGTCGCATGTGTGTAGTAGAAGTAAAAGGACGCTGGAACCTAGTAGCAAGTTGTGTGATGCCTGCTGATAATGGAATGGTTATAGACACTGAAAGTCCAGATGTTATAGAAGCTAGAAAAGTGATTTTAGAACTTTTATTAGCAAGACATGAATTAAAATGTCATACTTGCGAACGTGATGGAGATTGTAAATTACAAGAATATTGCTATAGGTATGGTGTAGAAGATTCTAGTTATATGGGGGAAGGGCCTGATTTTGCTAAAGAAGACCCAAATCCATTTATAAAAAGAGATTACAACAAATGCATAATGTGTACAAAATGTGTACGTGCTTGTGATGAAATTACTGGAGCTCAAGCAATTGATGTTAAAAATAGAGGACACGAGGCAGTTATATCAACTGCTTTTGACGGTAAATTAGCGGATTCTACTTGTGTATTTTGTGGACAATGTATGATGGTTTGTCCTACAGGAGCTCTAACTAGCAAGGTTTCAGCTGGAAAAGGCAAACCATTTGAAACGGAAAATGTTTTAACTACTTGCACATACTGTGGAACCGGTTGCACCCTAGAACTTAATGTTAAAGATGATAAAGTTGTAGGTGTAACTTCTAATAGAGATGAAAAAGTAAGTCCTGTTAATAAAGGTGCACTTTGTGTCAAAGGTCGTTTTGGATGGGACTTCATTGACTCAGAAGACAGACTAACAACACCGTTAATTAGAGAAAATGGTGAATTGCGTCCTGCTACTTGGGATGAAGCTTTAGATTATACTGCTAATAAAATTAAAGCTATTAAAGAAAAAGATGGAGCAGATTCTGTAGCTATGTTTACCTCTGCTAGAATCACTAATGAGGAAAACTATTTAGCACAAAAATTAATGAGAGCTGCACTTGGTACCAACAATGTTGACCATTGTGCTCGCCTCTGACACTCCGTTACTGTCGCCGGTCTGGGGGCAGCATTTGGTAGTGGAGCTATGACAAATAGTATTAATGAGCTAGAAAATGACTCCAAAGCCATATTCTTAATAGGAACTAATACCACAGAAAACCATCCAGTTATTGGTTATAAAATTAAACAAAATGTACGTAATAATGGTGCAAAATTAATTGTCGCCGATCCTCGTAGAATTGAATTAGCTGATATGGCTGATGTATATATGAGATTTAAGCCTGGTACTGATGTAGCACTAATTAATGGCATGATAAACGTAATTATTAATGAAGAATTAATTGATAAGGAATTTATAGATAATAGAACAGAAGGTTATGAGGAGTTGAAAAAATCAATAGAAAAATACACTCCTGAATATGTATCAGAAATAACTAGAGTACCAGCTGAAGATATTAAAAAGGCAGCAAGAATATATGCTGAAGCAGAAGCTGCTGCTGTATGTTACGCAATGGGAGTGACTCAGCATAGTACAGGAACAGATAATGTAAAATCAATAGTCAATTTGGCACTAACAACTGGTAATTTAGGAAAACCAGGTTCAGGTGTTAACCCACTACGTGGTCAAAATAATGTTCAAGGTGCTTGTGACATGGGAGGACTCCCCGTTGTATTTACAGCCTATCAAAAGGTAGTAGATGAAGCAGCTAGAGAAAAATTTGAAAAGGCATGGGGTGTAAAAATACCAGAACAAAATGGATTAACACTTACTGAAGCTATAAATAAGGCTTATGATAAAGAACTAAAAGGTTTAATGGTAATAGGTGAAAATCCAATGGTTAGTGATCCAGATTTAAAACATGCTGATGAAGCTTTAGATAATTTAGAATTTTTAGTAGTTCAGGACATTTTCTTAACAGAAACAGCACAAAAAGCTGATGTTGTGTTACCTGGTGCTTCATTTGCAGAGAAAGATGGTACATTTGTTAATACAGAAAGAAGGGTTCAAAGAGTTAGGGAAGCAATAAGTCCAAGAGGAGATTCTCGCCCTGATTGGGAGATTATAGCTGAATTATCTACCAGATTAGGTTATGAAATGAACTATAACTCTCCAGAAGAAATATTCGAAGAAATTAGAACTGTTACTCCATCTTATGCCGGAATTACCTATGATCGCATTGAGGAAACTGGTTTACATTGGCCATGTCCAACTGAAGATCATCCAGGTACTCCAATTCTGCATACTGAGAAATTTAATCGAGGTTTAGGGTTATTCCATGTGGTAGATTTTATTGGAGCAGCTGAACAACCAGATGAAGAATATCCATTAATTCTAACTACAGGAAGAAATCTATATCATTATCATACTGGTACAATGACTAGAAAATCTAGTGCATTAGATGAATATTCACCTTATAATGAAGTTGAAATTAGCTATAAGTTAGCCGAAAAAATGGGAATAATAGATGGTGAAATGGTTAGGTTAAGTACTAGAAGAGGTAGTATTGAGTTAAGAGCAAAATTAACCGATATAGTAGAAGAGGATGTAGTTTTCACAACATTCCACTATCAAGAAGCAGCAGCTAATATACTAACAGCAGCTGAACCTCTTGATCCAGTTGCAAAAATACCACCTTTTAAAGTATGTTCAGTTAAGTTAGAAAAAATATAACAAACAAAAAAAGCCCGGGATTTTATAAAAATCCCGGGCTTTTAAATTTTTAAGTTCTAGATTACTTTTAATGGAGAAAACTTAATTAGTAGTGGGTGAATTACTGTAACCTTTCTCTTCAGCTAACATATCTAAATATATCGTTTCTATATTAGCAATAAATAAATCTACTTCTCTACCACTAGGTCTTTCATCATAGGTTTTTACATAACAATTACACTTTTCACATATATATAATTGATAGGATTCATCATTTTCTACTGTAAAGTATTTAATTGTTTTAGGCTCATCATTTGTACAGTGGATACAGTAGAGGTAACGGGTTTCCCATTCGGTAAAGCATCTTTCACAAAACATAAATCTACGACCATCACTGGCTCTTAGACGACAAAAATTTGATTTACTACTACATATTGGACATATCCCTGAATTACTCCATGCTTGTAAATCATCTTCACCAATATTTTCATTAAAAGGCTTAGCATAAGCTCTTAAAAATGGTCGCATTGTGTGATCTACTGTAAATATAAGAAAATCTCTAGATACTCCAATATCTTCACTTAATTTATTAAAATATGCGTAATCATCATCAAGCACTTTATTTGCTAAATTTTCAAAATCAATAAGATTAATATTATCAGATATCGCTTTAATTAGAGGGGATACACTTGGCCTTGCTTTATCTAAGAAAGCTAAGAATTCAAGGTAAACATTTTCAAACGTATCTTTATTAATAGTAAAATCTATGATTTTTATAAGAGATTTTTCATTATTTGTGAGTATAGTATTAAGATCAACTTCATCTCTAGAATAAAGCTTATTTAATTTTACCTGTGTTTCATTTTGCCATGTTTCTAAATCTTTATAAAACTCTACATACCCTTCTGGTAATTCTACTGGAACTTTTCTAACCATATAATAATCCCCCTAAAATAATTTTAGTAGTATATATTATACTACTAGTAACAGTATTAGTAAAAGAGAATTAAAAAAGGGGAGTGTTACCCCCCTTTTTTTTGGATAATCTAGTTATTCTTTTTTAGAATCAGCATCTTCTCCGTATTGCTCATCATACCAAACTTTATGGTGATGTTCTGCCCAATCAGCTCTTACAGTACCTTTCCACATTCCCCAGAAGGATTCACCTGAACCAGGATGGAAAGAACCTAGGTATGCATGCATACATACCATACAAGTAGCTATTATAGCAGCAATACCATGAATTGGATAGCTTAATAGAACTATACTTTGTGAAAAGATGTCGGGGAACCACATAATATATCCGGTTAAACCTAATACTATTACTGATGTTGAAGTTACTATTGAGTTCATTTTTTCTCCACCATTGAATTTAGTTTGAGGTGGAATCTTTACATTAACTCCTAAGAACTCTAATGGAAACTTCATTAAGAAAATAATATCATTTTTACCAAAACGGAATAGATCTTTAACCCATCTAATTAGTGATTTAAAACCACAAACAACAAATAGTAAAACAAATATTGTTAAACCTACTGCTCCTATTTTATGAACTAAGTCTGCACCTGAATATCCGCCAAAAATAGCAGCTAACCATGGTGCATCTAAGAAAAACGCAAGCCCAGTAAATAGACATAGCAAGAAGGTCACTGTGTGCCCCCAGTGTGTTAAACGAGCAATATAGCTAAATCTCTCGACCCTTTTAACATCTTCTCTATATTCTGGTAATAATTGCATTATTCATGACCTCCTTCCCCATGATCTCCACTCTTATTTTGTAATAAGCGAGTAGTTACAAAACTTACTGCGGATCCTGCAAGTGCTAATGGCATTAGCCAACCAAAGTATGGTTGAACAATATCTTGCCAGAATCCAACTGTTCCGGATACCGTAGGATTAACTGGTAGATCAAACTTATCTGGTGTATCTGTTAATACATAAAGTTTATTAAGTCCACCTAATTCGTGTCTACCATAGATAGTTGCATTTGGATATCCATTTGCACGTAGATATTTGACTCTTTCTTCTGCTTGCACTAGCAATTTATGACGCTCACCAAATGTTAGTGCACCAGTAGGACAAGTTCTAGAACATGCTGGTGTAGCTCCATTTTCTACACGATCATAACAGTACGTACATTTGGTTACCATATCTTCTCTACCTGAATATTTTGGTACCATAAATGGACATGAATATTCACAATATCGACAGCTAACACATTTTTGGCTGTCTTTAATAACAGCACCCCATTCAGTTATGAAAAATGCATCACTTGGACAAACTTTTTTACATACTGGATCTGAACAGTGCATACATTGATATTTTAGGAAATTCCATTGTATATCTTCAAGTGCATCTTCATGCTCAATAAATTTTACGATTGTATAGGTGTCAGGATCTACATCCTCATGGGTTGAGTAATTTCCTTTGAAAGGCTTAATTACTGCAGGCAACTTATTCCAATCCTTACACGCTACCATACAACCACGGCATGCTGTACATTTACTTACATCATATAAATTTGCCATTCTCGCCATAGTTTAAGCCCTCCTTACGTCGCAGAGAAATGCTTTATATTCAGGACACATTACAGTTGCATCACCAATGTGTGGTGTTAACCAGTTAGCGGTATCACCTTTAGCATAACCATTAAATCCAAAGTGCCAGATTATACCAACTTGATGCACACTTTCGCCACTAACTATCATTGGTTTTATTCTCTTGGTTACACACGCAACTGCTTTCATATCTCCTCTAGTAGTAGTAATAATAACATTGCTGCCATTATTAATACCTTTTTCTCTGGCAAGTTCTTCACTGAGTTCAACAAAAACATCAGGTACTAATTCAGCTAACCATGGCAGTGTTCTTGTCATTATACCAGATTGCCAATGTTCTGTTACACGATAAGTTGTTGCTAATAATGGATATTTATCAGCTTTACCTCGCTTATCAGGCTCCCAAACATATACGGCAGGGTTATATTCAACTTTATTTAAAGTTGATTTAACTGGACTTTCCCATGGCTCATAGTGCTCTGGGAATGGACCATCAACCATATTAGCAAATAGACCACCTACACCAGTAGCTTGCATAATAAATGCATCTCTACCAGTAGGGCTATTTGGATCATTGGTTGGAGCAAAATCAGGTACGTCATTTCCTACCCATCTTTCTCCATCCCACCATATTACTGGTTCATCAGGATTCCATGGCTTACCCTCAGGTGTACAGGAAGCACGGTTGTAAAGTATACGGCGATTGAGAGGCCAACACCAACTCCAATTGGAATAACTCTTTACTGAATTTACTCCTGAATAATGAACGTCAGTGTTATCTCTACGTTTAGTTAAGTTTTTACCTTCTTCTGGATAACTCCCACAATAAATCCACATTCCACATGCTGTTGAACCATCATCTTGCAATTCTCCAAAACCACCAAGTTGTTTTCCTGGTCTACCATTTTCAACACTATAGCCATTAATTTCTTTAGCTATAAAATCTAAGTCAGGATAATCACCTTTTGGACCATAGTCCCAGGTTAAACGGTTAATAGGTTCATTTTCTGGTGTGTCTTTTGATGCATAGTATTCTTTAATACGTAGCATTATTTCATTCATCATAACACTATCAGATTTTGAATCACCTACACCATCTGCGGCTTTCCAACGGTATTGAGCCCATCTTCCACTATTTGATACTGCTCCTTCTTTTTCATATGAACAAACAGCAGGCATGAAAAAGACTTCAGTATCAATATCGCGAGGGGTTTTATTTCCATATGGGTTTACATTATTTGGACGATTCCAGGCATCATAGCTCCAGAATTCTGAAGTTTCAGTTTTCCATATATCAGCTACTACTAACCATTTTAGGTTAGCTAAGCCTGCTAATTCTTTATTAGCATTAGGTCCACCAACTACAGGATTTCCACCCCATACAAAAAGCCCTTCCATTTCACCATTATACATAGCTTCAAACATAGCCATATGAGAATAGTTTTTTCCATCTACACGTTTAGGTAGATAATTATAAGCTTTTTCAGGTGTATCATCCATCCACCATGCCTTTAGAAGACTTGCTAAAAACTTAGGCTTGTTAGTCCAGTAACCACTAGCAGGTGTTTCAACTGCATTATAGGCATCTAGGTCAGGATGTGCTTTTGCTACAGGAGATCCTATATATGCAGGGATGATATGAAATAGCAATGCACTATCAGTAGCACCTTGAACATTACATTCACCACGTAAAGCATTTATTCCACCACCAGCTTGCCCAACATTTCCTAGTAAAAGTTGTATCATACCATAACTTCTTACATTTTGTGCTCCAACAGTATGCTGGGTTGTACCCATTGCGTACAAAATAGTACCAGCTTTACCAGGTTGACCTGTTGCACCAAAAGTTTTACATGTTTCAAGGAATTTGTTTTCTGGTGTTCCAGTTAAATTACAAACTGTTTTTACATCATATCTAGAGTAGTGCTTTTTCAAGAGCTGAAATACACAGCGTGGATGCTGCATATCCATATCTTTCACAAAGTCACCATTTTCTTCTGTTTCAAAAGCCCATTTACTTTGGTCATAAACACGATTGTCCTCATCATATCCTACAAAAAGACCATCATCGAAAGAATAATCTTCATTTACGATAAATGTGGCATTAGTGTACCATTTAACATATTCTTCATTATAAAGATTATTTTCAAGAATATAATTAATCATTCCACCGATAAAGGGTATATCGGTTCCTGATCTCATTCGAGCATAAATATCAGATCGTGCAGAAGTTCTTGTAAAACGTGGATCTACACTAATGATTTTTGCCCCTTTATTTTCTTTAGCTTTAGTAAGCCATTTAAAAGTCATAGGATGATTTTCAGCAGCATTACTTCCGATGATTAAAGCACAATCAGTAAACTCCATATCATTAAAATGATTGGTCATTGCTCCACGACCTACTGTTGGTGCCAGACCGGCAACCGTCGAGGAGTGTCAGATACGGGCTTGGGTTTCAAGATAAACTGTACCAAGCGCTCTCATCATTTTACTTAATATATAGGTTTCTTCAGTATCTAATGCTGATCCCCCCATACTTCCTATGGTTTCACAGCGGTTTACAGTAATACCATTTTCATCTTTGTGTTCGAAGGTTCTATCTCTAGTATCTACTACTCTTTTAGTAATCTCATCGAACATCCAATCCCAATCTTTTTCTTCCCACTTTTCACTACCTGGAGCCCTATATAGTGGCTTTGTAGGTCTTAGTGGATTAATTTTTTGTTCTCCTGTTTTTGGATCATAAATCTCTCTTAAATTAAATAGAGCAGAACCCTTACTGCATGCTGTACCACGATTAATTGGATTATCAGGATCGCCTTGGACACTTATCAAATAAGTTCCGTTGTTATCGGCTTCTTCTCTAGCATAAACAACTAGTCCACATCCGCATCCACAGTATGGGCATATGGTCGGAACCGGTTTTACACCATCGGTGCGTAAACCTTTAACACTACTAGCAGTTGCAGTCATATCAAATCCTAAATCAAGGACTGCAAAACTGGCTGCAGTAGCTCCGGTTACCTTAAGAAATTGTCGACGGGTAACCTTTGCGCTCATCACACACTCTCCTTTCCCCTTAGCTATAAATTTTGTTACGAACCCTCTTAAATAATATTATACCATCAAGGATAAAAGCAAGTGCAAAAAAATTACTATATAAACGCACAGTTTTTTTTGCTCTTAAACTCGATTAACCCTCAGGTTTAAAAGGATTCGTTTGCCACAACATTAAAAACTTTTATGGCTTGCACCATTGGTAAAGTGCTAAATGCACTTTATGTTGCCTTATGTTTAAGGCAACTATTTAAAAATTATTCCTAACATGTTAATTTTCTATATTAATGAGAAAAACCCTTGTATTTTTTTGAATACAAACATAAATAACCCTAAAGTATAAGTTGCATAAAACAAAGTTATTTATTGTTATTTTGATAAATAATATTGCCAGTTATATCTACACCATATCCACCAAAACTATTAACTCGGTTTTTAAACTCATTACTAGAAATAGCTTCTAATAAATACTCTAAATAATGCTTATTCATAAGATCAGATAAAATACATAAATCATAGTTTTCTTCTGCAAGTGGGATGAAATCTAAGTTAAATGCTTTTGCACTTGCATATATGCCCATACCTACATCGCAGGTATCATTTTTCACTGCAGCTGCAACTGAAAGGTGGGTATATTCTTCGCGATTATAACCGTTAATGTTAGCGCTGTCTATATAATTTTGTTTTAATAAATAATCTAATAAAATCCTTGTACCAGATCCACGCTGTCTATTTATAAACCGTATTTTTTTATCTTGTAAATCATTTATGGAGTTTATATTTAATGGATTATTCTTTTTAACAATCAATCCCTGTTCTCTTTTTACAAGGTTTACTAAAAGAAATTTTGTATCTTTAAGATATTTATCTAAAAATTTCACATTATATTTACCAGTTTCTTCATCTAATAAGTGTATACCAGCCATATGAGTTTCTTTTCTCATTAAAGCCATAACTCCTGCCATACTTCCAACATTAGTAGAAGCAAGTCTAATATTGTGATTTTTCTGTAAAAGATCCCAGAGGATATCCATACAAATATCGTGGCTACCTATACTAACTATAGTATTATCTATACTGTTTTTATCTCTATTAATTGAAATTTTCATGGGGGTACTTGGATTTACTCCTTCTGATTCTTTTGCAATTTGCATTAATCCATCAGATTTTACTAAACTAGAGGTTATTCCTGCACCTCTATTAAGTGGATAAGCAATATAAGAATTACCAACCTTAGCTATATTAACATTTATAAATTCATCAACACCCATATTTGAAGCAATTTTTTTTGAAACAAGAGATTCTAATTCCGGTGGGGTAGGAGTAAATAAGCCTTGTTTCTTATATATAAGAGGTTTGGCAAAAAGATTAAATACTAGATTTGCCGAAACGGGATAACCGGGGACTCCTATTATAGGTTTTTTATCAATTATTCCAAGTATTGCGGGTTTCCCTGGCTTAATAGCAACTCCATGTATAATTAATTCTCCGAGTTCTTCAACAATTACAGAAGTATAATCCTCTCTACCTGCTGAAGAGCCTGAACAAACAATAACTAGATCTGCTTTTTCTGTGCTCTTTAAAACAGCTTTCTCTATAAGTTCTTTATTATCGGGAACAATAGGATGAATTATTGTTTCAGCTCCCCATTCTTGGCTTAAATAAGCAAGCATTTTACTATTTGTATCAACTATTTTACCTGGTGGTATTTCTTCATAACCCCTTTCAATTAGCTCTGTGCCGGTAGGAATTATAGCAACAATTGGTTTTTTAACTACGTTTACAGCTTGTATACTAGCACTTAAAATAGAGGCTATTTCATAGGCGCCTAATATATTAAAACTAGGTAAAATTAGTTCATTAGCAACTAAATCTTCACCTATAGAGCGAATATGTTGCCAAGGAACAGCTGGCTTTATTATTTGAGCAATATCATCATAAAAATTAACATCTTCAACCATAATTACAGAATCATATTCAGGTGGTATATAATCACCAGTATCAGCTAGGATATAATCAACATCTTTGTCAAGATTGACAGGATTATTTTCATGGGCACCAATAGTTGATTCAGCTTTTACTGCTATACCATCCATAGCAGAGGCTGGATAATGTGGTACAGATTGTTTTGCTATAACAGGTTCACTTGTAATTCTTCCATAAGCATTTAACAAATCTATTTCTTCAGATGTTACATTAAAATATTCATATTCATTAAGTTTTTTAATAAATGTTTCAATAGCAGCCTCGTAAGGTGTATTTTTTATGTATATATTTCTTTTCATTAATTAATCTCCTTTACAATAACCTTTTCCTTATTTTATAAAAACAAAAGGTAAAAGACAAAAAGATATTGAAAATAACTATGTGATAAAAATGTTTGCTCATCCGATTCCATAGTCTAAGTTAAGCTTATCGCAAAAACCACTATTATTATTTGTTAGTTGTAAGTTTAAAAAGTATAATATGGAAAAATACTTTTGAGGTGAGTTTTATGGGTGAATTTTTAAAAGTAGTTAATTATAAAGATGCAATAAAATTAATAAAAGACAATCTACCACTTAAAAAAACTAAGACAGTAACCTTGCTTGATTCATTAAATCATGTTTTAGCACAGGATGTAGTTAGTACGGAAGATATTCCGGCATTTAATAGGTCTACTGTAGATGGATATGCTGTAAAAGCAGAAGATACATATGGAGGAAGTGAATCTTCTCCACAATTCTTAGATTTTAAAGGTAGTTTACAGATTGACCAGGAAAGTGTTATCAAAATCAATAGTAATGAGTGTCTTTGGATACCTACAGGTGGCATGCTACCTGTAGGGGCTGATGCAGTTGTCATGGTTGAATATACAGAAAAATTAGGAGACGATACTGTATTAATATTTAAACCGGTTAGCCCATCAGAAAATGTAATACAAAAAGGTGAAGATGTAAACAAAAAGCAAACTATATTTACATCAGGCATAAATATAAAACCCCAAGATATAGGAGTTTTAGCCTCAGTAGGTATTACAAGCTTACAAGTATACGAAAAATATAAAATTGGAATTATTTCTACAGGAGATGAAATAGTTCCTATAGAACAAAAGCCAGAATTAGGACAGATAAGAGATATTAATTCCTACACTATTGCGTCAGCTTTAAAAAAGATTGGCAACACACTTAGACTTTATCCAATTGCAAAAGATGATTATAATGAATTAAAATTATCAATAGAAAAAGCTTTATCAGAAAATGACTTATTAATAATGTCTGGTGGAAGTTCAGTAGGTACTATGGATTTAACACTTGATGTATTACTTTCTTTTGAAGAAGCACAAATGTTGTTTCATGGAGTTGCAGTAAAACCAGGTAAACCTACCATGGTTGTAAAAATTGGTGATAAGATTGTTATTGGTTTACCAGGTCACCCAGTATCTGCTTTGATGATGCTTTATATCCTTTGTTTACCTATACTGGGAGTATCATCAATAAATACTATAGAAGCAGTTATAGATATAAATTTACCATCACAAGCAGGAAGAGATGATTTTATACCAGTAAAGCTAATTCAAACAGAAAGTGGTACAACAGCAACCCCTTTAATAGGGAAATCTGGTTTAATGACTTTACTTTCTAATGCAGATGGATATATACATATTGAAGCTGAGCAGCAAGGAGTGATAAAAGGGGAGTTAGTCAAGGTTTATAAATTTAATTAATGAATGAGTGGTGTGATAAACATGTTTGCTCAGCCGATTCCATAGTCTAAGTTTAGCTTTTTTAGTGGAATCAATTAATAGATTAATGATATTTTGTATAATGAATACTGTATTCTACAAATTTATAAGAAAAAACTATAGAGTCATTGATAATAAATAAGTTAAAATAATAATTAAAATATTAAGTATTTTAAACACTTAAAGTTAGGGGATGGAATAAATATGCAGGCTAATTTTAAAGTTGAAAAAAATAATATGCCAAAGCAAAAACCGGATGAAAAGAGTCTAGGTTTTGGACAATATTTTACAGATCATATGTTTGTTATGGATTATACTGAAGGTAAAGGATGGCATGATCCAAGAATTGTACCATACGGAGATATTGCATTAGATCCAGCAACTATGGTTCTACACTATGGACAAGCTATATTTGAAGGTTTAAAAGCGTATAAATCAGATGAAGGAAAAATATTACTATTTAGACCTGAAAAAAACATGGAAAGAGTAAATATTTCTAATGAACGTTTATGTATCCCTCCTATAGATGTTGACTTAACTGTGGAAGCAATTAAAGCGATAGTTGAAATGGACAGTGATTGGGTTCCATCAGCAGAAGATACATCACTGTACATAAGACCATTTATAATTTCTACAGATCCATTTTTGGGGGTAAGACCATCATTTACTTATAAATTTATGATTATACTATCTCCAGTAGGTGCTTATTATCCAGAAGGAATCAACCCTGTTAAAATATATGTAGAAAACAACTATGTAAGAGCGGTAAAAGGTGGAGTTGGTTATGCTAAAACTCCTGGTAACTATGCTGCTAGCTTAAAAGCCCAAATGGAAGCACAAGCTAAAGGTTATACTCAAGTTTTATGGTTAGATGGTCTGGAGAAAAGGTATATAGAAGAAGTTGGTACAATGAATGTATTTTTCAAGATAGATGGTGAGGTAATAACTCCAACATTAGAAGATGGCAGTATACTTGGTGGAATCACTCGTGAATCTACAATTCAACTTCTTAGACATTGGGGAGTAAAAGTAACCGAAAGACGTATAAGTATTGAAGAAATTTATCAAGCTCATGAAGATCAAAAACTTGAAGAAGCATTTGGCACAGGAACAGCTGCAGTAATATCTCCAATTGGAGAATTAAACTGGAATGAAAAAATAATAAAAATCAATGATGGTAAAACAGGAGAATTATCCAAAAAAATATATGAAACTATAACAGGTATTCAATACGGAAAAGTAAAAGATGAATTTGGTTGGATACAAGAAGTTTAAAAAAAAAGTAGAATCAAAACCCGGTTTATTTCTAAAACCGGGTTTTTTGTTTTAAAATAGGTTTAGTAGTTTGTCATGTAATTCCTTTCGAAGGATACTTATGCTGTCAAAATTCATAGCAGGTATATAATAAGCTTCTAAATCATCATGATATTTTTTGGCTTGATTAATAAATTCAATAGCTTCATTCAAGCCTGAGCGAAAACGAGATTCAGCTTTAGCTATATTATTAGTATATTTCTTTATTATTGGTGTTTTAATAAAATTATTAAAATCTAAATATCTTTTATAGTTTATTCCATTTAAGTGTTTTTCATAATCCACTATTAAAGTAGAGATATCAATAACTGCAGTTTTACTATGAGGTACAACTATTATGTCAATATCTTCCGGGTCAAAGGGATTATGGAAAAATTCTGCATATACACCTGTTAACTCTATTAACTCTTGAGTATATTTAAATAATCTTTTACTTCCTATTCCGGGACTTCCCTTAATTGCACAAATACGAAAATCTTTATCAATTAAACTATTTACTTTAGTAACTATACCGTTAGGGGTAATAGCTGCTCCAAATAAATGTCTTGGTTGAATATACGAAGTCTGACTATTTTGAAGTAAAAATTCAGCTAATTCTAAAACATTTCGATGCACTGCATTAATGTCCGTACACTCCTCATAATAACTTTTAAGCTCATTTAAAGCCATTTTACATTCTTTTAACCTGATATAAGCTCTACTAAAACAAAGGCTTTTGCTATTGGTTAGTCTAATGATGTGTTCTTTATTAACTTGTATTTTTTCCTCATACCAATAGTCACCAAGATTAATAATTTCGTCAACTGCGCCAGGATAACGAGGGTCGACTTTATGAGGATCAGTACCATCTAATATACAAATTTCTTGATCACCAAATACTACTGCATCTAGTGATTCATTATCAGCTGAACACCAATGATATTCGAGTTTTTGATTTTGCTGATTCAAATCTTCTGCTAAAGCTTTCATAAAGGTAGATTTTCCTACACCAGGTCCTCCTTTGAGTACAATTTTTTTTCGTGCATTATGTGGAACAATATAATCATAAAAGGAGTAAAAACCATAACAGGTATTACCACCTGGAAACATATGTCTAATTTTTGTCAATTATTACACCTCCAAAAGTAAAAAGCTATTGGCTTTTCTATATAAAATATATATGTTCAACTATTATTAATGCTAACAGGATTAATGTGGAATTATTTGAAAACTTAGTTAATCTGTAATTGCTTAGAACGTCTGGGATAGATAATTAAATAAAAAACAGTCTTTAGAAGATATTAGTTAAATTATATAATAGTTGTGTTGGCATAGAATAATGTCTAAATTTCTTGATTAAGTGGTAAGGCGATAACCCATATATTTGAGTTTGGGAGTAGGAGAAAAAATTGATAAATAATTTTAATATTAAAAGTGATAATTTTAGATATTACATCATGGGGATGTTGTTTGTAATTTGGTTAATTATTTATTTTCAAAGAATAAATGTTAGTATATTGTTGGTTGATCCCATATTTTTAACCGAAATGGATTTAATAGGGCAAAACTCAAAACAAGGGTTATTAATGACTTTGTTTTTGATATCTTATTCTATTACAAACATGATTGCTTCACCTATAGGTGATTGGATTGGTCCTAGAAAAGGGATGATTATTGCACTATCATTGGCTTCAATTTCATTATTATTTGGTGGACTTGCAACAGGTATTATGGGGATATTAGTTGCACGTGTTTTGCTTGGTGTAGGGCAGGGTATTTATTTTCCTAACCAAAGTATAATAATACGTAACTGGTTTCCGCCTATAGAGCGCGGAAAAGCTAATGCTATTTATGCCGTTGGGGGTTGTGTTGGACCAATTATAGCAATGCCATTCTTTGTTTTTATAGTAACACAGTATAATTGGCAGGCTTCTTTTTACATTATAGCTATACTTAGTTTTATGACTTTAATACCATTATTATTTAATATGGTGTCTGATAACCCTATAATTAGTAAATTTTCAACAGAGAAAGAAAAGGAATTTATTATAAGAGAGCAAAATGACATTAAAGTGACAAATAAGGAATCACGTTTTATATTATTTAAAAATCTATTAAGTTCATTAGATTATTGGTTGGTATGTGTTTCATTTATCTGTTTTACAACAATCTGGTGGGGGTTACTAACTTGGCTTCCTAAATATTTAGTAGAGGTAAGATTATTTGATTTAGAAGCATTAGGTTGGGTAGCAACTTTACCATATATGCTTGCTGCTGTAACTGTGATATTAGGAGGAGTATTATCCGACCGGGTAGGAAAAAGAGCTATTTTCGGAATAGTTGCATTTACAGGTGCTGCACTTTCACTTTTAGTAGCACTTTTTGTTCAAAGCAATATAATTTGTCTTGCTTTATTAACCCTTTGTGGAGGCTTTAGTATGCTCTATTATGCTCCTGTATGGGCTCTTTTGCAATCACTATTACCTTCTAACTTAGTTGGAACAGGCTCAGGGGTTATGAATGGTATTTGCAACTTAATTGGGGGAGCTTCTCCATTTATTATCGGATTTTTAATTGATTTAACCACTCATTATTCTATAGGATTTTCATATATGGTTGTTTTTGGTTTCTTAGGTACGATTACTTGTACTATCTTATTAAAACGGTCTCATTAATTAGAAATTATAAAAGGTTGTAGCTTGAACTTTTTACACTACAATCAATTTTTAGTTTATAATTATTTAAAATATTACAACTTGGGGAGTATCTATGAATTTTGAACATATTTGGAATTTAAGAAAAAATAATCGAGATGCTGCAGAAAGCTTAAGCAAAAAACTAAATATTTCATCTACTTTAGCATCATTATTAATTCATAGAGGAATAACAAAAGAAAAAGATGCACAAATGTTTTTATATGGAACCATTGAAAACTTATCAGATCCATTATTATTAAGTGGAATACAAGAAGCAGTAAAAAGAATTGAAAATGCAATAAGAAATAAAGAAAAAGTTGTTATTTATGGTGATTATGATGTTGATGGGGTTTGCAGTATAGTTTTACTCAAGGAATGTTTTAGGCTGTTAGGACATGAAGTGGACTATTATGTTCCTAATAGATTTACAGAAGGGTATGGTTTGAATATTGAAGCCATAAGACATTTAAATGATCAAAAATATGAGCTTATTATAACAGTTGATTGTGGGATTAGCTCTTTACAGGAAGTTGAACTAGCAAATGAATTAGGGATTGATGTTATTATTACAGATCATCACACCCCATCAGAAATACTTCCAGAGGCACTTAGTATAATAAACCCAAAATTAGATAATGAACAAAAAGAGGTGGTTGATTTAGCTGGAGTTGGAGTAGCTTATTATTTGGCTCGAGCACTATGTAAAAACAAGGTATCAGATGAAGAACTTTATAGGTGGCTTGATTTAGTTGCTTTAGCAACAGTTGCAGATATTGTTCCATTATTAAGAGATAATAGACTATTAGTAAAAGCCGGACTAAATGTTATGCAAGACACTAATAGAGTTGGCTTAAAAGCTTTAATTGATAAATGTGGACTTACAGATAAGGTGTTAACTAGTTGGCATATAGGTTTTATACTTGCACCTAGATTAAATTCTGCTGGTAGATTAGAAAATGCTAAAACAAGTATAGAATTGCTATTATGTGATGATTATGAAAAAGCAAAGTTCATAGCGGATAACCTATGTACTATGAATAATAATCGTAAGACCATTGAAGAGCAAATTTATAAAGAGGCAGTATTTCGTATAAATAATAATGTAGATTTAGAAAATGAACCTGCAATAATTTTAGCAGACGATAATTGGCATCATGGGGTTTTGGGCATTGTAGCTTCAAGACTTGTAGATCGCTTCAATCTTCCCACAATACTAATATCTTGGGAAGGAGAGGAAGGGAAAGGGTCTGGTAGAAGTGTAAATAATATAAACTTACATAGCTCACTGGCAATGTGCTCTGAACATTTGGAGAAGTATGGTGGCCATAAGATGGCTGTCGGCCTAAGTATTAAAAAAGTCAAATTTAATGTATTTAAACAAAAAATTTATTCTATTATCGATGAAAGTAGAAGTGAAGATCAAAAATATAAAACAATAGATATAGATGCAGAGTTAAATACAGAGCAAATTACACCCCAGCTTATAGATGAGATACGTTTACTTGAGCCTTTTGGTGAAAAAAATTCATTTCCTATATTTGTTCTAAGAAACACGGAAGTATATGATCAAGACTTAGTAGGTAAGAATAAGGAGCATATAAAATTTAAAATTGGTCTAAATAAAGTTGATGGAATTGGCTTTTATAAGGCTGAATTTCATAGTTTACCTACACACCTTACAACAGTAGATATTGTAGGTGAACTGAATGAAAATGAGTTTAGAGGTAATAAAAACATTCAAATAAAAGTTTTAGATATGAAAAGTAGTTATATACCTGATGGTTTTAATTATACCAAGGTAAACCAAATTATAGAAAATACAGTTAATGAAATTGATAATGGTAGTCCAGTTCTATATGTTTATCCTACATATAGAAGCTTATTAAAACATAAACATCTTTGGAAAAACTATTTACGTTCTAATAAATTAATTGAACTGCATGGTAATACTACATATTACTCTAGAAAGAGAACCGAAGAACAATTAGTTAATGAAGAACCAAAGGTTTTTTTAACTACTACAGCTTATTTAGAATATTATTTAAAAAAAAGACAACTACCTTCTGTTCTTAAATATTTAGTATTTATTTGGCAAAAGGTAGATTTGGATAAATGGCTTAACTTACAAAAAAGGTATAAAATTGATACTATAGATTTTCCTTTAGCCAATTTTTCATGGCAACCCAAAAAACCATTGATAGAACCAACAAATTATACAATAATTTATGCAAATAGAAGTAATACTATTAGTAAAATTAAGGAAAAATTTAAAAATGTAAATATTGAAGCTGGTGTGAAAGAAAACTTGAAAAGGAAAGTTATACGGCAACGGTTTATTTCATCCCAGCCAAGTATTCTTCTTGTAGACGGAAGTTATACCGATAAAACGATAGAAACTAAAAATATTAAAGAAATATTTTTAGCAAATGCACCTTTTGGTGAATATGAATTAATGTCAGTAGCTGATCAAATGTGTGCTACTTCTGAAATGGAAGTAGTCGTTTTGTTTTCAGATAATGAAGTTAACTTAAATAAAAACTATCTTAATCGAAAATATCCAAACCATGATCTTGTAAAAAATGCCTTAAGTTACTTTAAGTATCGTTCAGACTTATTAATTAATGAAGATAAAGATAGTTTAGCTCAAAAAATGGCTAACTACATGAAGTGTGATTTCACAGTATTTGATTTAATTCCAATACTTAACATATTAATGGATCTAGGGTTGTGTCATGTCGAAAAAAACGGTAGTATTATTTCAATAAAGTTTTTCAAATCTGTTGAAGCGGTTCTAAATCTGTACGATTCGCCATATTATCTTGAGGGTATAGCTGAAAAAGAAGCTTTTTGCAAATTTGAAAAAGTGTTAAATAATGTAATAAAATGGTGTGATTAATTATGGGACCTGACTTAATAACTGAACAAGTGAAAAAGTATGATCCAAGTGCAGATCTTGATTTAATCGATAGAGCATATAATTATGCCAAAATGGCTCACTTAGGACAAACTAGGATTTCAGGTGAGCCATATATAATTCATCCGGTTGAGGTAGCTTTAATATTAACTGAAATTGAAATGGATACTGCTACAATATGTGCTGCATTACTTCACGATGTTATTGAAGACACCAATATTACTTATTTGAATTTGGTAAATGAATTTAGTGATGAAATAGGTTTGTTAGTAGAGGGAGTAACAAAATTAAGTAAGATAAAATTTAAAACCAAAGAAGATGCTCAAGCCGAAAACCTTAGAAAAATGCTAATTGCAATGGCTAAAGATATTCGTGTTATAGTTATAAAACTTGCGGATAGACTCCACAATATGAGAACACTTCATCATAAAGAAGAACATAAACAAAAAGAAGCTGCACTTGAGACAATGGAAATTTTTGCTCCATTAGCTCATAGAATTGGAATTTTTAAATTTAAATGGGAGCTTGAAGACTTATCATTTCAATATTTAGATCCTGAAACTTATTATAAAGTAGCAAAGCGGTTAAAACAAAAGAGGAAAGAAAGAGAAGAATATGTTAATGAACTTATTAATCAAATAGTAGAAGGTTTAGACCAAATAGGTGTTGAAGCAGATATAGCAGGTAGACCTAAAAATATCTATAGCATATATAAAAAAATGCTTAAACAAAATAAAGACATAGATGAGATTTATGATAAAGTAGCTATTCGTGTAATAGTTAATAGTGTGCGTGATTGTTATGGTGTACTAGGGATAATTCATACTATGTGGAAACCTCTTCCTGGTAGATTTAAAGATTATATAGCTACTCCTAAAAGCAATATGTATCAATCTTTACACACTACCCTTATAGGAAAGGGTGGTGAGCCATTTGAAGTTCAAATTCGCACATGGGATATGCACCGTACATCGGAGTATGGAATAGCAGCTCATTGGCGTTATAAAGAAGGGTTTAGTAATAAAGAAAAGAAATTTGATGAAAAATTATCTTGGTTAAGACAAATTATGGAATGGCAGCATGAAGTAAAAGATACAAAAGAATTTATGGAATCATTAAAAATAGACTTGTTTGATGATACGGTATTTGTTTTTACACCAAAAGGCGATGTTATAGAACTACCAAAAGGATCATGTCCAGTTGATTTTGCGTATCGTGTTCATACAGAGGTCGGACATAAATGTATAGGTGCTAGAGTTAATGGACGAATAGTACCGTTAGATTCACCTCTTAATAATGGTGACATTGTTGATATAATGACTTCAAAAAGTTCTCCTGGTCCTACTCATGACTGGTTAAATTTTGTCAAAACTTCTTCTGCAAAATCAAGAATCAAGCAGTGGTTTAAACGTGAAAAAAGACAAGAAAATATAATTAAAGGTCATGACATACTTGAAAATGAACTGAAAAAGAAACACTTAATACCTAAGGAGTTCATGAAAGAAGAACAACTTTTAGAAGTAGGCACAAGGTTTTCTTTCCATACGGTTGATGATTTATTTGCAGCTCTAGGTGATGGGACAATAACAGCTAATCAAGTTATTAATAAGTTAAAAGACATGTTTTTCCATGATAAGCATATGGAAGATATATTAGAGGTTCCAGCTTTTAAATCAAAAGTTAGTAGGGAAACTAATTCAATTCGGATTAGGGGTGTAGATGATGTAGTAATGAGACTTGCTCGTTGCTGCAATCCATTGCCTGGAGATAAAATTATAGGGTATATTACCAGAGGCAGAGGAGTATCTGTACACAGACAAGATTGTCCTAACATGATTAACTATTTGAAAAATGAAAAAGATAGAATAGTCGATGTAGAATGGGCAAATGACGTAGGGGTTTATACAGTAGAATTAGAAGTTAGAGCATATGATAGACATAGACTAACAACAGATGTTCTAAACGTATTTGCTGATATGAAAATTCATATTAACTCAGTTTATTCTAGGGTAACAAAGAATAACTATGCGGTAATGAACTTTAAGCTTGAAATTAAAGATATAAGCCATTTGCAGGCTGTTATTCAACGAATTAAAAAAGTAAGAGATGTTTTTGAAGTGAAAAGAGTCTTACCTAGTGAAATAAGAGGTGAATAAATTTGCGAGCAGTTGTACAGAGGACAAGTTCAAGTTATGTTGAAGTAGATAATGAAAAGGTAGCAGAAATCTCTGATGGTTTAACAGTATTACTAGGTGTAAAATCGGGTGATACTTTAAAAAATGCAGAGTATATTATGGATAAAATATTAAATTTGAGAATCTTTGAAGATGAAACTGGAAAAATGAATAACTCGGTTTTAGACATCCAAGGTGAAATTCTTGTGATAAGTCAATTTACTTTATATGGAGATGTGCGCAAAGGGAGAAGACCTAGTTTTACAGAGGCAGCTTTACCTGATGAGGCTTCAGCAATGATCGATTACTGTATAGATTATGCTCGAAAATATGATATAAATATTAAGACTGGAATATTTGCAGCTAATATGCAGGTAAGTTTAATAAATAATGGTCCCTGTACTATTATTTTAGACAGTGAAAAAAACTTTTAAAGGAGGATAATAATATGATTTTGCATGCCCTACAAATTAACCATATGGGGGTAAATTGTTACATAGTAGGTTGTGAGGAAACAAAAGAAGTTGCAGTAATAGATCCGGGAGGAAATCCCAAAGGTATAGTAAATTTTTTAAAGGATAATGAATTAAAAGCGGTATACATTATTAATACTCATGGTCATATAGATCATATTGGTGGAAATTCAGGAGTTAAAGAACGAACAAATGCAAAAATACTAATTCATGAAAATGATGCCGAAATGCTTACTAATTCAGTTGCAAACTTCTCTTTCTTAATGGGAGATAAAGTAACTAGCCCTGCTGCCGATGAATTTATGGAAGATGGAGATGTAATTAAAATAGGTAACACAGTTGAGCTGGAGGTAATTCATACTCCAGGTCATAGTACTGGTGGAGTATGTTTAAAATGTGGTGACGTAATTTTCGTAGGAGACACCCTATTTCAAGGTTCAATAGGTAGAACTGATTTTCCCGGTGGCTCTCACAAAGAATTAATTCAAAACATAAAAGATAAACTTTTATGCTATGAGGACGAGGTTGTAGCATACCCGGGCCACGGCCCTGCAACAACAATCGGCTTCGAAAGAAAAAACAACCCCTTCCTGTAAAAATATATCACTAGAAACGTCCCTGTGATATATTATAAATTTGTAATGATGTTGAGAAGTTTTGCTTCTAGTTCAAGTAGTTTTGTAGAAGTAAAACTTCTTTCATTTTCACTTAATTCTACTTTAATATCATGTATTATCGAAGATGGTCTTGGTGAGATAATAATTATTCTATCAGCAATATAAAGAGCTTCTTTTAAATCATGGGTTACTGAAATACAGGTGAATTTTCTTTGGTTCCATTGTGATAACATATCCTTCATAATGTGTATTTTTACTGCCCAATCTAAAGAGGAAAAAGCTTCATCTAGTATTAGTATATCTGGATCAATCATTAATGCTCTAGCTAAGTTAACTCTTTGTTGCATACCTCCACTTAGTTGGTGGGGGAAGTAGTCTTCAAATTCTGAAAGTTGAAGACGTTTTAATATTTCGGTGGGGTCTGAATTATTATTTACAAACAAGAGATTATCTTTAACAGTTCGCCATGGTATAAGGCGTGGTTCCTGAAATACCATGGCGATTTTTTTTGTAGTTATATTTATGGTTCCTGATGAAGGTTTTTCTAGACCAGTTATTACACGTAAAAAAGTTGTTTTACCTGCTCCAGAAGGTCCAAGCAAAACAATACGCTCGCTATTAGAAATGGTGAAATTCCAATTGTCTATAACTTCAAGATTAGCAAAACTAACACTAAGGTTATCTATAGTTAAGCTGGTACCCACCTTAAAGAGAGCCTCCTTAATCCTATTTTAATTAGTCGTTCTGCTATTAATCCAATAATTACTGCAATTAGAGTTAATGCATATACCTGTGGAATATTAACTTCCCATCTTGCAGCTAAAATTAAAACCCCTAAACCATTGTTTCCGGCTAGATATTCTGCTACTAGGATGACCTTCCAAGCCTGTCCTATGGTTACATCAACAACTGCAATTATAAAAGGTACAAGTGATCCTAAGTATATATCTTTAAAAACAGTTTTGAATGGAACCCGATAAACTTTAGCAACTTCAATTAATCTATTATCAAGACTTTTTACTCCAGCAACAGTTGTTAATATTGCAATAGGTAGAAGTGATAAAACAGCTATAAACACTGGTCCCTTCCAACCTATTCCCCAAGCAAAAATCACTAAAGATAACCACGAAACTACAGGTACAGCTTGTATTATAAGGATTATTGGTCTAAACATATCGTATAAAGGAGTAAACATGCCCAGTATTAAACCTACTAAAACTCCAAAAAACATTACAATTACAAGAGTTAGGACTACCTTCCAAATAGTATGGAAAGCAGCCATAATAATTGTATTATCAAAAAATAAATTAAAAAATATACCAAAAACCTCATTAGGTGGTGGCAATATAATAGCTTCATCAAGAATAAAAGCTGTTAAATACCAAATAGCAATAAATACTGCAATTCCAACTAAAGAGCGAAGAAACTGAATCATTGAGCATAAAACCTTTCATCAGGTAATTCCCTAATACCCTGTGGATACAATTCTTGCATTTTTCTTAAAAAGTCATCTACTTCTTCCTGACACCTAGATGCAGGTACATAGTAAAAATCAATTCTTGTAAGTGCATCTTTCATAATAGGTTGAGGTATTGGTAATGTTTCTTGTGATACTTCTATAGCTTTATCAACATTTGCATTTGACCAGTTTATTGATGCATCAAAAAGTTGAACTATTTCTTGTGTTTCTTGAGGATACGAATCTAAAAAATCATTTTTTACAAAAAGTCCTGTTATCGGTATTCGCTCATTGGTTTCATTAATCTTACCCCAATACTCTTGTAAATCTAAAACAATTTCTCCATTTCCATCATTTATTGCTAAGGAAGCAAAAGGCTCTGGAAGTGCTGCATAGTCTATTTTACCAGTCTGGAATAAAGTCACTATTTCTTGAGGTGGTGCATATTGTATTTCTACTTCACTTTCAGGGTCAACACCTTGTTTACTTAATGCAAACCTCATAAGTATATCTGCTGTTTGTCCACGACCAATAGGAGTATAGACTGTTTTTTCTTTCAAGGAACCCCAATCATTAAATTCTACTTCATTAGAAGCAACCATATAGAACACTTTCCAGTTATATACTCCTAACATAGTAATATCGATACCACTATTATAAATGTTAGCGGCAGCAGTAACTGGAAGAACAGCAAATTGTCCACTATCAGAAGATAGCATAGCAATTGCTTCATCAGTGTTTTTATAAAAATGGACATCAACAGGTATGTCGGATTCTAACTTATCACCGGTTATTCCAGCAACTGGTATGACCGTTGGTCCTAATGGATTAAGAATAGTTGGTTGAAATTCCGTTTCTTCTTGTGTTGAGCCTGTACCCCATACAATAATAACAATGATTATTATAGCGAATAATAAATAAATTAATCTTCGCACTTAATTCCCTCCCTATCTAAATCTCTATAAAAATATAATACTTCACAAATATCGACATTAAAAGCATAATGTTAATTTTGTTATTACCAAGTATGTGTAATTAGCTTGTATTTTAGGATAAAATACTAAATATAAACAATAAGAACGGAAGTGCTTTATGAATATTTTTTGTTTTTTGAATCCTAGCAAATTATATAATTATATACACGACTTATTGAGACTAGCTTATCCAAATGCAACTATTTACATAGATAATACAAACCAATCAGATATAATAGTAACTATTAAAGTTATATCTACTGATGAATTAATTATTATAGAAGGGGGGATTGACTCCTTAGATAAAAAAACAAACTTAAGAAAAGAGTTTAATATAAAGGTGTCTGACCAAGCTAGTAATCAAATTAGAAAGTTTACTAGACTATTTACATATGAGCTATTAAGTAAACATCTAAATAAAGAACTGAGTTCATATGGCATTTTAACGGGTATAAGGCCAATTAAAATAATACATAGGCTATTAGATAAAGGTTATACAAAAAATGAAATAAGAAATGAAATGAATTCAGAATATAGAGTCAAAAAAGAAAAAACTGACTTACTTTTAACGGTAGCATTAAATAATCGGGAATACTTATTAAGTTCTGATGATACAAGAAGATATATAAGTGTTTATATAGGCATACCTTATTGTCCTTCAAGATGCTATTATTGTTCATTTCCTGGTGCAGTCCTTAAAAATTATGAAACAGATATTCCTCCCTTTTTGTCTAGTTTGGTTAAAGAAATTCAGGCAATCAGTAATGTTATAAAAGAAAAGAACATTGCTGTACAAAACATATATTTAGGGGGAGGAACTCCTACTATATTAAATGAAGAAGATATGGTTAGTTTATTGAAAACCATAAAGGACAAGCTAGTTAGTAAAGCTACTACTGAGATAACAGTTGAAGCTGGAAGACCTGATACCATAAGTTTAAATAAGCTAAAAATATTAAAGGAATATGGGGTTGAAAGAATCTGCATTAATCCACAAACGATGAAAGCGGATACTCTTAAAATTATAGGTAGAAATCATGATATTTCTCAATTTAAAAAAGTTATAGAATGGGCAAAAAAAATAGGCTTTAAACAAATAAATACAGACTTGATAGTGGGATTTGAGCAAGAAAATATTGATGATAATATTTTAACATTACATAAGGTTTTAGAGTTTGAGCCAGAGAATATAACCGTTCACACTCTTGCTACAAAAAAAGGTTCTTTGCTAATGGAAAAAGAAGGAAAACGAAATGTTTTAGATAAAGTAGATATTATAAAAAAAACAATAGATAAGATAAACTCAATTTTAATTAAAAATCGTTACGAACCTTATTATTTATATCGTCAAAAATTTATGTATGCAAACATGGAGAACGTAGGATATTCTTTATCAGGAAATTATTGTAATTACAACATTCAAGTAATGGAAGAACGACAGACAATTCTTGGTTTAGGCGGAGGTGCTTCAAGCAAGTTTATTAATCCAGATGATTTTACATTAGTGTCTATATATAATCCTAAGAATCCTAATGCTTACATAAAATCGGTTGAAGAGCTTATTAGACGCAAAGTTGACAAGCTAATGACCGTAAATTAGAATTATCCAAGGAATGTTTTAATGGAGGAAAATTATGAAAATACAAGCTCCTAGAGGTACATATGATATTTTACCTGAAGAATCCTGGAAATGGCAGTACGTTGAGCAAGTTATTAAGGAAACTGCTGAATTATTTGGCTACAAAGAAGTAAGAACACCTATATTTGAGCACACTGAATTATTTGAACGTGGGGTAGGAGAGAGTACAGATATAGTTGCTAAAGAGATGTATACATTTACAGATAAAGCTGAACGAAGTATAACCCTACGCCCAGAAGGAACAGCTTCATGTGTTCGTTCGTTCGTTGAAAATCGCTTATTCGGTGGGGTTTTACCTATAAAATGGTATTATTTTGGCCCAATGTTTCGTTATGACAGACCACAAACAGGGAGATATAGGCAATTTTATCAATTTGGTGTAGAGGCATTTGGAAGTGATAGTCCGTTACTAGATGTTGAGATAATATTACTTCTTGTAGAAATTTTAACTAAATTAGAGCTTACTGATTATGAATTACACATTAATTCGGTAGGATGTCTAGAATGTCGAACAGTATATCGTCAAAAGCTGATAGATTACATTACACCTATAAGCAAAAAGCTTTGTAAAGACTGTAATAGTAGATATGACAATAACCCATTACGAGTGCTTGATTGTAAAAATGACACTTGTAAGCAAGCAATAGAAGGCTTTCCTATTTTATATAATAGTTTGTGTAATAATTGTACTAATCATTATCAAAGTGTTTTAAGTGTACTTAAGGATAATGAAATATCTTTTGTGCACGATGATAACCTTGTACGTGGCTTAGATTACTATACCAATACTGCATTTGAAGTACATTTAAAAAGTATAGGGGCTCAAAGTGCTATTGGTGGTGGCGGCAGATACGATAATTTAGTAGCACAATGTGGTGGCCCAGACACCCCTGGAATAGGATTTGCAATTGGTATGGAAAGATTATTGCTTGCATTAGATGATAAAGTCAATTTAAATAAAGATAGTTTAGACACATTTGTAGTGGTTATGGATAAATCTTTTGAGTTATATGCAACAAACTTATTAAATAAATTAAGGCGTGAAAATATAAAGGCTGATATAGATTATAACAATCGTAGTGCCAAAGCTCAGATGAAATATGCCCATAAATTAGGTGCTAAAACCACTATTTTTATAGGAGAAGAAGAAATAAAAACAGAAAAATTTACAATTAGAAACATGAAGACTAAAGATCAAGTTCAAGCAAACATTAGTGAATTAATATCAACAGTAAAAAACATTATTAGCTAGCTATTTAAGGAGGAAATAATTGATGAAAAGGACTCATAATGCAACAGATATTGATGTTAGTAATATTGAACAGGAAGTAATACTTAGTGGATGGGTTGATACCAGGAGAGATCATGGTGGTCTTATATTTATAGATTTACGTGACCGCTCAGGTATTATTCAAATTGTTTTTAGTCCAGATGTAAATCTAGAGGCATTTCACTTAGCAGAACAAGTAAGAGGAGAATATGTTGTTGCAGTAAGAGGAAAAGTTTCTAAGCGCCCTCAAGATACTGAAAACCCAAGCTTAAAGACAGGTGAAGTAGAGGTTTATGTAGAGGAAATGGAATTATTAAATGCTGCTAAAACCCCACCCTTTTACATAGAAGACAATGTGGAAGTTGATGAATTACTTAAGTTAAAGTATAGATATCTAGATTTAAGAAGACCAGAGATGCAAAACAATTTAATGCTAAGACATCGTGTAATTAAAACCATGAGAGACTATCTTGACAATAAGGGTTTTGCCGAAATAGAAACACCCATTTTAACTAAAAGCACTCCTGAAGGTGCTAGAGATTATCTAGTTCCAAGTAGAGTAAATGCAGGTGAATTTTTTGCTCTTCCACAATCCCCTCAAATTTTTAAGCAAATTTTAATGGTTGCAGGTACTGAGAGGTACTTTCAAATAGCAAGATGTTTTAGAGATGAAGATTTAAGAGCTGATAGACAGCCTGAATTTACTCAACTAGATATGGAAATGTCTTTTATTGATGAAGAAGATATATTTACAATAGTTGAAGAAATGATGGCAAAGATTTTTGAAGAAGGTACTAATCAAGAAATTAAAACTCCATTTCCAAGAATAACTTATAATGAAGCTATCACCAAATATGGTTCAGATAGGCCTGATCTTAGATTTGGACTAGAAATTTTAGATTTAACAGAATTAGTTCAAGATGTAGAATTTAAAGTGTTTGCTAGTGCTATAAAATCTGGAGGAGTAGTAAGAGCACTAAATGCTAAGAAATGTGGTTCATTTTCTAGAAAAGAAATTGATGATTTGACAAACATAGCAATAGAAAATGGTGCTAAAGGAATGGCTTGGATAGTTGTAGGTGAAAATGAACTAAAATCTCCTATAATAAAGTTTTTTGAAGAAGAAAAATTACAGTCTATTCTTAAGGAATTAGAAGCAGAGCCAGGAGATTTACTATTATTCAGTGCGGATTCTGAAGATATTGTTGCTAAGGTTTTAGGTGTGATTAGGTTAGAGCTTGCAAAGAGATTAGATATAATTGATAATAATAAACTTTCTTTTGCATGGATCACGGATTTCCCATTAGTGGAATATGATGCAGAAGAAAAAAGATATGTAGCAGTTCATCACCCATTTACTGCTCCAAAAGTCAATGATATTGAAGAAATGATAAATAACCCAGATAGTATTAAAGCAAGAGCTTATGATTTAGTATTAAATGGAATTGAAATTGGTGGAGGAAGTATAAGGATTCACAAACGAGATTGGCAGGAAAAAATGTTTGCACTTTTAGGGTTAACCCCTGAAGAGTCCCAAGAAAAATTTGGTTTTATGCTTGAGGCTTTCGAATATGGAACACCTCCACACGGAGGAATAGCTTTTGGTATAGATAGGTTGTTGATGCTTATGGCAAAACGTGATAGCATTCGTGATGTTATAGCATTTCCTAAAACGCAAAAAGCAACTTGTCCAATGACCGAAGCACCGTCTAATGTTAACTCTAAACAGTTAAGAGAGCTTTCAATAAAACTAAGAGAGCAATAGCTTACAATGGTTGATTTACCGGATAATGACAATTTAGTATCCTTGAAGATTAACCTAATCTATGATATGCTTTTCCTAGTAATAGTAAGAATATACAGTAAAAAGAAAATAGAGCTAACCCCTGCTGTGTACGTGAATAGCCTTTAAGTTTTTTCCAACACCAACAATAAGGGAGCTTGGACTCTGCATATGGCGTGTAAGCCCATCAAATGGGACACACTAAGTATGCAGGAGAGCACCCACCTGCAAGAGCGGGTTTAAACTTTGGCTTCACGGCTCGGTGGGGCTTTTTTTATGGAGGAAGAAAGTATGGAAGCATTTAAGAGGACTAAGCTACTAATTGGTCAAGATGGCTTAGATATATTAAAGCAATCCTCAGTTTTGATAGTTGGATTAGGAGGAGTAGGGTCTTATGCAACTGAGGCTATAGTTAGATGTGGTGTAGGAAATATTACAATAGTTGACTATGACTACATACAACAAAGCAATCTTAACAGGCAAATACCTGCTTTAACCTCAACAGTTGGAAAACTAAAAACAGAAGTTATGGCAAATAGAATTTTAGATATTAACCCATTTGTAAATTTAAAAGTTATAAATGATTCATACAACGAAAAAACAAGTAAAGATATCTTAACACGATACGACTATACTATAGATGCTATTGATTCTTTACCTGATAAAATACATCTTATTAAAACTTGTATAAACAAAAACCAACCAATCGTAAGCAGTATGGGAATGGCTAACAGGTTAGATCCATTAAAACTCAAAGTTGAAGATATATCAAAAACATCCTGTTGTCCTATGGCAAGAAAAATCAGAAAAGAGTTAAGGATCTTAGGGGTTGAAAAAGGTCTTAAAGTAGTATTCTCCGAAGAAATCCCTGAAAAATTAAAGGAAGAAGATAGTGATACAAAATTAGGTAGTATATCATTTGTACCATCTACAGCAGGATTAATTTTAGCAAGTGTAGCAATTAATAATATATTAGCAAATGGTGAACTATAAAAGAGCTTGTTGAAACATGAAAGGACAGGCACTATATTGAAAGGATTATGTATGTTATCAAATAATGAAAAGTTATTAATGCAAATATATAATTCATTATTAGGGCATTTTGGCCCTCAAGAATGGTGGCCTGCTGAGTCTAAATTAGAAATAATTATTGGTGCAATCCTTACTCAAGCAGTAGCATGGAGAAATGTTGAAAAAGCAATTAATAACTTAAAAAATAAAAATTTAATTGATGCACACAAGTTATTAGATATAGAAGAAGAGGAACTAGCTTTATTAATAAAACCTGCATTATACAATTATCAAAAAGCAAAAAAAATAAAAGTATTTATGAACTATTTAATTGACAATTATGACGGAAATTTAGATTTAATGTTTAATAACTCTTTGCACAAATTACGTAATGAATTATTATCAATATGGGGAATTGGTGAAGAAACTGCAGACTCTATTCTTTTATATGCTGGTAATTATCCAATATTTGTTGTTGATGCATATACAAAAAGGATTTTTTACCGAGTTAGTTTAACAAGTGAAAAAATATCTTATAAAGAAATGCAACAATTTCTACAGCAAAATTTACAACCAAGTGTTGAAGTATATAATGAGTATCATGCATTAATAGTTTCACTAGGTGCAGTTTATTGCAAAAAGAAAAATCCTTTATGTAACAGTTGTCCAATTATTAAAAATTGCAAATTTCAGAAGGGAAAATAAAGAAGGAGGTAGAAAATTGTATTGGGATAAAGAAAAAGAATGTATGCCTCAAGAAGAATTAAAAAATTTACAGCTTAGACGTTTAAAAGAAATAGTTTATCGTGTTTATGCATTTGTTCCTGCTTATAAGGAAAAAATGGATGAAGTAGGCATAAGACCAGATGATATCAATAGTTTAGAAGACTTAAAAAAATTACCCTTTACTAACAAACAGGATTTACGGGATAATTATCCATTTAACCTTTTTGCCATCCCTATGTCAGATGTAGTTAGAATTCACTCTTCATCAGGTACCACTGGAAAACCAACAGTAGTTGGATATTCAAAACGAGATATTGAAATATGGGCAGAATTAATGGCAAGGGCTTTGTGTAGTGCTGGTGCTTCTAAACACTCTGTAATACATAATGCATATGGATATGGACTTTTTACAGGTGGTTTAGGTGTACATTATGGTGCAGAGAGGTTAGGTGCATCTGTTATTCCAACTTCGGGTGGGAATACCAAAAGACAAATATTGCTAATGCAAGATTTTGGTTCAACAGTATTAACATGTACTCCATCATACGCTTTGTTTATGCATGAGGTTATTGAAGAAATGGGAATAAAACCTTCTGATTTAAAGCTTAAAGCTGGTATATTTGGTGCTGAACCTTGGTCTGAAAATATGAGAAGAGAAATAGAAACTAAGCTAGAAATAGATGCATATGATATATATGGTCTAAGTGAAATTATTGGTCCAGGTGTGGCCATTGAGTGTCCATGTAAAAATGGACTACATATAGCAGAGGATCATTTCATTGCAGAAATTATTGACCCGATTACCGAAGAAGTTCTACCAGATGGCGCTCAAGGAGAATTAGTAATAACTACTATAACCAAAGAAGCCTTACCAATAATAAGATATAGGACTAGAGATCTTACAGCATTACAAAGAGATAAATGTGAATGTGGAAGAACTCATGTTAGAATGCAAAAAGTTTTAGGGCGATCTGATGATATGGTAATAATACGTGGTGTTAATATTTTTCCTTCTATGATAGAAAGTGTTTTATTGAATATACCAGGGGTAGAACCACATTATCAATTAATAGTTGATAGAATAGGTAATTTAGATGTTTTAGAAGTTCAAGTTGAAGTATCTGAAAAAATATTTAGTGATGAAATTAGGAAGCTTGAAGGACTAAGAAAAACTTTAACTGCAGAATTAGAAAGTGCGTTAGGAATAGGAGTGAAAGTTCGCTTAGTCGAACCTAGGACAATAGAGAGAAGTGAAGGTAAAGCAAAAAGAGTTATTGATAAGCGTGAATTTTAAGGAGGGCTAATTTTATGGCTAAACAAATATCAGTATTTCTTGAGAATAAGGCAGGTAGATTATCACATGTAACTAGAGTATTAGGTGATGCAAAAATTAATATTAGAGCATTATCTATTGCGGATACCTCAGACTTTGGAATCTTACGTATAATAGTAAGTGATCCTGATAGAGCATATAAAATACTAAAAGAAGCTGGTTTCACAGTTAGTGAAACAGAGGTTATTGCTGTACAAATACCTGACTCACCAGGAGGGCTTGCTACAGTACTAGAACAAATGTCTGAAGCAAATTTAAATATTGAATATCTGTATGCTTTTTTAGGAACATCTGAAAATAATGCATTAGTTATTTTTAAAGTGGAAGATATAGAGCAAGCCATGCAAACATTTAAAGAAAAACAGATTAAGTTTTTAGATGAGAACCAATTATATACTTTGTAGGTAGTAAGTTTTTCTAAACAAAATTGATTCTGCTGCAAAAAGTAACTACAAAAAAATTTAAGGCTGAGTAAACATGTTTACTCAGCCGATTCCATAGTCTAAGTTTAGCTTTTCGCAGTGAAACTAAAATTATATAAAAAAGTTAGCAGATGAAAATATCTGCTAACTTTTTTGTTATGATTAATATTAAATAAATTAATATTTCTTTAGATATTTAGTAATTTCCCAAGTATGGACTTCATCACTAAATTCTTTCCATTCTGTTTTTTTAGCTTCAATAAACTTTGAACTAACATGAGAGCCAAGAGCCTCTAAAATAAGTTCATCTTTTTCTAAAGCTTCTATTGCTTCAAGCATAGTTCTAGGTAAAAATTTTACTCCTGCTTTAATTTGGTCTTTAATACTCATATCATATGCATTTTTATCTATGGGTTCTGCAGGATTAGATTTATCTTTTATACCTTGAATACCAGCTTTAATCATTACTGTGAAAAGTAGATAAGGATTACTAGTAGCATCTGGACTTCTTAATTCCATACGAGTTCCCAATCCTCTTCCAGCAGGAATACGAATTAATGTACTGCGGTTAGCTGTTGACCAACCTATATTTACAGGAGCTTCAAAACCAGGAACAAGTCTTTTATAGGAATTAACAGTTGGATTAGCTAAAGCTGTTATAGCTGGTGCATGCTTTAGTATTCCTCCAATATAATATTTAGCAGTTTCACTTAACTCTAAAGGATCATTTGGGTCATAAAAGATGTTTTCCTCACCTTTAAATAATGACTGATGGCAATGCATTGCCGATCCTTGTGTGTCCCGAAAAGGCTTGGGCATAAAAGTTGCATAAAGTTCGTGCTTTTGAGCAATGTTTTTTACAACATATTTAAAAGTACAGAAGTTATCTGCTGTTCTTAAAGCTTCATCATATTTAAAATCAATTTCATGTTGTCCTGGAGAAGCTTCATGATGTGATGCTTCAATTTCAAATCCTAAATCACGTAATGCCAGTATCATTTCACGACGTGCTCTTTCCCCTCTATCAATTGGGGAGAGATCAAAGTAACCAGCCTCATCATGGATATCAAAGATTGGATTTAATTTATCATCTGTATAGAAAAGAAAAAACTCTCCTTCAGGTCCGATGTTAACTGTAAAGCCCATCTCTTTTGCTTCAGCAAGAACTTCTTTTAATCGACGTCTTGGACAACCTGAAAATGGATTTCCATTTGAATCATATATATCACAAATAAACCTTGCCACTCTATCTTCTTGTGGGCCCCATGGGAAAATATCAAAAGTATCTGGGTCTGGAACAATCAACATATCTGATTCTTCAACTCTTGCAAAACCATCAATACTTGAACCATCAAACATAATTTCCCCGTTTAAAGCCTTGTCGAGATCATCGGCCATTATAGTAACATTTTTTAAAATTCCAAAAATATCAGTAAACTGTAGCCTGATGAACTGAACATTTTCTCCTTTAATTTTTTTCTTAATTGAGTCTTCAATAGACAAAAAAAGCACCTTCCTTTTTTAAAATATATTTGTATTCTTAATAAAATTTCGTTTTTTAATATTATGATTCCTTTTATTAGTAAAAAATACGAAGAAATAATAAGTTTTTAATAAATATAAAAAGCATAATAGAAATATATTAAAATGTAGGGGTAATTTAAGGTGTTAACCTAATATTTAACAATATATAGATAAATAGTTTGTTATATTATTATTGATAATAGATTAGAATTTTATTTGGCTTATTTTTAGCATAACGAATTTCATCAAAAAATATTATAATAACAAGATAAAAATAAGAGGAGAATACTATGTTTGAATATCAAGGAAATATCCATATACATTCTAAGTATAGTGATGGAGAAGGCACAATAAAAGAAATAGCTAAAGCTGCAAATAATGCTAGCCTAGATTTTATAGTTATAACAGATCATTTCAACTTAGATGGACTAAAAAACAATCAAGAAGGATATGTGAATCATGTTTTAGTATTAGTAGGTATGGAATGCAATGATACAGCTAATCATTACCTAGCACTTAATATAGATAAAGTAATCCCAAACAATGTAGATAAACCTCAAAAAGTAATTGATGAAGTTAATGCACAAAAAGGTATTGGAATAATAGCACACCCAATTGAGAAAGGTTCCCATTTATATGAAAATAACAAAACATATGAATGGAAAGACTGGAATGTAAACAATTTTCAAGGTATTGAGGTGTGGAATTATTTATCCCAATGGCGTGATGGCATAAACAATATATTTAAAGCAATATACTTATATTTTTACCCTCATGCAGCCTTAAAGGGACCTTATAAAGAAATAATGAAAATATATGATGAGTTCCAAAAAAAAGGGAGCGAAGTTTGCTTATATGGAGGGTCAGATGCTCATGGAACAACTGTTAAAATAGGACCAGTAAAACTAACCATTTCAGATTACGAATTTAGTTTTAAATGTATTAATACACATATACTGACTACCAAAAAACTAAGGCGTAATTTAGCTGAAGATAAATTATTAATATATGAAGCACTTAAAAATGGTTCGTCATGGATTAGCTATGATTACTTTAAAAATAGTAGTGGATTTCGTTTTAAATTAAATGCGTTAGAAAAAACATGGTATATGGGGGAAAAAGCAAAATATGAAAAAAACATGTATATAACAGTTAAAACCCCTTATAAAGCGAAAGTCAATATCTTGAAAGATGGCGAAATTGTGCATGTCAGCAAAGGCAAAAAGCATATATATAATAATATAACACCGGGGACATACCGAGTAGAATGCTATCACAAGCATTTACTAGGATATCGCCCATGGATTTATAGCAACTCGATTAGAGTATATTAGGTATAATATATCAGGGGGAACAGCCCCCATGATATACCCTTAACATTAGGACCTTAAGACTATACTTTGAATAGGATATTATCATCATTTTTGCAAGCAATTTTTTGGGACCTTGAAGCAAATTATTGCCCGAAAGCTTGGACTTTCGGTGTTTAAATAAGTAACAATATGTAAAAAAATGAAATATATTTTTGTTTTTTATTCCCTTCATAAAGAAGGGTTTTTTTTTTCTTGGTAGAATAAAGTGGTGTATAGTGGAGAGAAGTGGGGTAAAATACCTCGAATTAATAGTTAAGGGGAAGAACATATGTTCTTGGGTGAATATCAGCATTCATTGGATGTGAAAAATAGAATTACTGTTCCATCTAAGTTTAGAGAAGGGTTAGGAGTTAAATTCGTAGCAACAAAGGGACTTGATAACTGTATTTTTTTATATCCAATGGATGAATGGAAGGTGATTGAGGAAAAACTTAGGTCTTTACCTGTTACAAGATCTGATGTTAGATCCTTTGCGCGCTTTTTCTTTTCTGGTGCTTCAGAGCTAGAAGTTGATAAACAGGGAAGAACTGTATTGCCTCCAAATTTAAGGGAATATGCTGGTATTCAAAAAGAACTAGTAATTATAGGTGTAGGATCAAGGGTTGAGATTTGGTCAGCTGATAAATGGGAAGACTATAATAGTGAAGCACAATCTTCTTATGAAGATATTGCTGAGAGCTTAGAAGATTTAGGTATATAGGAGTGAATGTTTTGCATAAACCAGTATTGCTAGATGAGACCATTTCTTACTTAGTTACTGATCCACAAGGCATTTATGTAGATTGCACATTGGGTGGTGGAGGGCATTTAAATCAAATGGCTAAAATGCTAAAACCTTCTGGAAAAATTATAGCAATAGATAAAGATTTAGATATTATAAATAAAACAAAAAAGAATATAAGCTTTTCTAATGTAGAATACATACACTCAGATTTTAGGTATCTAGACCGAATCTTAGGAAATGAATATTTATGCCAAATTAATGGAATTATGATGGACCTAGGTGTTTCTTCCTTTCAACTTGATGAAGCAGATAGAGGATTTAGCTATCATGAAAACGCTAGACTAGATATGCGAATGAATAGAACCCAAGAATTAACAGCTTGGGATATAATTAACAACTTTGAAGAACAAGATATAAGTAAAATTATATTTGAGTATGGTGAAGAAAGATATGCTCGTAAAATCGCAAGGGCAATTGTTAATAAAAGAAAGGAACAACTAATAAATACAACACTTGAATTAGTAGATATTATAAGATCAGCAGTTCCCGCAAAATATAGGCATGATAAGCATCCGGCACGAAGGACATTTCAAGCTCTAAGAATTGCAGTTAATGCTGAATTAGATGCTTTGAAAGATACTCTTCCTCAAGCAATTAACTATCTTAAGCCGGGTGGAAGATTGTGTGTAATTACTTTTCATTCGTTAGAAGATAGATTAGTAAAAAAATTCTTTAAGGAAGAGTCAATAGAATGTATATGTCCACCCGATTTTCCTATATGTAAATGTGAACAAAAACCAAGGTTAAAAATTATTACAAGAAAACCGATAGTACCTGATGAAAAAGAATGTGAAGAAAATTCTCGGGCTAGAAGTGCTAAACTTCGAGTGGCCAGCAAAATTTAGTTCTAAAGGTAAGGGAGGAAGAATAGTAATGTTACAGGCAGGATACGATTATTCTAGGTTGCCAAATTACGATGATGAAACAAAAAAACGCAATAAAGTAAAGAAAATAAAACGTACATATAAAGTAGTTAATCCTGAAAGAAAATTTATTATAAAAATTGGTTGTTTAGCTTTTTTATATGCTTTGCTATTAGTATTTCTTTGTATAAAAAGTTCTACTTTAGGTTATCAAGTAGTTGAATTGGAAAATGAAGTACATCGTATCGAGACTGCCAATAATAGAATGAGTTTTGCTATATCTGAAAAAAGTTCTTTAGAAAGAATAGAAAAAATAGCTATGCAAGATATGGGAATGGTTAGAGCAGGATTTAGTTCAGAAATGGCTATACCTAAAACTCAGCATACTATTAATGTAGCTGAAATAGACAGTGAGGTAAAAGTAACGGCTGATAAAGAAAAGCCATTGGATAGGATAATAAACTCATTGTCATTCTTAGCTCAAAATAATTAAATTTAAAGAGGTGTAGATTAATGCAGACCACCAATCTGCTTGTGAGAAAGCGTATTGCAGCGCTTTTTTTCTTGTTTTCAATAGGCTTTGTTATCTTAACCGGAAGGATTTTTTGGGTACAGTTTGTACGTGGTGCAGAATTATCTGAAATGGCTATACAAAACAGAATGCGTGATGTACCTGTAGAATCGAAAAGAGGAATAATATATGATAGAAGTGGTAATGAACTAGCTTTATCAATAAGTGCAGATTCGGTTTATGCTATTCCTGCAGAGGTTAGGTATTCAGAACAGCAAAAAGATATAGCTAGGCAAGTAGCTGCAGTTTTAAGTTTAGAAGAAGAAAAGGTTTATGAACGCATTACTAAACATAGCTCATTTGAGTGGGTGAAGCGAAAAATAGATGTGGAACAGGCTCAAGAATTGAGAGAGCTAAACCTTCCTGGAATTGGTTTAACTGAGGAAAGTAGGAGATTTTATCCCAAAGGTACACTTGCTAGTCATGTCTTAGGGATATCAGGTGCTGATAATACTGGTTTGGAAGGGGTAGATTTTGTTTATAATGATTTGGTAGGTGGGACTAAAGGTAGAATAGTAATAGAGCACGATGCAGCAAATAGGCCCATTCCTGAGGCTACGCATAGATATATTCCGCCTATTAATGGTGCAAACTTAGTTTTAACATTAGATGAAACAATACAATATATTACAGAGCGAGAACTTGATAAAGTATTTAGAGAGAAAAATGCTAAGGCTGCTACAGCTATAGTAATGGATGTTCAATCAGGAGAAATTCTTTCTATGGCTTCACGTCCTACGTTTGATCCTAATAATTATAGTGACTATCCAGATAGCAATAGAAGGAATTATGCTATTAATGATTCATATGAACCGGGATCTACTATGAAAATTACCACATCAGCAATGGTATTAGAAGAAAGTGTTGTAGGTTCTGATTCTAAATTTGTATGTAAAGGCAGTGTTAAAGTAGGAAGTGAAACAATTAGCTGTGCCAATCATAAAGCTCATGGTACGCAAACATTTGCAGAAGTTGTAGAAAATTCATGTAATGTTGGATTTGTAAATATAGGATTAGATTTAGGCTTAGAAAAATATTTTAAATATCTTAATGCTTTTGGTTTTGGAAAAACAACCGATATTGATCTTCCGGGAGAAGCAACAGGAATATTAGTGCCACAAAGCAGAGCTAAACAAATTGATTTAGCTACTATGTCCATGGGGCAAGCAAATGCAGTTACACCGTTACAATTAATCAGGGCTATGGCAGCAATAGCTAATGGAGGTCAATTAATTGAACCAAAAATTTTAAAAAAAGCAATTGATGCTGATGGTAATATATTAAGGGAACATGAACCTAATGTAGTAAGGAATATTATATCGGAAGAAACTTCTAAAGAGCTATCATTGATATTAGAAGGAGTAGTGGCTAATGGAACAGGAAGAAATGCTTATATAGATGGATATAGAGTAGCTGGAAAAACTGGTACAGCACAAAAGATAGCACCCGGTGGTGGATATCTTGCTAATGAGTATGTTGCTTCTTTTATAGGTTTTGCTCCAGCAAATGATCCTAAATTAGCTTGTATAGTAGTTGTAGATGCTCCGCAGGGATATCCATACTATGGAGGATGGGTAGCAGCCCCTGTTTTCAGAGAAATTATGCATGATTCACTCAGATACTTAGAGGTGCCAATTCAAGCTAAAGAAAGTGAAATAGATAATGAAAAAGAACAAAAAGTGATTGTACCAGATGTGGTGAATTTACCACTAGCAGAGGCTTCAAATATAATTCAATCACGTGGCTTAGAAGTAAAAGTAAAGGGTACTGGCAATATTGTATGGCAACAAACTCCTAATCCTAATACACAAATAACTAGTCAATCGCAAGTAATAATACATTTATCTCCATTTGAGAAGGATAATGAAAGTGGAGAAGTCACAGTTCCTGATTTACAAGGGAAATCAATGAAAGAGGTTGCAAAAATACTTTCTGATTTGGGGTTACACCTTGTTCCTGAGGGCTATGGTCTTACATATGATCAGTCTCCAAACCCCGGGAAAGTAATAACTAGGGGATCGACTATAAAAGTAAAATTTCAACCCGTTGATGAATGATTTACCTACTTTAATTATGATAGGAGGAAGGGGTAATGATATTAAATAGATTATTAAATGGTGTTGACTTAAAAAGCTATAAAGGTAATTTAACAGAAGAAATTGCAGGTATTGCTTATGATTCTAGGAAAGTAAAACCAGGTTACTTATTTATATGTATACCTGGTTTTAAAACTGATGGGCATCTTTATATTGACCAAGCCATAAAAAATGGTGCTTCTGCAATTTTAGCAGAAAAAGAAATTAATGCTCCACAAGACTGTGCGTTTATTATCACAAATAATACTCGCAAATCAATGCCTATAATAGTTTCAAACTATTATCACAAACCTTCGGAACAACTGAAGGTTATAGGGGTTACAGGTACTAATGGAAAAACTACAACCGCACATCTAGTAAAGAATATATTAGAAGAAAGCAATAAAAATGTTGGTATCATTGGTACTCTTAATGCTCAAATAGGTGACATAGAATATAAGTTAAATCATACTACTCCCGAATCATTAGAGTTAGAACAATTTATTAGTTTAACCCGTGATGAAAATGGTGAGTATGTGGTTATGGAGGTTTCTTCCCATGCACTTGATTTAGCAAGAGTAGATCAAATTGATTTTAATGTTGCTATTTATACTAATTTAAGCCAAGATCATTTAGACTATCATGATAATATGGATGAATATAAAGAAGCTAAATTAAAGTTATTTAGGAAAATGAATAAAGAGGGCAAGTATAGCATTATTAATATAGATGATACTTATTCACAGGATTTTATAAACATAGCTAGTAATTGTGTAACTTATGGGGTTAATGAAAAGGCGGACGTAAAAGCAACTGATTTAAATATAGGTCTTGAAGGAAGTAGTTTTACGGTAAATTATCGCAATGAAAGTTTTAAAATAAATATCAAATTAATAGGACTTTTTAGTGTATATAATGCTTTAGCTGCAATTGCGTTTGCGTTAAATGAAGGAATAGATATTAATACAATTAAAAAATCTTTAGAAAAAGTTGAAGGTGTTGCGGGAAGATTTGAAAAAGTTGATTGTGGACAAGATTTTTCAGTAGTTATTGATTATGCACATAGTCCTGATGGTTTAAAAAACATTTTAAAAACTGCAAAAGAAATTGTTGACAATAGAATAATAACAGTGTTTGGGTGTGGAGGAGACAGAGATAGAACTAAGAGGCCATTAATGGGGAAAATTGCTGCTATATATAGTGATTTTTGTATTGTTACATCAGATAATCCAAGGAGTGAAGAACCAAAGGCAATTATTGAAGATATTTTACCAGGTTTAAATGAAGTTGCTAATTCACGCTATGCAGTTATTGTTGATCGAAAAGAAGCTATTAGACATGCTATCAACTTAGGAAAAAAAGGAGATATAATTATTATTGCGGGAAAAGGACACGAAACATATCAAGAAATTAAGGATAAAGTAATTGATTTTGATGATAAAAAAATTGCTGAGAATTTTTTGAAAGGATAAGAGTAAATGAAATTCGGATTACAATTAATTAATGATTCTATAAACCCTAAGTTAATAAGAGGAAATGCTAATTTAGAATATTCTGGGGTATCTACTGATTCACGAAATATTGTATCTCAAACTTTATTTTTTGCATTAGCTGGAGATAAATTTGATGGACATGACTTTGTTAATATAGCATTAGAAAATGGAGCTAATGGTGCTGTAATAAGTAAAAAAATAGATATTTCGACCAAATTTATAGATGATAAAACAATAATTTTAGTAGAGGATACGTTACAAGCATTACAAGATTTAGCAACAGGATATAGAAAAACATTTAGCAATACAAATTTTATTGCTATTACCGGTAGTGTTGGAAAGACAACTACTAAAGAACTACTGGCTGATTTTTTTAATACTGAGTACAGTACTTTAAAAACCAAAGGAAACTTTAATAATGAGATTGGATTGCCTTTAAGTATTTTAGATTTAGAAAGTCATCATAAAGTTGCTGTTTTTGAGTTAGCAATGAGAGCAAAAGGAGAAATAAAAAATCTTTCAGACATATTAAACCCAAATTATGCTATTATTACAAATGTTGAACCAGTTCACTTAGAACCTATGGGTAGTTTTAAAAACATTGCTAGTGCAAAATGCGAATTATTAGAAAATATAGGGTTAGACGGTTATGCTTTAATTAATGGTGATATAGATATATTAGTAAAAACTGCACAAGAATATAAATGTACAAAATATACATTTGGTTATAAGGAAAATAACGATATACAAATTGTAAATGTTGAGACTAATGAAAATGGTTTATATATTAGGTTAAGAATAATAGATTTTATTACTAATTTATTTTTTCCAATACCAACTGAAAAACTAGCATATAATATAGCGGCTTCAACAGGATTAGCTTATCTTTTAGGGGTAGATATTAATAATATAAAAGAAGTTTTATCAAAGTATAAAACTACACATGGAAGGCTACATACAACACAACAAAATGGTGTAACTATAATGGATGATACCTATAATGCAAATCCATTATCCATGATAGCTGCAATAGAAACACTGAAAAATATCGGTGGTAAAAACAGGAGAATTGCTGTATTAGGTGATATGTATGAATTAGGGCACATGGAAAAAACTGGTCACATCAAAGTGGGTGAAGCAGTTGTATCTAATTCAATAGACGAACTTGTAGCTATTGGCAAAAATGCTAAATATATTGCCGAGGGTGCAGCAAGTAATAAAATGAATAATGAAAATATAAATTGTTTTTCAAATAAAGAAGAAGCATTTAATTGGTTAAAAACTAACATTAAAGTAGGCGATTATATATTATTTAAGGCTTCAAGAGGAATGGGATTAGAAACCATAATAAAAGATTTAAAGGATTTTTTAACCAATAAATAATATAAATTTTCAAATATACACTTAGTAAATGTGGAGGTACCTTTTCATGGAGGTCTATATATTAAATTCACTATTAGCTGCTAGTATAGCTTTAATCATATCCATTATATTGGGTCCGATAATGATACCATTTTTAACTAGACTTAAAGTTGGGCAAAATATTAGAGAAGAAGGACCGGAGAGTCATTTCGAAAAAGCAGGAACACCTACAATGGGAGGAATAATAATTTTATCCTCTGTTATGGTAGCTAGTTTTGTTGTTGCACCAACTAATATTCAAGTATTACTAGCATTATTTATTATGTTAGCTTTTGGAGCTATAGGTTTTTGGGATGACTATATTAAAGTTGTACTAAAGAGATCTTTAGGCTTAAGAGCGCGGGAGAAACTTATTCTTCAATTATTGATAGGATTATTATTTGCAATAATACTTATTTTTTATATAGATAGAGGTACTGATATTATTGTACCATTTACAGGTTATAATATTGAATTAGGTTATCTTTATATTCCTTTTGTAATACTTGTTCTCTTGGGTACTTCTAATGCAGTGAACTTAACTGATGGGCTTGATGGATTGGCAGCTGGGACTACAGTATTTGTTAGCATTGCATTTGCACTAGTATGTATAATGACATCTAATTTTGAACTCCTAATATTTGCCGGGGCATTATTTGGTGGATGCCTAGGCTTTTTGGTGTATAATAAACATCCAGCCAAAGTTTTTATGGGAGATACTGGATCAATGGCATTAGGAGGAGCAATAGCAGCAATTGCTGCTATGACTAAAGCGGAACTTTTTCTTGTAATTATTGGTGGAATATATGTTATTGAAGCTTTAAGTGTAATAATACAAGTTGGGTTTTATCAATTAACAGGTAAAAGAGTTTTTTTAATGAGTCCAATTCATCATCATTTTGAATTAAAGGGTTGGCATGAAAAAAAAGTTGTTATTGTTTTCTGGATTATTTCATTTGTCTTTGCTGCAATTGGTATTCTAGGATTTAGAAATATTGGCTAGAGGAAGTGTGAAATATTGAATTTTGATAATAAAAATATATTAGTATTAGGACTTGCTAGAAGCGGTTTAGCTGCTATTTATACATTACATAAAAGGGGAGCTAATATTACAGCTTGTGATATTAGAGATAAAGAACAGTTAACTAATGTTATATCTGAATTAAAATTTTTAAATATTGAAATATTTGTAGGTGGATATCCTGAAATAACCAAAGAGCAATATGATGTTATGGTAGTAAGTCCTGGAGTGCCTTTAGATATAGAACCGGTACAAAATGCTATAAACGAAGGTATAAAAGTTATTGGTGAGGTTGAGCTTGCATACCTCTTAAAATCTCCTGAAGTTCAAATGTATGCTGTAACTGGTACTAATGGAAAAACAACAACAACTGCTTTATTACAAAATATGTTTGAAATAAATGGTGATAACTCAGTAGCAGGTGGTAATATAGGAGTGCCTCTGGTTAAGCTTGTAGATACTTTTGAAAAAGGTATTATTTCTGTTGAAGTATCTAGTTTTCAACTTGAGAGCATAGAACAGTTTCAACCCCATATATGTGGAATTCTTAATATTACTCCCGATCATCTAGATCGTCATAAAACTATGCAAAATTATATAGACGCAAAAGCAAAAATTTTTAAAAACCAAAATTCTTCGAATTATACGATATTAAATTATGAGGATGAAACCGTTAAAGAGTTTAAAAAAATAACTAATGGAAAAGCAGTTTTGTTTTCAACGAACAGAGTTCTAAATGAAGGGGTATTTATTGAAAATGATACTATAATATCTAACTTATTTAATAAATATATAGAAATATGTAATGTAGATGATGTTAAATTACTTGGAAAACATAATTTAGAGAATGCTTTGTGTGCTGTAGCAATGGGATTAGTTGCAGGTTTAAATAAAGAAGTTATACATAAGGCATTGACCACGTTTGATGGAGTAAGTCATAGACTAGAAAAAGTAGCTATAGATAATGATGTTTTATACATTAATGACTCAAAAGCAACTAATCCGGAGTCTACTATTAAGGCTATAGAGTCATTTAAACAACCTGTAATTTTAATTGCAGGAGGAAGAGCTAAAGGAGCTGACTTTTCTGGGTTAGCAGAATTAGTTGCTAACAAAGTAAAGTGTTTAGTGTTAATAGGAGAAGCTAAAGATTCACTAAAAAGAGCAGTAATTGATATTGGATTTACGAATATATATGAAACAGATGATTTTTATGATGCAGTAGAAATCTCAAAAAATCAAGCAGACAAAGGAGATGTAGTATTGTTATCACCTGCTTGTGCAAGTTGGGATATGTTTAAAAGTTATGAAGAGCGTGGAAACTTGTTTTGTCAAATAGTAAATAAACTTATTAATGATAAAAAATTAGATAAATCTATTTAGCAAATTACGACAACAATTAAACTCTGTTGAAGTGTTAAATACTAATTTTATACAAAACATTTCTCTACTTTGAGGAGGAATCACTGAGTGAGGGTAAAAAAAGGACCACCCGATTTTATTCTTTTTATGACTACTCTTTTATTAATAGGAATAGGTCTTATAATGGTTTTTAGTTCTAGTGCAGTTACTGCTAGTATACGATATGATGATGCCTATTTCTTTTTTAAAAGACAGCTTGCTTGGGCAACTGTTGGCGTTATAGCAATGATTGTAATAATGAAAATTAATTATATGAGATTAAAAGATTTTGCTATTCCATTAATGATTATTTCTGTTGTTTGCCTTATATTAGTAATTACACCTGTTGGTATTGAATCAAAAGGAGCTAGTAGATGGTTGGGAGTAGGACCATTTAGCTTTACACCTTCAGAATTGGCAAAGTTAGGAATGGTTATGTTTTTAGCAAAAAGTCTTACAATGAACTTAGACAATATGCAGTCTTTTAAAATTGGTGTTTTACCATATCTTGTTGTTTTAGCTGGGGTATGTGGTCTCATTATGGCTCAACCCGATTTGGGAACATCAGTAGCCATCGCTGGAACAACCTTTTTTATGCTTATGATTGCTGGAGCAAAATTTTCCCACCTTAGTTTACTTGCTGCTTCAGGCTTAGCTGCGGTTGGTGCTGCAATTGCGGTTGCGCCTTATAGAATGGAAAGAATTATTGCATTTGTAGACCCATGGAAATATGCTAGTGATGAAGGTTTTCAAACAGTTCAATCATTGTATGCCCTTGGTTCAGGAGGGTTATTTGGTATGGGTCTAGGGATGAGTAGACAAAAGTTTTTTTACCTACCTGAGCAGCACACCGATTTTATTTATGCTATTCTTGGAGAAGAATTAGGTTTTATAGGAGCAGCACTAATTATAGCACTATTTTTACTATTTGCTTGGAGAGGATTTAAAATAGCGATTAATGCTCCTGATAACTTCGGCAGTTTGCTTGCTGGAGGTATTACCATTATGATAACTTTACAAGCTGCTATTAACATAGGTGTTGTATCTGGGTTTTTACCTGTTACTGGAATTACCTTACCCTTTTTAAGTTATGGAGGAACATCATTGTTGTTTACCATGATAGGGGTAGGTCTTATTTTAAATGTATCACGTTATAGTACATATAGGTGAGGTGTATTAAAAATGAGGTTAATAATTACTGGAGGAGGTACGGGGGGTCATATATATCCTGCAATTGCAATTGCAAATGAGATAAAAGAGAGGATTCCTACAGCTGAAATATTATTTGTAGGTACAGAACAGGGCTTAGAAAATAAAATTATTCCGGAAGCAGGATATGACTTAAAAACTATTAATATAACTGGCATTGATAGAACATCCTTAATGAAGGCTGGAAAATCATTACTAAAGGTTCCTGTTAGTTTTTGGCAGGCAAAAAAAATCATAAATAAATTTAAACCGGAAATTGTAATTGGTACTGGCGGTTATGTATCTTATCCAGTTGTATTAGCCGGTACTTTTTTTGCTAATAAAACAGTTATACATGAACAAAATGCTATACCTGGATTAGCTAATCGGAACCTTGCTTCACGAGTTGATTATACTCTGCTTACCTTTGAGGAGGCAGCTAGTTATTTAAAGGCCAAACAGTTGATTGTAACTGGATTACCGGTACGCAAAGAAATATTAAAAGCTGATATTCATAAAGCTCGTAAAAAATTAGATTTAGCTAATAAATTCACTTTATTAGCTTTTGGTGGAAGTCGTGGTGCTATGTCTATTAACCAGTCAATGTTATATATAAATGAAAAGTATAAAAACGAAAACATGCAAATTTTGTGGATAACTGGTGAGGAAAATTATGATACAGTCATAAATAACTTGAAGCAAACTATGGATACAAAAAATACTATTTCAAAAATTGATATAAGGCCTTATATGCATAATATAGAAGACGCATTTGCTGCATCTGATTTAGTTGTATGTCGTGCGGGAGCAAGTACTTTGAGCGAATTAGCTGTTATAGGATTACCAGCTATATTAGTTCCATATCCATATGCAGCAGAAAACCATCAAGAAAAAAATGCTCGGGCATTAGTAGAAAAAAATGCTGCAGAAATGGTTATTGATGAGTTTTTAGATGGGGATACTCTATATAAAAAGATAGAAGAAATTAGAAATAATAAGAATAAACTAGAACAAATGAAGAAAAATATTTTAACAGAAGCAAAACCTAATGCATTAAAAGAAATTGTAGATATTATCTTAAAATGATAATATTGATTCTGCTGCAAAAAGTAACTACAAAAAACATAAGGCTGAGCAAACATGTTTATCTAAGTCCTTAAGTAGCAAGGCGTGGTGAATGATCACGGCTAAGTAAAATAAAAAAATAAACTTAGATAATAAGTGCTAAGCTAAAATGGAGGTAAAGACCGATGAGCGTGATAAACATGTCTGCTCAGCTGAATTCCATAGTCTAAGTTTAGCTTTTTTTAAAGCTAAAGTAAGACAAGCCTTATTGAAATGTAACCACTTTTATTAATTTTGCATACTATAAATGTATTAAAACAGAATTTATTATGTTAGAAGGTGATGAGGGAGTGACAACTAAAACATGGCAATTGATTCATATGGTTGGAATTGCTGGAGCTGGAATGTGTGGAATAGCCAAGGTCTTATCTGAACAAGGAATAAAAGTCAGTGGTTCAGATTTACAGTGTAATGATACAACTGAAAAATTAAAAGAATTAGGTATAAAAACCTATAAAGGACACGATTCATCAAATGTTAAACAGGAAGTAGATATGCTAGTTATTTCTACGGCAATCCCTCATGACAATCCAGAAGTTAAAAAAGCAGTTGATAGAAACATACCTGTATTAAAAAGAGGGGAGATGTTAGCTAATATAGTTAACCAATATAAAGGAATAGCTGTTGCTGGGGCTCATGGCAAAACAACAACTACCTCTATGATGTCTATGGTTTGTTCTGAAGCTAAAATTGATCCAAGTTTTATTATAGGTGGAGAAATACAAGGTAGTAATGTAAATGCTAGATTAGGTGAAGGTGATTATTTCATAGTAGAAGCAGATGAGAGTGATGCTTCCTTTTTAGATTTAAATCCTCATATTGCAATAGTAACAAATATTGAAGATGATCACTTAGATTATTATAAATCTTTTGACAAATTATTAGATGCATTTAAACAATTTTTAGATAGGGTAAACCCAAATGGTTTTGCTTTATTATTCGGCGATGATCCACATTTAAACTATTTAAAAGATAAAATTACTCCACAAACTATTATTTATGGTGAGAATGAAGATTACGATTATTATTTAAAAAACTGGAGAATTGTAGGTCCTGGTTCAAAGTTTGAAGTGTTTAATAAAAAAACTTACTTAGGTACTTTGCAATTGTCTATACCTGGAAAGCACAATGCTTTAAATGCTCTAGCAGTTACTGCGGTAGCAAATGAGTTAGGTATATCCTTTGAACACATACAAAGTGCATTAATTAAATTTAAAGGTGCTAAAAGAAGATTTGAGATAATTGGAGTTGCTCAAAATATAACAATTGTTGATGATTATGCTCATCATCCAACAGAGATAGCAGTTACAATAAAAGCAGCTAAAGAATTTCATAATGGCAGAGTTGTTGTAGTTTTTCAACCCCACAGATATTCACGAACCAACTTGTTAGGAGAGGAGTTAGGTGAAGCATTTTTTAATGCAGATTTGGCAATTATTAGCGATGTGTACTCAGCTGGAGAAGAACCTATACCAGATGTTAATGGAGAAGTAGTTTGGAGATCAGCAGTTAAGGCTGGTTACAACGCACTGTATATCCCTAAAGTTAATGATATAGAGACATATTTACTCAAATATTTACAACCCAATGATTTAGTTATTACCATGGGTGCTGGAGATATATGGGGCTTAGGGATAAAACTATTAGAGAAATTAGAAGGTCTAAGTGTCCTTCGTTCATAATCCAGCGGGGGTGTTAAATTGGAACAATTTAATATTTGGGGAGGTACACCATTAAAAGGTCAGATTAGAATTAGTGGTTCTAAAAATTCAACTTTGCCTATAATGGCTGCAAGCATTATGTCTTCAGAAGAAGTGATAATAAAAAATGTTCCTGATCTTGAAGATGTAAGGGTTATGGCTTTAGCTTTACAGGAGTTAGGAGCTAAAGTTACTAAAGAAAAAGATGTCCTTATAATTAATAGCAAAAATATAAATTCATCAGAATTACCTGAAAAAATATCTAGAAAAATGCGAGCATCTAACTTGGTTATGGGGGCGCTATTAGGACGACTTAAGAATGCACAAGTAGCATATCCTGGAGGATGTGCTATTGGCTCAAGGCCCATGGATCTACATGTAAAAGGTTTTGAGAAGCTAGGGTATGTTATTACTGAAGAGTATGGTTATATGAAAGGAAAAGCCCAAGATATTAAAGGAAATGAAATAATGTTAGATTTTCCTAGTGTGGGTGCTACTGAAAATATAATGATGGCAGCTGCTTTGACACCAGGAACAACCATAATAAGGAATGCAGCACGAGAACCTGAAGTAGTAGATTTACAAAACTTTTTAAATAGAATGGGTGCTAATATAAAAGGAGCAGGGTTAGATGCTATAAGGATAAAAGGTGTGGAAAGACTAGGTAGGGTTGAGCATACTGTTATTCCGGATAGAATTGAAGCAGGTACCTTTATGATAGCATCGGCTATAACAAGTGGAGATGTGTGGCTTGAAAATGTAGTTGTAGAACATATTCATCCAGTAATCTCTAAGCTAAGTGAAATAGGAGTAATGGTATCAGTAGCTAATGGTGGCTTAAGAATAGTAGGTAATCGCAAAAGATATAAACCATCAGATATAAAAACAATGCCTTATCCTGGGTTTCCAACAGATATGCAGCCACAATTTATGTCATTTCTCTCAACAATAAATGGCACAAGTTTAGTAGTAGAAACTATTTTTGAAAATCGATTTATGCATGTTCAAGAGTTGTGCAGAATGGGTGCAGATATAAAGATTGAAGGTAGGGTAGCAATAATAAAAGGTAGTGATAAATTAGAGGGTGCACGTGTTGAAGCTTCTGATTTAAGAGCTGGAGCTGCTTTAGTTCTAGCAGGGTTATCTGCTATAGATGAAACAGTCGTTACTGGAATAGAGCATATTAATAGAGGTTATGAAAACATACTAGAAAAATTAACAACACTAGGTGCCAAAATAACAAGTACTCAAAAGGTTGATGGTTAACATCAGCCTTTTTTTATTTTTGCTGTAAATTAATTGTAATGATTTTGTTACATATATCTGTTATAATCTTTACAGTAAGTGCAATAAATAGGGGATAGGGTGAATTTTCATGAAAAGCTCTTTGCGTTTAGTCTTTAGCTTTTCTATTATGTTTTTTATTGTTTTAGTATCTGTCTATCTTTTTCTACATAGTTCTTTTTTCAAAGTTGATAAAATTTACGTTAGTGGAGATGAAACAGTTCCCCCTGAAGAAGTTATTTCTTTGTCAAGTTTAGAGAAAGGTATAAATATTTTTAGGGTTAATAAAGAGCTAACTTCCAGATCAGTCGAAATACATCCAATGATAAAAAAAGCTAATATAAATAGAAGAATTCCTAGGAGTATTGAAATTGATATCCATGAAAGAAAAGTATGGGCTGTTGTTCCCGCCAATGGAAACTTATTATTTATAGATAATGAAGGAGTATTATTAGATAGAGCCTCAAGTGCTAAAATAAATAACTATCTCATTATTACAATGGATAAAGTACCTGAACGTATAACCTTAGGACAAGTTGTTAATAAAGACGTTGTTAGAATGATATCTCCATTAATAGAACAGTTGAGTTCGGATGAAAAAAGACATATATCCCAATTTCATTATCATAATAAGGAAGATTCATTAACAATTTTTACTTTGAATGGTACAGAAATTAGATTTGGGGATAAAGAAAGGTTTGAAGAAAAAGTAAAATTTTTTAATAATATTTTATTATTTGAACAGCAGCTAAATGAAGAGGGTAGAGATGTATTAAAATATGTAGATTTAAGGTTTAAAGGACAACCTATAGTTAGTACTTTACTAGGATCATCCACTAGTACAACCCAAATGCCAGAGGTGAATATTTATGAATAGTAAAAGTGCACAAATTTCTATAGCTATTGTTTGTTTAGTATTAGGTATAATGTTAGCTATTCAATTTAGAGCTACAGAGGAAAATCCTAATAATATAAGAACTGCTAGAACAGGGGACATAACGTTAAAGTTAGTTACATTAACTGAAGAAAGGGATGTACTAGCTCAAGAAGTTGTGTCTTTAAGAGAAAAGTTAAATAATGTAAGAGAACATGATCAAGCTATGGCTGATTTACAAAGTGAACTACAGGTAGCTAGCATGTATGCGGGACTAATAGCTGTTGAAGGACCAGGTGTAATTGTTACCTTAGACGATAGTGATAGGGAACTTTATCCTGGAGAAGATCCAAATAATTTATTAGTTCACGATGAAGATATTCTAAAAGTTATAAATGAACTTAAGGCTTCAGGTGCAGAAGCTATTGCAGTAAATGATGAACGTGTAACTTCTATGTCTGAAATACGATGTGCAGGTACAACCATTCTTGTTAACTGGACTAAAATTGCACCACCTTTTGAAATTAAAGCTGTTGGTGAACCCGATATGCTAGAAAGTGGACTTGCTATGCGAGGTGGAATCTTAGAATCTCTTAAAATATATGGAATTGAAACGGATATAGAAAAACATGAGAGATTAGAGATACCTGCTTATGCAGGTAGTATGAGATTTAATTATGCACAACCTCTACAATCTAATGAAAAGGCGGCGAATTAAGCAAATGTGGTTATTAGTACTTTTTTGTTTAATATTAGGTATTTTTATTGGTTTTCAACTACCTTTATTTTTACCAGATTTTTATGCAAAATATATGTCAATTGCTGTCCTTGCTGCATTAGATTCGGTTTTTGGAGGTATTAGAGCTTATATAGAAGAAACATTTGATAATACAGTATTTATTACTGGTTTTATTACAAATACTCTTTTAGCAGCTGCTATAGCATATTTAGGAGACCGTCTAGGGGTTGAATTGTACTTAGCAGCAGTGATTGTATTTGGTGTAAGGATATTCCAAAATTTAGGGATAATACGTCGATATCTAATTAAAAAATACTAAATATTTTAAAGATATAAAAAAGGTATATAAATACGTTTGTGGTATTTTAAAGTAGTATATTTTTTAAGGGGTGCGTTGATATTAACAGGCGAAATATTATTGTTAGTTTAGATGTAGGTACTAGTTCGATTAAAGCTACCCTTGGTGAAGTTGGTCAAGCAAAAGATGTTAGCATATTAGGGATTTCACAAGTGCCTTCATTAGGTCTAAGAAAAGGTAATATAGTTGATATAGAAAGCACCGCTAAATCTATTGATACATGTCTAAATGATTTAGAAAGACTGACAGGTACACCTATTGATAAAGCAATAATAGGGTTTTCAGGTGCAAGTGTTTATGCACTAAATAATCATGCAGTAGTTGCTGTTGGCAATCCAACTTATGAAATAACAAAAGATGATAAAGAAAGAGTGCTTCAATCAGCTCGAAATATGGCATTGCCACCAGATAAAACAATTGTACAAACCATAGAAAGGCAGTATATAGTTGATGGTTATGATGGAGTAAAAGATCCAGTCGGAATGGTAGGGAGTAGGTTAGAAGTTGAAGTAGTTATAATAATTGCAACTACTGCTGCTATACAAAACCTACAAAGAAGTATCAATAGAATTAATTTAGATATTGATAACTTAGTATATACTCCCTTATTAACAGCAGAATCTGTACTTACACCTACAGAAAAAGAAATGGGTGTTGTGATTGTAGATATTGGTGGAGGAACTACAAATGTAACTGTTTTTGAGCAAGGAAGTATGTCAACAACTACCGTTTTGCCTGTTGGTGGTGAGTTTGTAACAAAAGATATTGCAATAATTCTTAGAACATCAATTGAAGAAGCCAATAGGGTGAAAGAACGCTATGGTGTAGCCTCTACTGAATTGGCCAAAACAGATGTACTTATAGATATACATAATTTACAAGGTAGTGATGTTAAACAAGTTAATCAGTATATGGTTGCAGAAATTATTTATGCTAGAATTGAAGAATTAGCACAATTAATTTATGAAGAACTTCAAGTAGCAGGGGTTATAGATAAACTTCCTGGTGGAATAGTCTTATCTGGTGGAGGAGCCCAACTAACAGGTATAGTAGAAGTTTTAGAAGAACTTCTTGAGTTGCCAGTACGGTTAGGTATTCCCGAAAATATTAGAGGAGTTCCTACTGATTTTAATAAACCACAGAATGCTGTAGTGCTAGGAGCATTAAATTATAAAGTTAACCAATTAGGTTCAGAAGTAGAGTTGAATTATAGCCAGGAGAGTTTACTTGATAAAATTATTTACTGGTTTAAAGATCTATTTAGATAGCAAGCTAAGGAGGTATTTAAATGCCATTAGACTTTGATGTAGAAATGCAACAGTTCGCTGATATTAAAGTTGTTGGAGTAGGTGGTGGGGGCAGTAATGCCGTTAATAGAATGATAGAAGCAGGTTTAAAAGGTGTGGAATTTATTGCTATTAATACTGATTCACAGGCATTATTCCTATCAAAAGCAGAGAAAAAAATACAAGTTGGTGAGAAACTAACTAAAGGTTTGGGAGCAGGGGCTGATCCTGACGTTGGAAAAAATGCAGCAGAAGAAAGTATAGAAGAAATTAAAAAATCAATACAAGGTGCAGATATGGTATTTGTTACTGCTGGTATGGGTGGAGGAACTGGAACTGGTGGAGCTCCAGTTATTGCAAGTATTGCTAGAGAATTAGGGGCTTTAACAGTTGGTGTTGTAACTAAGCCATTTACGTTTGAGGGGAGGAAGAGAAACCTTCAAGCTGAAAAAGGTACACAAGAACTACGTACAGAAGTTGATAGTTTAATTACTATACCAAATGACAGATTATTACAAGTAGTCGATAAACATACAGCATTCAATGATGCATTTAGAATAGCAGATGATATACTGCGACAAGGTGTTCAAGGAATATCAGATCTTATAGCTATACCAGGGGTTATAAATTGTGATTTTGCAGATGTACAAACAGTAATGCAAAGTACTGGCTCAGCATTAATGGGTATAGGAAAAGCCAATGGAGAAAATAGAGCAGCAGAAGCTGCAAGGATGGCTATATCTAGCCCTCTTCTAGAAACATCTATAGAAGGAGCACAAGGAGTTCTATTTAACATAAGTGGTGGTAATGATCTGACTTTATTTGAGATTAATGAAGCTGCAGAAATAATACATCAAGCCGCAGATATAGAAGCTAATATTATATTTGGAGCTAATATAGATGAAAACTTAAATGATGAAGTTAGAGTAACGGTAATAGCCACTGGGTTTAATTCGGAAAATGATAAACAACATGATCTTCCAACTAAAAGTAAAGGCTTAGATTCTCCTCCAAGCTTTGTAGATAAAAGTGATTTAGAAATACCTCCATTTCTAAGAAGAAAATAAAACATAGTATTCACAAGAAAAACTGGGTATAAATACCCAGTTTTTTTTTGTGAATATTATTCACGAAGTACGTCTGTTTTTTAATTTTTATGCTTAAATTACGTTTTTTACGCAGAATCATCATTTAAATAAATGTTTTTTTTATACTTTTAAAGACAAATTATAAGTTCTGGTTTTGGTATAATTTGGAATACATAAGAAGTATTTATTATCATAAAGATTAAGTGGCGGTATTTGCCTAAGTTTTTGAGAGTTTGGTGATAATTTTGCCGGATCAAAAAATATATGCTGACCTTACATTTATAATAAACTTTGTTATGGATTTTTGTATACTATGGGCAACTGCTAAACTGGCTGGAATAAAAATTGTATATAAACGACTTATTATAGCTTCCATAATTGGGGGATTATATGCAGTTGGATATCTTTTACCGGATATGAGCCAGTGGTATACACTACCTTTAAAAATAATATTCTCATGCTTGTTAATCATTCTGGCACTGTGGCCTAAAGGTTGGGAAGAGTTTAAAAAAGCATTCCTGTATTTTTATGCAATAAATTTTACAGTAGCTGGAGCAACTATAGGTATATCTTATCTTTTTCATACTAACACGCAAGCAGCAACATACTCCTATTTATGGCTATTAGGTGGAATTTTATGTGCTATTACAATAGGCATAGCTGGAGAAAAGTATTTTGTGAAAAAAGTTATTCCTAACTTATTACGTTTTAATGTAAAGCTTAAATTTGGTGATCTAATATGTAATGGTGAGGGTTTTCTAGATACAGGTAATGGTTTGCGGGATCCAATAACTAACAAACCAGTTGTAGTTGCTGAATACAGATTAATAAAGGGGTGTCTTCCTGATGATTTTATTAACGTTTTAGAAAAGTCAAATAATGAAACTGATATGTTAGAAGCTTTGGCTGATACATCATGGGCTAGTAGAATAAGACTAATTCCTTTTACCTCTATTGGGAAAAAACATGGTCTTTTAGTTGGTGTTAGGGCTGATGAAATATTAGTTGAAACTGGTGATATGGATTTAGTTCATAAAAATGTAGTAGTTGGTATCTATAAAGATATTTTATGTGCTGAAGGGCAATATCAAATGTTAATACCTTCTGAAATAGTACAAAACTAAAGGGGGATTCATTATGAATCTGTTGGAAAAATTGTCTAGTTGGAAACTGATTTTATTAAAATTTTATGTGAAAAAAAAGCATCCCAATTTAATCCATTACATTGGATCTACAGAAGTTTTACCACCCCCTCTTAAAGAAGATGAAGAAACAAGTTTAATATCAAAACTTGAAAAAGGAAATTCAGATGTAAAAGCAACATTAATTGAACATAACCTTAGATTGGTAGTATATATTTCTAAAAAATTTGAGAATACGGGTATAAATATAGAAGATTTAGTTTCTATTGGAACTATTGGACTAATAAAAGCTGTTAATACTTTTCAACCTCAAAAAAATATAAAACTAGCTACTTATGCATCACGTTGTATTGAAAATGAAATACTAATGTATCTTAGAAGAAATTTAAAAAATAGAGGAGAAGTATCGCTAGATGAGCCATTAAATGTTGATTGGGATGGAAATGAATTGTTACTATCTGATGTATTAGGTACTGAAGGGGATATGATTTATAAAAAAATTGAAGGAGAAGTAGAAAAAAGTTTACTTTGGAAAGCAATGCATAAACTAAATCCTCGTGAAAAAACAATTATACAACTTAGATTTGGTTTAAATACTGAGGGAATAGAAAAAACTCAAAAAGAAGTTGCAGATATTTTAGGTATTTCTCAATCTTATATATCTAGGCTTGAAAAGCGTATATTAAAGCGCTTACAACGTGAAATTCGAAAAATAGAATAGCTTTATTAAAATTAATAAAACTTAAATTTATTAATTCTTTGGCTGCGCGGATTAGATAAGGATTTTTTTGTAGCAAATATCTATTGACCTCATTTCGAGGTCTTTTTTTATTTGTATTTAAAATTACATTGGATAGTCGAATAATATTTATCTAATTAGTAAATAATTTTAATGAAATAAATATAAAAAATATTTAGGGGAAGGGGTGGCTAGTTGATTAACAAGGTAGAAATATGCGGAGTAAATACTTCTAAACTGCCAGTTCTTAAAAATGAAGAAATGAAAAACCTCTTCGTTTCTATGCAATCAGGTGAATATGAAGCACGTGAAAAATTGATACAAGGAAATTTAAGATTAGTACTTAGTGTTATTCAGCGTTTTAGTAATAGAGGTGAATATGTTGATGACTTATTTCAGGTAGGATGTATTGGATTAATTAAAGCTATTGATAACTTTGATTTAAGTCAAAATGTAAGATTTTCAACATATGCTGTTCCGATGATTATAGGTGAAATAAGAAGGTATTTACGTGATAATAATGCTGTTAGAGTATCTAGGTCTTTGAGAGATATAGCCTATAAAGCTTTACAAGTACGGGAAAAGATGTTGTTAAACAACTCAGCAGAGCCTACTATTGCTCAAATTGCACAGGAACTTGAGGTAGGGCGTGAAGAAGTTGTGTTTGCATTGGATGCGATACAAGAACCTGTTTCATTATTTGAGCCGATATATAATGATGGTGGCGATCCAATCTTGGTTATGGATCAAATAAGTGATGACAAAAATTCAGATGAACTGTGGTTAGAAGAGATATCAATAAAAGAAGCATTAAAAAAATTAAATGATAGAGAAAAACATATAGTTTCTTTACGTTTCTTTAATGGAAAAACACAAATGGAGGTCGCTGAAGAAATAGGTATATCACAAGCTCAAGTTTCACGTTTAGAAAAGGCAGCCTTAAAACACCTGAAAAAATATATATAAGATGTGTTCATTTAAAGGGAGGCATACTAATGAGACATAGTTTAGTAATACTATTTTTATTAGCAGTAATACTTGCATTAGCAGTACCTATGACAGTCAATTATTATGATGTTGAAGAAGCATTTACTCCCGACAATCTAATAAGGGTTCAAATTATTGCCAACAGTGATAATGAAGAAGATCAATTTATAAAGTATCAGATTAAAGACGAACTTGTAAAAGTATTATCAAATAAATTAGAAGATGCTGAGGATGTTAGTGAAAGCGAAATAATAATAAAACAAAATTTAGGAACAGTAGAGAGCATAACAAAAAAAGTATTAAACTTATATAATAAAGAATATGATTCAACTGTAGCATTTTCTAATATAGAGTTTCCAACTAAATCATATGGTGATTTTGTATTACCTCAAGATGAATATAAAGCATTAAGAATAACACTAGGAAATGGTAAAGGAACAAATTGGTGGTGTGTATTATTCCCACCATTATGTTTTGCGGGTGACCCAGACAAACAAATTTTAGAGAATGAAGATACTCCGCCATTTTATGTAGTAGAAAAATTACAGAATATTAGAACTCCAAGAGTAACTATATACGACCTAGAGGAATAAAGTAGAAAAGTCCTGTTTATCAGGACTTTTTTTATGTTAAACTTTTTCAAAAGGGTATTGAGGTTAAAAATGAGCAAGAAAAAATCTACGGTTCAGCTAAACTGGGAAACGAAAAATAAGCAAATAACAAATAGCCAACAATTACTAAAGGATATTGAATTTGTACAACCTAATCCTATAATTCTTGATCAAGGAATGATAGTTGATTTTAAAAATGATTACTTTAAACATTCTAAACAAAAAACAAATAAACTAATTAAAGGGGATAATTTATCAGTAATAAATGCATTAATAAACCAAAAATATAGCCAAAAAATTGACTTAATATATCTTGACCCACCTTATTTTAGCAATATGGATTATACATCTAATATTTACATAAATAATGATTCAAAAAAAGCAGTAAAAAGACCTGCTTTTAAAGACACTTGGGAAAAAGGCATTGATTCATACCTAGATATGATGTATCAAAGGTTAGTTTTAATGAAAGAACTATTATCTGATAATGGCAGCATATTTGTTCATTTAGACTGGCATATTAATCACTATGTAAAAATATTGCTAGACGAAATTTTTACTCCTAATAATTTTATAAATGAAATAATTTGGTGTTACGGAGGCGGAAGTAATACTAAGAAATCTTTTCAAAAAAAACATGATACTATTTTATGGTACGCTAAAGGCTTAGACTATATATTTAATCCACAATATAGACCTTATACAGATGCTACTAGACAACGTGGATTAACCAAAGTAAAAGGTGAGAAATATAAATTAAATAAAAAAGGTGCTTTAATGCAGGATTGGTGGATAGATATTAATAAAATATTAAGTCCAACTGCTAAAGAAAACTTAAAATATCCAACTCAAAAACCTGAACCACTTCTGAAAAGAATAATTAGTACTGCTTCTAATGAGAATAGTTTAGTGGCTGATTTTTTTTGTGGTAGTGGAACATTAGGTAGAGTATGTGATGAATTGAATAGGCAGTGGATAATGTGTGATGATAGCAACATCGCTATTAATACTTGTAAATATGGCTTAATTACTAACTCACATTCACTTCCATTTTTAGTTCAAACTAATCATCTTAATGAAAATTTAGATAAAGAAGAAAAAGCTTTAGAGATTGTAAATAGCAGTGAGGATAAAATAACAGTAAATATTAACTTAAATGATTTTTATCATTCATCTGAAATTGAATATTTGGAAATAGATCCTAATTATAATGGAAAGTATTTTTGTTCTAATTATCAATTTATTAGTCAAAAACGTTTTAATAATTTTTCTTTGAATAATATCAACATAGAGCTAAATAAAAAATTAAATCCATATAATTTAGCAGCAAAGGCTACTAATGTATATGGAAATAATAAAATTATAATTTATAGATAATTATTAACGCTTTGTCAATAAAATCTCGGAAGGTTTTTATTTAATGTAATTTATTCATGTTCTGGAATATAATAATCTAGATTTGAGGCAGATATAGCTAGTGCCCTTGATTCTATATCATCCTCAATTTGTATTTGAGTTAATGCGAATACTATACCTACGACTTTACCATTTTTATTTACTACTGGACTGCCACTGTTGCCTTTTCTTATATCACTATCTATCTCAAACAAATAAAAATCTTCATTATCACTTCTATAATGATTCCCTATTTTTCCTTGAACTGCTATATTAGGAAATCCTAGAGGATTACCTATAATAAAAACTGTTTCATTTGTAGATGCTAAAGTATTTTGCAATGAAGCTTTAGGAAGATTTTCACCTTCAATAAATATAAAAGCTAAGTCTATATCAGGTATTTTTTTAAAATTATTACTAGTAAAACTTTTACCATCAGAAAATTCAATAGTTGCAGAAACAGCATTTTCTAATAAATGATGATTAGTTACTATTAATCCATCTGAACAAATGTTAAAACCAGTCCCCTGTCCACTTGTAATCATAGTCCCTTTGCTATTTTTAACATTTAAATATACAACTGCAGGTTTAATTGACTCTACCACTGGATTATCATTTAATTTATTACTTTCAGTTAAAAAAGAAAAGTTCTCTGATGTTATGAGTGGGAATAATTGACTAAAAGATAAACTAAGAAATGCTATTAATACAACAACAGAAAATAATTTTATAAGTATAGATTTTAAGGGACTTTTGTATTTTTCATCTTCTTCTAAATCACTTAAATTAAAATCATTATTTGAATATTTATCATTATCATTGTACATATATTTTTTTCACCTCTCCCCTTGAATTGATTTTAACATATAAATTAGTGGTTTCACCTGCAAAAAGCTAAACTTAAATTTAAGCTGAGCAAACTAACAAGTTAACTCAGCTTAAAATTTTTTGTAATTACTGTTTGTTTGTAAATAAAGAAATTATAATTTATCTACTAATAATGCCCTATTCTTTCTTGACGAATCAATCTATAGACATCAGTTTCTTTATTATCGCCAAATGGAAGCCAAACATTTTGATAAACATTTAAATCCAAAACATCTTCATAATCAAGAATAGCTTTATGATGTTGTTTTTGCAATTAATTAACCTCCAAGTTTTTAATAATTGTTTTTAAAAGATTTTCCTATTTTATGACCTAACATATAAATACTTCCAATTGCTACAGCATGAAATGCCCACCAGCCTGGTTCCATCAAACTAAAAGTTCCAGGATCTGGTTTATCCTCATTCATTATTTTTTTAGTTACTGAATTTTTAACATCCATTAAATCTGACATCATTATTTATCACCACCTTTATTTATATTTCATTATTATTTTCTCCACATAAAAAAAATTGACTAACACAATTTGTGCCTTAGAAAAAATAACCAAAAATACCAATTGGAAGAAAAAACTCTTGCATACTCGTCTTATTTGTGGTATCAATTTTGTAGGTTTAATATCATAAAATAAATCAAGAGGGATGTTAAAATGGATTTATTTGAGCGTTCTGTTTTATATTTTATTCATTGCATTAATGGAGTAGGGAATAGTACACTATGGACAATAAAAAAGTCATTTGGAAGTTTTACAAAATTTTATGAATCCAATAGTAAATTAATGTACAGTAGCTCGATACCTAATCAAATCATTAATGAAATAATAAATACAAGAAAAAATGTTGATCCTTTAAAAAATTTGGAAAACCTATTCTCAGAAGATATTAAAATAGTTTGTGTTGTCGAGGATGAATATCCTGAAAGTTTGCAAAATATATATAACAAACCATATATGCTTTACTATAGAGGTGATTTAAAGGTTTTAAATCAAACTGCTTTTGCTATTGTTGGAGCAAGAACTGCAACACCATATGGAAGAAAGGTTGCCAGACAATTTGGTCGAGATCTTTCAGCACAAAATATATCAATAGTAAGTGGTATGGCTAGAGGCATTGATGCAGAAGCACATTGGGGTGCATTAGAATCTGGAGGGAAAACAGTAGCTATACTAGGCAGTGGGATTAAAATAATCTATCCAAAAGAAAACGTAAAACTATATGAGGAAATTACTAAAAAAGGTGTAGTTTTATCTGAATTTGTACCAACAGCACAACCTAAACCAGGAAATTTTCCACAAAGAAATAGAATAATTTCTGGTTTATCAAAAGGTTTATTAGTAGTTGAAGCGAAGGAAAAAAGTGGGGCATTAATAACAGTTGATTTTGCACTCGAACAAGGTAAAGATGTTTTTGCTGTTCCTGGTCCTATAACAAGCAATAATAGTAAAGGAACAAACCAATTAATAAAAGATGGGGCAAAAATTGTTACTCAAGTAGATGATGTATTGGAGGAATATAAAGATGTTTCAATAGTTATGAATAGCCCAAGTTTTTTCCAGGAAAAATTAAAATTGCTAGACAATAATGAAAATAAAATAATACAATATATTGGATATAATCCTATACACTTAGATGAGGTAATTAAAAATGTAGGTTTAAACATTGGTGAGGTTAGTACTATTATACTTAAGCTAGAACTAGATGGCATAATACAAGCTCTTCCTGGTAACTACTATGTAAAAGTTTAACAAGCTTAAATTCAGTGAGGTGATATTTTTGGCAGCCACTACATTAGTGATAGTAGAATCTGCAGCTAAGGCAAAAACTTTAGGAAAATTTTTGGGAAAAAACTATAAAGTAAAAGCATCGGTAGGACATGTGAAAGATTTGCCTAAAAGTAAACTAGGGATAGACGTAGAAGATAATTTCGAACCAAAATATATAACCATAAGAGGAAAAGGTGATATTCTTAAAGAGATAAAAGATAATGCTCAAAAGGTTTCAAAAGTTTTACTTGCAACAGACCCAGATAGAGAAGGAGAAGCAATTGCATGGCATTTGAGAAATGCTATAAAAATTGATTCCGAAACAAAGTGTAGAATTGAATTTAATGAAATTACCAAGGATGCTGTAAAGCAAGCTATAAAAAACTCTAGAACAATAGATATGAATAGGGTGAATGCCCAACAGGCAAGAAGAATCCTAGATAGATTAGTAGGGTATAACCTATCTCCTTTATTATGGAGCAAGGTGCGCAAAGGACTAAGTGCGGGTAGAGTACAGTCAGTTGCGGTAAGACTTATTTGTGAACGAGAAACAGAAATTAATAATTTTCTGCCAGAAGAATATTGGACTATTCAGCTAAAAGTAGAAGATGAAAATAAACATATATTTCTAGCACGATTAAATAATTATAAGGGCAAAAAATTAGAAATTAACAATGAGACCGAAAAATCAGAAATTATATCAGAGCTTGAAAAAGCAAATTTGACAGTAGAAAAAGTAGTTACAAAAGAAAAAAGAAGAAAACCTAACCCACCTTTTACAACAAGTACTCTGCAACAAGAAGCTTCTAAACGTTTAAACTTTATGGCCAAAAGAACTATGCGAGTTGCACAGGAATTATATGAGGGATTAGAAATAGGCAAACAAGGAACTATTGGTTTAATAACGTATTTAAGAACGGATTCAATAAGGGTTTCTAGCACTGCGCAAGCAGAAGCGTTAGAATATATAAATGATGAATTTGGAAAAGAGTATGCGCCTAAAACACCAAATGAGTATAAGAGTAAAAAAGCTGCTCAAGATGCTCATGAATCAATAAGACCTACATCAGCTTCAAGGTCACCTCAGAGCTTAAAACAATATTTAAGTAGAGATCAATTTAGATTATATAAGCTTATATGGGAGCGTTTTATAGCTTCACAGATGACTCCAGCAGTTTATGACACAATTAGTGTTGATATAAGCGCAGGAGATTACGGTATTCGAGCCAGTTCATCTCAGTTGAAATTCCCAGGGTACAAAAAAGTATATAATGATAATGAAGAAGAAGAAATTAAGAATCCTATACCAGAATTAACTAAGGGACAGGAATTATTTTTAAATGAATTACTGCCTGAACAACATTTTACTCAACCACCGCCAAGATTTACTGAAGCAAGTTTAGTAAAATTACTTGAAGAAAAAAACATAGGCAGACCAAGTACCTATGCTCCAATCATAGATACTATTTTAAGACGAAACTATGTTGAAAGACAGAATAAGCAATTCATTCCTACAGAACTAGGATATATTGTTGTTGAATTATTAAAAGATAACTTCTCAAATATAATCGATGTAGAGTTTACTGCCCGAATGGAAGAAAATCTTGATCTAATTGAAGAAGGTGAGCTTGACTGGAAACAAGTAATTAAAGATTTTTACTCTCCATTTGAAGATGAAATGGAAAAGGCTCAGGAATTAATTGAAAAAATTGAAATTAAAGACGAAGAAGCGGGTAAGGATTGTCCTGAGTGTGAGAAACCAATATTAATAAAACATGGAAGATTTGGCAAATTTTTAGCTTGTTCTGGATTTCCTGACTGTAGACATACCGAATCTTATACTGAGGAAGTAGGTGTAAATTGTCCGGTATGCCAAGGAGAAATTATAGCTCTTAAAACAAAAAAGGGTCGAAAATTCTTTGGGTGTAAAAACTATCCTGAATGTGATTTTAAGACATGGAATAAACCTACAGGAGAATTATGTCCTCAATGTAGTAACGCAATGGTTGAAAAGACTAGTAAAAACAAAGATGTACATGCTATATGTCAAAACAATGAATGTAAGTACAAGAAAGAAATGGGTGTAGAAGTTGCAACAGATTAATGTAATAGGTGGGGGCTTAGCTGGTTCTGAAGCAGCTTATGCTATAGCTAATTGTGGTGTTAAAGTAAAATTATGGGAAATGAGACCAAACAATAATACACCAGTTCATCAAACGTCAAACCTTGCAGAATTAGTATGCAGTAATTCATTAAAATCAGAGTTAATAGATACATCACAAGGATTATTAAAAAAAGAGATGAGTATTTTAGGTTCTCTACTACTAAAATGTGCTGAATCCACAAAAGTTCCGGCTGGATCTGCATTAGCTGTGGATAGAGAGCTGTTTTCCAAAGAAGTTACAAAAACCTTGGAAGCAACTCCAAATATAGAAATTATTAGGGATGAAGTAACAGAATTAGATCATAACCAAATTAATTTAATTTGTACAGGACCTTTAACTTCAAAGACATTGCACGAAAGTTTGCAAAAATTAACTGGAGAGGAAAATCTATATTTTTTTGATGCAGTTGCACCTAGTATAACAGCCGAAAGCTTGGATAAAACTAAAGTATTTAAAGCTTCGCGCTATAATAAAGGTACAGCTGACTATTATAATTGTCCATTTACAGAGGAAGAGTACAATGATTTTTATCAAAATTTAATTAAATCAGATATAAAGCAAGGACACTCAGTTGATAAGAAACTTTATTTTAGCGGTTGCATGCCTATAGAAGTAATTGCTCATGGAGGCATAGATTCACTTAGATATGGCCCACTCCGCCCTGTTGGCTTAATAGATCCTAGAACTGGCCAACAACCTTATGCGGTATTGCAGCTTAGACAAGAGGATAGAGATGGCAACATTTATGGATTAGTAGGTTTCCAAACCCGTTTAAAGTGGGGAGAACAAGATAAGGTTTTTCGTTTAATTCCGGGTTTAGAGCAAGCTGAATTTATTCGTTATGGTGTAATGCATAGGAACACATTTATTAATAGCCCTAAGCTATTACTACCTACATTACAATTAAAACAAAATGAGAATATATTTTTTGCAGGACAAATTACTGGTGTCGAAGGTTATATGGAATCAGCTGTTACCGGAATAATAGCAGGTATTAATGCAGTAAGATATATAAAAAAAATGCCCCTAATGTATCCTAATAGATTTACTATGACAGGTGCCTTAATAGACTTTATAACTACATCTGAATCCAAAGATTTTCAACCTATTAATGCTAACTTTGGATTAATTCCTCCATTAGAAGAACGTATTAAAAACAAAAAAGAAAGATACAAACAATATTCAAATAGAGCGATAAAGGCAACTAAGAAATTTTCAGAATTGTTTCTGAGTAACTTGTAAAAAAAGGTATATTATGTTAGCATTTTTTTAGCAAAGAACTTCGGAGGTACATATAAGGGGATGCTGCTATTTGAGCATATAGAAAGTTTCTTTAACCACCTTAAAATTGAAAAAAATGCTTCAGAGTTTACTATAATTAGTTACAAAACTGATATTGAACAGTTTTTTTCTTTTTTATCACAAAAATATGGCATACCTAAAGAGGATATAACAACTGATCATATTGTACATAAGTCTGCAAGAGAATACCTTATATTAATGCAGAATAAACAAATGAGTAGAGCGACTATAGCGAGAAAACTTGCAACAATAAGATCTTTTGTGAAGTTTTTATGTCGTGAAAATGTGTTAGCCAATAATCCCATAGCGACACTAAGCACTCCTAAACAAGAAAAAAAACTTCCACGTTTTATATATCCGACTGAAATATCTCTTCTTATAGAAGCTCCTAACATAAACAAATCAACAGGTATAAGAGATAAAGCAATTTTAGAAACATTATATGCAGCTGGATTAAGAGTATCAGAACTAGTTAATTTAAACTTAATTGACATAGATATTAATGAAGAATTTATTAAGGTTAGTGGTAAAGGAAAAAAAGAACGTATCATACCATTCGGAACGCAAGCTAAAAAAAGTTTAATAGAATATATTCGCACAAGCAGAAATATTTTATTAAGTAAAAATGATAAAAATACAGATGCAGTATTTTTGAATAGGTATGGAAATAGACTGTCAAGCAGAAGTGTTAGAAATATAATAAATAAATATGTAGAACAAGTAGCAATTAATCAAAAAATTAGTCCACATACTATAAGACATTCTTTTGCTACTCATCTTTTAAATAATGGAGCAGATTTAAGATCGGTTCAAGAACTACTTGGTCATGTGAAACTTTCTACGACTCAAATCTATACTCATGTTACCAAAGATAATATTAAAAATATTTATGAAGAAACACATCCTAGGAGGTAAATAATGTTTCATGCCACAACTATAGTAGCAGTAAAAAAACAAAATAAATCTGCTATAGCAGGTGATGGTCAAGTTACTTTTGGACAAAATATAGTAATGAAACAAAATGCTACTAAAATTCGTAAGCTTTACGATGGTAAAGTACTTGCTGGGTTTGCTGGCTCAGTTGCTGATGCGTTTACTTTATTCGAAAAATTTGAGGATAAGCTAAAACAAGCTGGAGGTAATTTAACTAAAGCATCTGTTGAAATAGCTAAAGAGTGGCGGACAGATAGGGTTTTAAGAAAATTAGAGGCTTTATTAATTGTTATGAATACAGAAAAAATGTTTATTATTTCTGGTAATGGTGAAATAATAGAACCGGATGAAGGTGTTACAGCTATTGGTTCAGGAGGTCCATATGCATTAGCAGCAGCTAAGGCATTACATGAATATTCTGATTTAGATGCTAAAGAAATTGCTTACAATTCCTTAAGTATTGCAGCAAATATATGTGTCTATACAAATAATAATATTACAGTTGAAGTATTAGAATAAGAAAATATTTTATTTAATATACCCTTCATAATATAGTCAAATTTAACATAGAAAAATAACCATATATTATAAGTGTACAAATAAAGCTTAATTTTAGCTATGAATCTCTATCTATATGTAGATGATTATATAGCCCTACCTACGCAGTGAATAAAATTTTTACTGCGTTTATAATATACGTTTAAAATACAATAAGTAATTTTAAGGAGGAAATGCCTTGTACAAACTTACTCCTAGAGAAATTGTTGAAAAACTAGATAAATACATTATTGGTCAAAAAGATGCCAAAAAAGCAGTTGCCATAGCCTTAAGAAATAGATACAGAAGAAAAAAATTACCTAATGAGGTTAGTGAAGAAATTTACCCAAAAAATATAATAATGATAGGTTCTACAGGTATAGGAAAAACAGAAATTGCCCGACGTTTAGCTAAACTAGTAAAAGCACCATTTATAAAAATTGAAGCTACAAAGTTTACTGAAGTAGGTTATGTGGGTCGTGATGTTGATTCTATGATAAGGGATCTCTTAGAGACATCAATAAGTATTGTTAAACAAGAAAAAATGGAAGTTGTAGAAGATAAGGGGAGAAAACTTGCGGAGGAGAGAATAGTAGATTACATATTACCTTTACCAGAAAAGAAAAGTAATACTCCTAAAAATCCTTTTGAAATGTTACTGGGTCAAAATAACGAAACAAATCAATATGATGAAGAATATAAAAATAAGATAAAAGATATAGAGGAAAGAAGAGAAATAGTCCGACAGCAACTAAAAAGATATGAGCTAGAAGATGAAATCATTGAAATTGAAGTTGAAGAAAAAAACACTTCTTTTATGGAGGTTATTTCTGGATCAGGAATTGAAGAAATGGGAGTAAACATGCAAGATATGTTTGGTGGATTACTCCCTAAAAATAAGAAAAAAAGAAAAGTTACAGTTGCGGAAGCTAGAAATATTTTAACATATGAAGAAGCCCAAAATTTAATAGATATGGATGAGGTTCATAGAGAAGCTATAAAAAGAGTAGAGGAAGATGGGATAGTATTTCTGGATGAAATTGATAAGATAGCAGTACAAGATAGTCCACATGGTCCCGATGTTTCTCGGGGTGGAGTGCAAAGGGATATACTTCCTATAGTTGAGGGTTCAACTGTAACTACCAAATATGGTCTTGTTAGAACAGATCATATATTATTTATAGCTGCTGGAGCTTTTCATGTTAATAAACCTTCTGATCTTATACCAGAACTCCAAGGAAGGTTTCCTATTCGAGTAGAATTAGTAAGTTTAAATAAAGAAGACTTAAAACGAGTTCTAACAGAACCTAATAATTCATTAATTAAACAATATATAGCACTAATATCTACAGAAAAGGTGGAAATAAAATTTTCAGATGAAGCAATTGATTATATAGCTGAAATTGCACATGAGGTTAATCTTAAAACTGAAAATATTGGTGCAAGAAGGCTTCATACTATAATGGAAAAAGTTTTAGAGGATTTACTTTTTGAGTCTTCGGATATGAGTGGCCAAAGCATATCTATCAATAAAGACTATGTTAAAATTCGATTACAAAAGATTATTGAAGACGATGATTTAAGCAGATATATCTTGTAGGAGGTCATATATTTGAATAATGGAATTTTAAAAAAGTCTAGAGCCATAAATAAAATACTGCAAAAAATAGCTGGAAATCCAGTTGATTTTTTTGAAATGGCATCTGTTTTATCAATGAATTTAGAATGTGGTGTTTTTATTGTAGGAAGAAGAGGTCAAATAATAGGATATGCTTTTAATGCAAGTGATGGGTGTACAGATATTGATAATTTAATAAGCCATGCAGAACGATTTCCCGAGAGTTTTAATCAAGATTTGATTTATATTCAGGAAACTAAAACCAATGTTGTTCTAGACGAGGGAAGAAAATGTATTTTTAATGTTTCCGATGATTCTTCTTGTATGTGTTCCTCCCGTATATGGTCAATAGTGCCTGTTTTTGGAGGAGCAAGAAGAATAGGTACACTGATTATAACTAGAGCAACCCAAAACTTTAGTGATGAAGATATTGTATTAGCTGAATATGGTGCAATTGTTGTAGCAAATGAAGTAATGCGAATGAGAGCAGAGAGAATAGAAGAAGATGCACGTAAGAAAGCTTCTGTTCAAATTGCTATTGCTACCTTATCATATTCGGAGAAGGAAGCGATTGATCATATTTTAGCTGAGCTTGATGGTAATGAAGGCTTATTAGTTGCAAGTAGAATAGCCGATAAAGTGGAATTACTAGATCTGTTATAGTAAGTGCTCTTAGAAAATTTGAAAGTGCGGGTGTTATAGAGTCCCGATCATTAGGAATGAAGGGCACATATATAAAGGTACTTAATGACTATTTATTTGAAGAACTAAAGAAATAATATTTTAATAATACTATATAGTACTTAAGAACCAGCTTACAAGGCTGGTTTTTTTTATTTTTAGTGTATGAAAAAAATGTAAATTCAATATATTTATCTACATTTTTTTTATTCAAGGGAGGATTTTAGGATAAAAACTAGAATTCACAAAATGTAGACCAAATGGAACATAGAGAAATATAAGGAAAAATATTCCGCATTAATTACTTGCTTTAACTGTCGGATGAATTTTGACATATTATGAAATATATTACAAGATATCTGCGAGCTAACCTAAGAAAAAAGATTGAAGTCCTAATAATAATGACAATTTATGCTATAATAACTCATGGAAATAAAATACAAGTACCAAAACACAAAAAATGATGGAAATAGTTCTACTGCAAAAACCCTATTACGAAGCAGTAGAATCAAAGTTTAGATATAAAAGGACTCTATAGGATGATTAAATGGGACGGTGTTATTTATGTTAAAACAAGTATTTTCCTCTTCAACACATTCTATTTTGCAAAAATCTATGGATACAGCTAATTTACGTAATGAAGTTATAGCAAATAATATTGCTAATGTTGATACTCCTGATTTTAAACGTAGTGAAGTTGTTTTTGAAGACAAATTAAAGGAGCTTTTGTCAACCAAAGCTAATCGAAGTGAACTTCAAACGACCAACCCTAAACATATTCAATTAGGTGGTAATAACAATAGCATAAAACAAATAGAGCCAACTATTCACCAAGTTGGCGACTATAGCTATAGAAATGATAAAAATAATGTTAATATCGATACTGAAATGGCTAAATTAGCCAAGAACAAAATTAATTATGATGCATTAACTCAGAGTATGAGTAATGAAATACGTCTTCTTAGGATAGCTATAACAGGGAGGGGTTAGTGAATGCGGTTTTTAAATAGTATTGATGTTAGTGCTTCTGGCTTAACAGCCCAAAGATTAAGAATGGATACCACTGCAAATAACATGGCTAATGTCGAAACTACTAGAGTTAACAATGGTGAAGGACCTTATAGAAGAAAAGTAGTAGTACTAGAGGCACGAGAAAATAATAAACCCCAATTTAACAACGTTTTAAAAAATCAAATGAGTAATAATTCTGGTCAAGGAGTTAGGGTGAGTGGAATTAGAGAAGTAGATGATAATGAATCACCATTTAGAAGGGTACACGATCCTTCTCATCCGGATGCTGATGAGGATGGTTATGTTAATTATCCTAATGTCAATATCGTAGAAGAAATGATAAATATGATATCTTCAACCCGTGCTTATGAAGGAAATGCTAAGGTTATAGAAGCAAGTAAAAACATGGCGATGAGGGCTTTAGATATTGGTAGATAGGAGGATATCTCTTGAAGTTAAATTTATTAGAAGGTAGTGAAATATTAAAAAATATAGCCCAAAACAATCCAGAAAGCAAAGTTGAAAATAAAGACTCTTTTAGCAAGTATTTTAAAAACGCACTAAATGAAGTTGATGAGTTACAAAAGGAAGCATCTTATAGTGCACAAAGGCTTGCTCTTGGAGATGAAAGCTATCTACATAATACTATGATAGCTTATGAAAAAGCTAATTTATCCTTACTACTAACAATAGAAATTAGAGATAAATTACTCGAATCTTATCAAGAAATAATGAGAATGCAAATGTAGTAGAGTGGGAGTTTTATAGCAAATGGAGAATTTTGTAACAAGATTAAAGCATTTTGCTTCTAGGGCTAAGGAATTTTGGTCAAACACAACCTTGAACCAAAGGGTGCTCTTTTGTGGTGCTTTACTGTTAACTGTTATTGTAATAATAGTTTTGTTGACAGGTAGCAGGACAGGTGATTTTGTTACTCTTTATACAGAGCTAGATGATCGTGATGCTGCTGCAATAACAGAAAAGTTAGAAGAATATAGAGTATCCTACCAATTTGCAGATAACGGTAGGACTATTTTAGTGCCATATAATGAAAAACACGAAGCACGTCTAAAACTAGCTAGCGAGGACCTTCCCCGTGGTCCAGTAGGTTTTGAAATTTTTCAGGAAAGCTCATTTGGTGAAACCCAAGAAGATAAACGTGTTAAGTATCAAATGGCTTTACAAGGAGAATTAGAAAGAACTATTCAAAGTCTAAATAAAATCAACTCTGCTAGAGTACACCTAGTAATTCCTGAACCTACATTATTTTCAGATAGAGAAGAGTTTCCAAGTGCCAGTGTTACAGTTAGAGTACGTGATCACAATACCTTAAATAAAAGTGAAGTTAAGGGAATTGTTAACCTTGTAGCTAATAGTATAGAAAAGCTAGATCCTGAAAATGTAGTTGTAGTTGATCAAAATGCTAATATCTTATCAGATCCACTTGATTCAATGGAAAGTAGTTCGGATATGTTGAAGGTTCAAGCTGCAATGAAAAGGCAAGTTGAAAGGGAGAAACAACAAGCTATACAAAGCATGCTAGATAAAACGCTTGGACCTGATAATGCTGTTGTTAGGGTTAATGCAGAACTTAACTTTGATCAACGAGAACAATTAGATGAGAGATACTTTCATGATCCAGATGGAAGGTTTATACGAAGTGAAGAATTAATAGAGGAGTCGGGTGAACAAACTACTCCTGCTCAACAAGGTATACCAGGTGTTGATGAAAATGTACCTGAATATCTTGAAGAAGAAGGAGAAAACGGTTATTCATCTTATGAAAGCTCACATACAACTCGAAATTATGAAATTAATAGGACTGAAACAATCACTACTTATTCAGTAGGAGATATAAAATATGATTATTTAACAGTTGCTGTATTAGTTAACAATGAAGTTGCTGACCAAGCATTTCTTGGTGCTGACAATCAAGAAAGAGCTGATAGCATAAGAGGAATAGTAGCAACAGCAGCAGGCTTAAGAGAAAACAGAGAAAATGAAAATGTATTACTAGATGATAATATTGCAGTTACATTTATGGATTTTTATACTGAGCCTGAAGAAGATATAGTTGAAGCAACATTTATGGAAGAACTCTTAAGGTCACCATATACCCCATGGTTTATTTTGGGATTAATTATTACTATACTTATTATGGTGTGGTTATTAGCTAGACGTAGAAAAGTTGATGACGAAAGCTTAACGGAAACAAATCAGTTTGAGACTGTAGTAGAAGAAGAAATAAATATAGATGATATTATTGATAAAAACTTAACTCCTGAGGAAAAAGAACGTCAAAAAGTTAAGCAAGAGGTAGATAAGATAATTGATCAAGATCCAGATAATGCAGCACAGGTTATAAAAACTTGGCTTTCAGAGGATTAGAGGTGAAAAAATGGCAACCAAGAAAAAAGGATTAACTGGTAAACAAAAAGCTGCCAATTTTTTAATATTTTTAGGCCCTGAACGATCAGCACAAGTATTTAAGCATATGACTGAAGAGGAAATAGAACAGCTAACACTTGAAATTGCCAATGTTCGTAAAGTACCAACTGAAAAAATGGATGACATATATAAAGAGTTTTATGAAATGTGCTTAGCTACCCAATATATTGGTCAGGGCGGTATAAATTATGCTAAAGAAGTATTAGAAATGGCTTATGGTTCTGAAAAAACTACAGAAATTATAAGCCGAATTTCAGCTTCATTGCAGGTGAGGCCATTTGATTTTATGCGTCAAACTGAACCATCTCAACTTCTAAATTTTATTCAATCAGAACATCCTCAAACAATAGCCCTAGTTCTTGCCTATATAGAGCCGGAAAAATCATCAGTTATTTTATCAGCCCTACCTCCAGAAAGGCAAGCAGAAGTGGCTAAGCGAATAGCTATGATGGATACTACCTCACCGGAGATAATAAAGGAAGTAGAAAGAGTATTAGAAAGAAAGATATCTTCGATTGAGCCACAGGAATTAACTGATGCTGGTGGTGTAAAATCTGTTGTTGAAATAATTAATAGAGTAGATAGATCGACTGAAAAAATTATTATGGAATCTTTAGAAGTTCAAGATCCAGAATTAGCAGAAGAAATTAAAAAATTAATGTTTGTATTTGAAGATATAGTTATGATAGATAATCGTTCAATTCAAAGGGTATTACGAGAGGTTGAAACTTCTGATTTAGCCTTAGCACTAAAAGGGGCAAGTAGCGAAGTTACCGAAAAGATTTATGTTAATATGTCTAGCAGAGCATCCGAAATGCTTAAAGAAGATATTGAGTTTATGGGTCCTGTAAGGTTGAAAGATGTTGAAGAAGCACAACAGCGAATAGTAAATATTATTAGACGGCTTGAGGAAGCTGGTGAAGTTGTAATTGCACGTGGTGGAGGGGATGAAGTCATTGTCTAAAATAATAAAAGGATCTGCATTAAATATATCCGAACCTCGAATAGTTGAAGCTTCCTTGAATGAACGAACACCTATAATTAATCCTAAAATAACATCTAATGAAAAAAATTTAAATGAAGAACAAATTAATGAAATTAAATTAGAAAGTGAAAGAATTTTATCTGAAACTGAATCAATGGTAAAAGAACTACTTGATAAGGCTAAAGAGCAGGCTAATGAAATACTAAGTGAAGCACAAGATGAAGCTGAAGAAATTATAGCTAAAGCAAATAAAGAGGCGGAAGAATTATATCCTAAAGCTAAGAAAAAGGGGTATGATGAGGGGTTAAAAAAAGCTCAAAAAGAGATGAAAAAAGAACGCACCGCTGCACTTGAAAAATCTGAAAAACTTATAGAGGAAGCTAAACAGAAAAAACTAGACACAATTAAATCAAGTGAAAAAGATATGATCAAATTAGTATTAGCAGTAGCAAAAAAAGTGATAAGTACTGAAATACAAACCAACCCTCAGGTTATTTCAAATGTTGTAAGGGAAGCAGTAAGTTATATAGATAATCCCTCAAATATTAACATTTATGTAAATCCTAATGACTTAGATGAACTATTAAAAACTATTGAGACCAAAAATATTAGTGAAATTGGTTGTCAAGAACCGGAAATTACTACTACTTCTGATGACCGTGTTACTAAAGGAGGATGCCTTATTGAAAGTTCCTCGGGTTCAGTAGATGCTAGACTTGAAACTAGAATAGAAAATGTAGAAAAAGCTTTTCTGGAAGTGGATAATGATGAATAAAACACTAAGTGTTGACAAATATCTCAACATTTTAGATGGTATAAATATTTGTGAGTTAAAAGGTAGGATAAAACAGGCAATAGGTTTAACACTTGAAGCCTCAGGACCTAGGATGAGCTTAGGTGAGCTATGCTATGTAAAAACCAATACCTTTGACAAAAAGATGCTACCATGCGAAGTGGTGGGATTTAAAGATAATAGCATGCTTTTAATGCCATTAGGTAATACAGAAGGAATTGGACCTGGATGTGAACTTTTTTCAAGTGGAACTATGTTGAAAGTTCCTGTCAGCTTGGAGCTTAGGGGAAGAGTGTTAAATGGATTAGGGCAGCCGATTGATGATTTAGGAAAAATAAATTCACAGAGTATGTATTCAGTAATGAACCAACCTCCAAGTCCTCTTAAAAGAGAACGAATAAAAGAAATTTTGCCAGTTGGAATTAAAGCAATTGATGGTTTAGCTACAATAGGAAAAGGACAGAGAATGGGGATTTTAGCAGGTAGTGGTGTGGGAAAAAGTACTTTGATTGGAATGATAGCTAGAAATACAGAAGCAGATATAAATGTAATAGCCTTAATTGGAGAAAGAGGTCGCGAAGTTAAAGATTTTTTGGAAAGAGACTTAAAGGAAGAAGGTTTAAAAAAATCCGTGGTAGTTGTTGCAACTTCTGATCAGCCAGCTTTAGTAAGACTTAAAGGGGCTTTTGTAGCAACTAGTATAGCTGAATATTTTAGAGACCAAGGAATGAATGTTCTTCTATTAATGGATTCAGTAACTCGATTTGCATTAGCTCAACGAGAAATAGGACTCGCTATTGGAGAACCACCAGCAACTAGAGGATATACTCCATCAGTATTTGCACTTTTACCTAAATTGCTTGAAAGAGCTGGAACCTCCGATAAAGGGAGTATTACTGGCTTATACACAGTGCTTGTTGAAGGAGATGATCTTAATGAACCTGTTACTGATACTGTTAGAGGAATAATAGACGGACATATAGCATTAAGTAGAACCCTTGCATCTATGAATATTTATCCTGCTGTAGATATATTGCAAAGTGTTAGTAGATTAATGATAGATTTAGTTGAAAATGAGCATATGGATAATGCTAATAAATTTAGAGCAATAATGTCTACTTACGAAGAGGCTAAAGACTTAATTGATATTGGAGCATATCGCAAGGGCTCTAATACCAAAATAGATGAAGCGATAAAGCTAATTGATAAACTAAGAGGCTTTGTAAAACAGGATGTTTATGAAGAAACTACCTTATCCAATACATTAGACGAACTAAATAAAGTTATTAATGGGTAGGTGTGAATGTTGAAAAAATTTAATTTTCGCTTAGAAAAAAACTTAAATATATCTTACCAAGAAGAACAAAGAGCTAAAGAGAATTTACATGAGAAAATAAAAGAAAGAGATGTAGCACAAGAAGAGCTTAATATTGTGCAAAATAAATTAGTTAGTTTAGAGGATTCAATAAGGAATGAAAAAATTTTACAAAAGATTATGATAAAAAAAGATTATATACAGGTTTTAAAAAAGCTGATTTATGAAAAAGAAGAAGATTTGAATTTAGCACAAACCAAATTAGAAAAAGCTCGTAAAATACTTATACAAAAATCGCTTGAAACAAAAACCTTAGAAAAGCTAAAAGAAAAAGAGTGGAAGACTTACTTATTAGAAGCTAATCGAGAAGAACAAAAAGCAATAGATGAAATAGCTTCAAGTAAGCATATTAGAGAAAACGTGAACTAATAATGGAGGTAATTTTCTCTTGAATATGATTAAAAAAATTCTTATATCTATTATGGGTATAGCTATTATATTGCTTGCTGTATATTTAGTTTTTACTTTTGACATAGTGGAGAGGCCAAATTTTGTTGAGGATATCCCTGTACTTGGTGGTGTTGCAAATGGAGAAACCGAAGAAACTGAGCTTCAGAAACTACAAAGATTATACGATGAAACAAATATGACTTTAGACGAAAAAGAGAATGAGTTACAAGAACAAATGCAGGCTAATATACAGCTAGAAAATCAATTGAACAGACAATTACAAGAACAAGAACTATTAGAGGATGAGATTAGTGAACTAAATGATGAATTAGAGAGCTTAAGACAAGAATTAAGTGGACAAAGAGCAACTTATAGAGATATGGCTACCTATTATTCAGCTATGAGAACAGGTGATGCAGCAGAAATAATATCAGAATTAGAAGATGAAGATATAATAGGTATATTATCAGAAATGGAAAGAGAGTTAGCAGCCTCAATACTTCAAAATATGGATAGAGATAAAGCAGTAACTATTAGTGAGCAGATGTTAATTACATCACCATAAAGTGTTGTAGTTTCATCATAAAAAATAAAGCAAAGGAGGGAGGTGAGACGGGTTGATAGAAGTGCCTGTTATGCAAAACGCAAAGCCTTCTAGGGATATAAATAATTCCCAAACAAAAGCAGATGTAGAAAACACAAGATGCAGAGAAAGTGCTTTTAAAACAAAAGATGGCAACTCTTTTAATAATTGTTTAAAGCAAACTTGCAATCAGGTAGATACCGATGATAAAAAGGCTATTGATGTAGAACAACTTAACTTAATATGCAAAGAAACTATTAAAAAAGAGGTAAAAATATTAGTAGGAGATAAAATACCTGATGATTTGCTAGAGGAATTAATTGAAGATTTACTTAACGAGTTATTAAAGGAAATATCTTTAACTGATGTGTTAGTAGACAATGAAGATGCAAAAAACAATGAAGAAATTAGTGAAGTAAAAGCCCTTTTATTTAAATTAATACAAGATAAAGGATTAACAGAAGAAAAAAACTTTAAATCACAAAAAAAACAAAGCAATCAATTAATTAATCAAACAATTGCTAGACTAATTGCTAATAAAATTTCTACATCAAATGAAGGCAAGAAAGCTGATGTTGAGTTAAAGGTGAAAAAAGATGATGCAAAGACACAATTGCCTAGAAATATCAAAAATAATAATAGGGAAAATAGAACAGAATCCAGAGAAAATTCCCAAATTAGATTTCCTTCATCAGTAAAAAATGTATCTTCAGAAAAGCAGGTGCAGAAAAAGGAAAGTAATACTAGAAAGGTTATTGATATGGAAAGCAGGAGATTAGGTTTAACCCAATCTGATACTAGAGCAAGCTCATCTGACGTAAGAGGTGCAGTAATTAATGAAGAAATTACTAATACGTTAAACAATAATAATACACGATTAGTAAATAGTGATAGCAACCGAATGTTTTTTATGAATGGCACAACCAATAATGCACCAGCAGCAAGAGAAGTAATACAACAGATTGTTCAAAATGCTCAGTTAATGGTAAACCAAAATTCTTCTGAAATGCAGATTCAATTAAAGCCTGAGTTTTTAGGTAAAATGTTTATCAGAATTTCAGTTGAAGAAGGTATTGTTACAGCAAGATTTGTTACTGAAAGTCATAATGTAAAACAACTTTTAGAAGCAAATATGAATACTCTAAGACAAACTTTAGAGGCAAATGGTTTAAGAGTAGAACGCACAGAAGTTAATGTTGGGATTAATAACAATGGCAATAATTCTCCTGATCAGGAAGAAGCTCAACAATTATTGCAATGGCAACAACAGGAGTCAAAACAAAATCAAGGCTTTTTACAATTACAAGATGACGAAATAGAAGACGTAGAAGAAGAGCTAATTGATGTAATATTTGACCATGAAGAAGACCTAGATTATGACATACGATCTTCTGATGAGTTCTTGGTAAACAAACAGGTCAATTTCGTTGTATAAAAGGAGGTGTAATAAGTGCCAGCAGTTTACAATGATAAAACAGCAGCTCCATGGTTAAAGGCTTCTGAAGGTGCAAATGAGACTAAAAAAGTTGACAAAGATCATGGGATTTTAGGTAAAGATGATTTTTTTAAATTATTAATAACTCAGCTTAAGTATCAAGATCCCTTAAAGCCTATGGAAGATCGTGAGTTTATAGCACAAATGGCGCAATTTAGTTCGCTTGAACAGATGCAAAACTTAAATACGTCATTTGAAAACTTTAATAGCAAAATTACTGAAGAATTACTTCCAGGTATGCTAATGCAGCAATCAACTACATTAATCGGTAAAAATATAGCATTTGATAACCCGGAGTGGAGTACAGATGATGAATCAGGTAGTCCGGTTTTAACAGGAAAAGTAGAGTCTGTAGTTGTCAAAGAAGGAATACCATATTGTGTGGTTAGAGAAGAAGGTACCTCTAACTTACATGAAATAAAAGCTAATGAAGTAGTTGAAGTAGGAGAAGGTTCAAACAATACCGAACAATTATTAGCAGCTATTCTTGAGCGATTAGATGATAGGCAGCAAATAGAAGAGGGTGATGGGTATGGTAAACAATAAAATATTTTTTCCTCAAAAACCAGTTCAACCAATAGGAACAGATAAAACCAAGAAGGATATTGATAATAAAAAGACAGAGCCTAAAACTTCATTTAATGATATCCTACAAAAGAAAATTGAGGGAGAACTTAAAATTTCCAACCATGCACAACAGCGATTACAATCGAGAAACATTGAACTAACAGAAAATGACATGAATAAAATAGAAGAAGCAGTTGTAAAGGCTCGTGAAAAAGGCTCAAAAGACTCACTTGTACTTATGGATGATTTAGCATTTGTAGTAAGTATTAAGAATAATACCATTATAACAGCAGTAGATGGAACTAACTTAAAAGAGAATGTATTTACTAATATAGACAGTGCAGTAATTGTATAGGGCTGGACCTCCAAAAGGAAGCCCTTTGGATGTGGAATGATAGAAACATCCTAGAAAACAAAATAACAACAAAATATAAGGGGAGGTCATATATAATATGATGCGTTCAATGTATGCTGGTGTCTCCGGATTACAAAATCACCAGACGAAAATGGATGTAATAGGTAATAACATAGCCAATGTAAATACTAATGGCTTTAAAAAAAGTAGAGTATTATTCCAAGATACCCTGTATCAAACAATGCGGGGAGGTTCAAGCCCAACAGATGCACGTGGAGGAACTAACCCCATGGGAGTAGGTTTAGGAATGCAAGTTGCTAGTATAGACCAAATCCACACTCCAGCACCAGCTCAGTCAACTGGTAAAACCACAGATATGGCTGTAGATGGAAATGGTTATTTTATAGTTGAAGATGGCAATGAGCGTTACTATACAAGAGCAGGAGGCTTTGACTTTGACCGAAATGGCAATTTAGTAACTACTGCCGATGGTTTTAAAGTACAAGGCTGGAATGCTGATGAAAACTGGAATATTGATACAGTAGCTCCACCCGAAGATATTGATATACAAGACCTTAGATCAGTAGAACCAAGGGCAACTACGGAAATGACTTTTACAGGGAATCTAGATTCGACATTAAGGGCTATAAATGAAGGTGAAGATGAAAATTTTGTTTTTCAACCAGATCAAGAAGGTAGTGTTATTTTTAATAATGAAAACTCGGTTGTAACCTCTAAAGAAATGTATAATTCATTAGGTGATGAAGAAATTGTTTATTTTAGGTTTTATAAATTTGATGGCGGTGATGATGGAATCACATGGGGTTGTCAGGTTTCTTTAGATCCAGATTTTGGGGATATAGATGATGTAGATGAACTTAACCCTAGTAACGAATCAGATACTATTACAGAGCTTCCATTTGACCAAGATACCGGAAAATTACCTGTAGGCACATCAGCCACATTAAAAATTCAAGATGATAACGAAATTGACTTTGGAAATGATGATGATGTTAGAGAAATAGAAATTGACTTCAGTGATCTTACCCAATATAATTCTAGCTCAACTGCTTGGGCTGAGCATCAGGATGGTTATACATCTGGTGATTTAACTAGTTTTGATGTGGGTGCAGATGGTTCTGTATTAGGGGTTTATGATAATGGTGAGATTAGAAATTTAGCTAGGGTAGCATTAGCTAATTTCCAAAACCCTACTGGATTACAGCAAGAAGGAAATAATCTTTATCAGGTAACTAACAACTCTGGGGATGCTAATATAGGTGCCCCTGCAGATCAGGGTATGGGTTCTATAATGCCCGGTTCACTTGAAATGTCAAATGTAGATTTATCCGAAGAATTCACTGACATGATAGTAACCCAAAGAGGTTTCCAAGCTAACTCTAGACTAATAACAACCTCTGATGAAATGTTACAAGAGCTAACTAATCTAAAAAGATAAAAACTATCTACCAAAATAAATAATTGATTCTACTGTAAAAACCTTATTTACGAAGCAAATAAATATTATAAAAATAGTCTGCGTAAGTCTAAAAAGGCCGCGAAGTCCGCGTCTATAAAAAACCATCCTCCACTAACCAGTGGGGGATGGAAATATAAAAAACAGACAAAAACCGAGAGAAATTTACTCGGCTTGCGTCTAAAGGACAAGGAGATAGAATATGATTTATCTTACCCGACTAAACGGTCAAAAAGTAATGGTAAATATTGATTTAGTAGAGTTCATTGAAGAAACACCAGATACGGTTATTACTCTTACTACAGGTAAGAAATTTGTTGTAAAAGAGTCTGCTAAAAGAATAACCGAAAGAATAATAAAATTTCGCAAAAGTACTAATACAGTTTTAAAAAGGTAAGGGGAGAGGCAAATGGCTGAAGAGAATAAAACTGAAGCAACGGAAAAAAAGTCCGGATTAAATTTTAAAATAATTCTAGCTGGATTAATTGTTTTTTTAATAGCTATGGGTGCCTCCTACTTTATGATGCAAAGTGCACTAAAACCACTTTTACCTGATGAAGATACAGAACAAGAAAAATTGGCAACTGGTGATTTAGTATTAATAGATCAATTTACTACTAATATTAATGACATTGCAGGAAGTAGATACCTGAAAATTGAAATATATGTAGAAATAACTGATGAAAAAGCTAAAGAGTCTATAGAAGAACGAATGCCAATTATAAAAGATGGCATTTTAACTATACTTTCGTCAAAAAATGTAGCAGATTTTGATGCAAGTAACTGGGGAAGTTTAAGGCAAGAGATTAAAGAAGTGGTTAATTCTAAAGTAGGCATTAATGCTGTTAGTAATGTGTATTTTACTGATTTCATTATGCAGTAGTTATAACCGTAAGGAGGGTTATAATGAGCGATGTTCTCTCTCAAAATGAAATTGATGATTTGCTATCTGCTCTAAGTACTGGTTCAGTAGATGCAAATGAATTAAAGGAAGAGCAGACCAAGAAAAAAGTAAAATTATATGATTTTCGAAGACCTAATAAGTTTTCAAAAGATCAAATTCATACACTCCAGGTTATATATGAGAATTATGCTCGTTCACTGGGAACATATTTATCAGCTCATTTAAGAGCACCACTGCAAATGGAAGTTTTATCAGTAGAACAGCTAACATATGATGAGTTTATTCGTTCTATTCCCAATCCTACTATTTTTAGTATATTTTCATTATATCCTTTAGAAGGTAGTGCAATTTTAGAAATTAATCCCAATTTAGGCTTTACATTTCTAGATAGGCTCCTAGGAGGACCAGGAATAGTTCCCCCTAAAATTAGAGGACTAACTGAAATAGAACTAACAGTTATGGAAAAGCTAGGACAAAAAATGCTAGATGCACTTCAGGAACCATGGGAAAGTATTATAGAGCTAGATCCAGTAATAGAAAGGATAGAAACTAATCCTCAGTTTACACAATTAGTTTCCCCTGGAGAAATAATGATAATAGTATCTATTGAAGTGAAAATGAATGATGAGCTTGGTATGATAAATATGTGCATACCATTTATAGTTTTAGAACCAATCATTGAAAAACTAAGTGTACATTATTATTATGCACAATCATCAAACCAAAAGAAGTCACCAGAAAATGAGACTACAATAAAACAAAAATTACAAAACACAGCTTTACCGATAAAGGTTGTTTTAGGGGAAACAGTTATAACAGTAAAAGATTTGTTAGAACTAAGTGTTGGTGATGTAGTACCAGTAAACAAAAATATCGGTGATGAAATTGAAGTAATAATAGGCCAAAGAACAAAATTTCTTGGTAAACCTGGTATCCATAATAATAAATCTTCAATACAAATTACTAAAGTGTTAGAGGAGGGAAATGAAAATGAGTGATGATGGTATCCTTTCCCAAGAAGAAATAAATGCTCTTTTAAATGGTGAGTTAACCAATAATACAGAGCAAAATGAGAAAGAAAAATCCCAGGATTTTTCTGAACTTGTTAATGATTTTGAAAAAGATGCATTAGGAGAAATAGGAAATATTAGTATGGGTACTGCGGCTACAACGCTTTCAACGTTACTGCGCAGAAAAGTATCTATAACCACACCTAATGTATCAGTTATTAATAAAGATAAGTTACAAAATGATTATCCTCTCCCTTATTTAGTAGTAGAGGTGAAATATACTGATGGCTTAAGTGGTTCTAATATTCTTATAGTAAAGGAAGAAGATGCCAGTGTTATATCAGATTTGATGATGGGTGGGGATGGTACTTGTGAGGATTATTCATTAGATGAAATAAAACTTAGTGCAGTAAGTGAGGCTATGAATCAAATGATGGGTTCAGCAACTACAAGTTTGTCTTCCATGTATGATAAAAAAATTGATATAACACCTCCCCAGTTAACTTTAGTAAATCTAGGGGAAGAACCACTTGAGCTTTCAAGTGATTTTGATGATATTGTACAAATTAAATTTAAAATGGAAATAGAAAACCTTATAAACAGTGAAATAATGCAACTTATACCTATTGAAGCAGTAAAAAGTATGATCGGTAATTTGATGGATAATAGTGCTGAAAAATTAAATACTGCAACAGTTACTGAACAGCCATCAATAGAGCAGGATTCAGAGATAGAGCACCAAAGTCAGCATCCAAAGGATGTTGCACATACACAGGTTGAGCAAAATAATTTAGAACAAAATCAAGGCAAACAACAGATGTGGGCAGACCAAGCATATCAAAATATACCATCTAATATTAAAAAAGGAGAGCAGGTTTCAGTACAACCAGTTCAATTTGCTCCTCTTAATGAAGATAACATAGAGCCGTTACCACAAAATATTGGTCTTATAATGGATGTACCTTTAGATGTAACTGTAGAGCTAGGTAAAACTCGTAAAACAATTAAAGAAATACTTGAACTAAATCCAGGATCAATTATACAACTCGATAAACTTGCAGGTGAACCTGTTGACCTTTTGGTTAATGGAAAACTAATAGCTAAAGGAGAAGTAGTTGTTATAGATGAAAGTTATGGTATACGTATAACCACAATAATTAGTCCAATGGATAGAATGAATAAATTACAATAAGGTATTGGGAGGGTAACAATGAGTAAAAAAGTATTGATAGTTGATGATGCGGCTTTTATGAGGATGATGATTAAAGATATTCTTGCTAAAAATGGCTATGAAGTAATTGGGGAAGCAGAAAATGGTATTGAAGCGGTTGAAAAATTTGATGAACTAAAGCCTGATTTAGTAACAATGGATATAACTATGCCTGAAAAAGATGGAATTGCAGCAGTAAAAGAAATTAAGTCCAAGGATCCTAATGCTAAAATAATAATGTGTAGTGCTATGGGACAGCAAGCTATGGTAATCGATGCTATTCAAGCAGGGGCTAAAGACTTTATAGTTAAACCATTTCAGCCTGAAAGAGTGTTAGAGGCAGTAAGTAAAGCTATTGAATAGTTTATCTCTCTGGATGTGAAGTAATGTTTAAACTAACTAATAAATCAAAATTAATATTAGGGTTACTAATTATAATATTTGTTTTTACTAACTGTGATACTTCCTTAGCTGTTGATTTAAGTGAACTAAACAGAGAGTTAGAACAACAAGATCAAACAAATATTGAGAACCAAAACTTAGTTTTAGAGTTTTTAAAACTAATTATAGTTTTAGGATTAATAATCGGTGCAGCATGGTCATTAGTTAGATTGTTTTCTAGATATGGTAATTCTAAAACACAAGGTACATGGATTAATGTGGTTGATGAGGTGATGCTAGGACAAAATCGAGGAATAGTCTTATGTGAAGTTGGCGGCAAAATTTATGCCATTGGTATAACAGATAATAATATCAACATGTTGTTTGAAGTAGACAATCCAAAATTATTAGAAGATATTAGCGAAAATCAAGCCGAGGATGATCTAACAAATAATAAAAAATTCAATGATTTAAATCACAAGCTTAGAAGTTTTTTTGGAATGGAGAAGCTTTCTGTAAAGTCCCGTAAGGATTTTAAGAATATTATGGAGAGTCATACTAAAAAACTTGATGAACTATCAAATGGTTCATTTAATAGTGGGGATATCAGGGGTAGCAGGAGTAATAAAGATGAAAATAGCTAAAAAGTTTGTACCATGCTTAAAAATATTAGGGATTTTAACAATTGCGTTAATAATTATTTCATTTTTAACGTCTCCAGTATTAGCTCAACCAATCCAAGTACCTGATATTAACCTTCAAATTGGTGGGGAGGGTGATGACCCTCAAAATTTATCAACTGTTTTACAGTTAATTATTTTAATAACTGTATTAGCTTTAGCACCCGCCATACTAGTACTTTTAACATGCTTTACTAGAATTATTGTTGTATTAGCATTTATTAGAAGTTCACTGGCTACTCAACAAATGCCTCCTAATCAGGTTTTAATAGGTTTAGCTTTGTTTTTAACATTTTTTGTTATGGCTCCAACATGGCAACAAGTAAATGAACACGCATTACAGCCGTATTTTGAGGGTGAAATAAACCAAACAGAGGCTTATGAAACGGCAATGGAACCAATGAGAACTTTTATGTTTGAGCAAACAAGAGAAAAGGACTTAGCATTATTTGTAAGGATGGCAGAATTAGATAGACCTGAAAATTATGACGATATACCAAATTATGTACTTATACCAGCATTTGTTATTAGTGAATTAAAAACGGCATTTCAGATAGGATTTATTATTTTTGTTCCATTTTTAATAATAGACATAGTTGTTGCCAGTGCGTTAATGAGTATGGGGATGATGATGCTTCCTCCCATGATGATTTCATTGCCATTTAAGGTATTATTATTTGTATTAGTAGATGGATGGAACCTAGTAATTCAATCATTACTGCTTAGTTTCTGACGGGAAGGGGTAATTAACTTTGTTTGAAGATGTAGTATTAGGTATAGCAAACAGAGGTGTTTTAACAGCACTATTAGTTGCAACCCCTATCCTTGCAGCAGCATTATTAACCGGTTTATTAATAGCTATTATGCAAGCTACAACTCAGATTCAAGAAATGACCTTAGTTTTTGTACCTAAAATAATAGCTGTTTTACTAATTATTGTTTTGTTTGGTCCATGGATGATGAATGTTATAACAAGTTTTGCAATTGAGTTATATGTATCAATTCCAGAACTAATTACTATGTAAGAATAGGCGGTAGATTAGCATGCCGTTTGCTTTAGAAGGATTCTTAATGATTTTAGGTAGACTATCGGGTTTATTTATTAGTGCACCAGTATTTAATAGTCGCCAAGTGCCCGGTACCGTTAAAGTCTTAATTATAGTTATTCTTTCAGCAACTATGGCTTATTTTGTCCCGGTTAGTTTTTTAGTAAGCCTAGATAATCCTGGAATAATTATTGCTGCTTTAGTTGTTGAAATATTTATTGGTTTTACAATAGGCTTTGTTGCCTATATTGCATTTGCAGCTATTCAATTAGCAGGACAGTTAATTGATAAGCAAATGGGTTTTATGATTGTAAACGTTGTTGATCCACAAAGCGGTACTTCAATACCGTTAATGGGTAACTTTAAATATATAATTGCCTTATTACTTTATTTGGGTATGAATGGTCATCATTATCTATTACAAGCAATTGTCCAAAGTTATCAGTTTATACCCGTAATGGGACTAAATCTAGGTGCTAATTTTTACAACTTAATTATTGAAACTACCGTTTATATGTTTGTTGTTGCAATTAAAATAGCAGCACCAGTAGTAATGGCAATATTAATAACTGATGTTTCTATGGGATTTATAGCACGAACAGTCCCTCAAATGAATGTTTTTATAGTTGGACTTCCACTTAAAATATTCATGGGATTAGTTATCTTGTTGATGGTACTACCTGTTTATATATGGTTTATGGGAATACTTTTTGCTAGGTTTTTTGAGTACCTTGATCGCATTATATTTAGTATGGGCTTATAGGGAGTATTATGGAAGTTAATAAATATTTTTTATTAGATCTACAGCTTTTTGCAGAAGGCGATACTGGTGAAAAAACTGAAAAGGCAACACCTAGGCGTAGGGAAGAAGCTAGAAAAAAAGGTCAGGTTTTTAAAAGTAATGATCTTAATTCAGCTATTATATTAGTTGCTGGAGCAACTGTAGTTTTTTTAACTTTTCCTTATATGATTGATAATGTAAAAGAATTTACTACTTTTTACCTATTAGAAAGAACAAACCATGAATTTACGAATGAGTATGTGTATTTTTTATTAATAGAAGTATTAATATTACTTGCTAAAACTTTATTCCCGATATTTTTAACCACCTTTGTAACAGCATTAATTATTAACTATCTACAGGTGGGATTTATTTTTAGTGGAGAACCACTAAAACCTAAATTAGAAAGACTTAATCCTGTAAAAGGCTTTCAAAGGATTTTTTCTAAAAGAGCATTAGTAGAGTTATTTAAATCCTTGGTTAAAGTCATTACTATAGGATTTATAGTATATACAACAATTATGAAATATTTTTATATTTTTCCTCGCTTTGTTGACATGGAATTAATAGCAACAATAAGAATAATATCAATTATATTATTTGAGATAGCACTAAAAGCAGCTTTAGTTTTTATAATAATTGGAATCCTAGATTTTTTATATCAAATGTATGAATATGAAAAATCCCTAAAAATGAGTAAGCATGATGTAAAACAAGAACATAAGCAAACAGAAGGAGATCCCTTAATTAGATCAAAACAAAGACAGATACAACGTGAAGCAGCAATGAAAAGAATGATGAGTGAGGTTCCTGATGCTGATGTTATAATAACTAATCCTACACATTTTGCTGTAGCTTTAAAATATCAGATTTCAGATATGGATGCTCCAATAATTATAGCTAAAGGACAAGACTTTATTGCATTAAGAATCAGAGAAATAGGTGCTCAGCATGATATAGCAATAGTAGAAAACCCATCATTAGCTAGGACTTTATTTTATAATGCAGAGATTGGTGATGAGGTTCCTGAGGACTTATATCAAGCTGTCGCTGAAGTACTAGCCTTTGTATATAAACAGAAAAAAATTGTCCTATAGTGGGAGGAACATATGCTAAGTAGGACTAGTTTAACAGATAGAATAACCGATTATAGTGATGTTTTAATTGCTATGATTGTTATATGTGTAGTTATGATGATGATAGTGCCTTTAAGAACAGGCATATTAGATATATTAATAACTTTTAACATAACTTTTGCATTAATAATTTTAATGGTAACTATATTTAACAATGATCCACTAGATTTTTCAGTTTTTCCTGCATTATTACTAATTATGACCTTATTTAGATTAGCAATAAATGTTTCAACTACTAGGCTAATATTATTAGATGCAGATGCAGGTCAAGTTATTGAGGCATTTGGATCATTTGTAATAGGTGGTAATACCGTTGTAGGTTTAGTTATATTTTTAATTCTAGTTGTTATACAATTTATTGTTATTACCAAAGGAGCAGAAAGAGCTTCAGAAGTAGCAGCTAGATTTACTCTTGATGCTATGCCTGGTAAACAAATGGCTATAGATGCAGATTTAAATGCTGGGTTAATAAACGAAGAACAGGCACGTGAAAGACGTGAAAAGATACAAAAAGAAGCAAATTTTTATGGTTCTATGGATGGAGCTAGTAAATTTGTTAAAGGTGATGCCATAGCAGGTATAGTTATAATTATAATAAATATTGTCGGTGGTTTAGTTATAGGTATGGCACAAATGGGAATGGATTTTTCTCAAGCTGCTGGAACTTACACAATTCTAACAGTAGGTGATGGGCTAGTAACCCAAATTCCTGCATTACTTATATCAACAGCAACAGGTATTGTAGTAACCAGAAGTATATCTGAAACAGGGTTAGGTACACAATTAACCACCCAAATCCTTAACTTTCCCAATACGATGGGGATAGTAGCAGTAGTTCTTTTTGTGCTTGGTACTATTGGATTACCCACCTTTCCGATGTATACATTAGCTGTTCTTTTTGCCATTATGTTTTTTGTTTTTAGAAAAACAGAAGATGAAATTGTAGAAGAAGAGGAACCAGAGGATATTCAAGAGGCTGAAGAAGTTAAGAAGGCTGAAAATGTTATGGAACTATTACAAGTTGAAAAAATGGAAATGGAATTAGGCTATGGATTGATTCCTCTTGTTGATGCAGATCAAGGGGGAGATCTTTTAGATAGAATTGTAATGATTAGAAGACAATGTGCTGTTGAATTAGGCTTTGTTGTGCCTCCAATAAGAATTCGTGATAATATGCAACTTAAGCCTAATTCATACTCTATTAAGCTTAAGGGTATGGTTATAGCTTCAGGTGAATTAATCTTAGACAATTATCTAGCAATTGGTCCTGATATTGAAAATGATACGGAGATTACAGGAATTGATACTATTGAACCGGCATTTAATTTACCTGCCAAGTGGATAGATACCAATGAAAAAGATAGTGCTGAATTAAAAGGATATACAGTGGTGGATCCACCGTCTGTTTTAGCAACACACATCACATCTGTTATTAAATCACATGCCTTTGAGTTATTGGGTAGACAAGAAGTTCAAGGCATTATTGATTATGTTAAAGAGCAAAATCAAGCAGTTATAGAAGAACTAATACCAGATTTATTAAGTTTAGGTGAAATACAAAAAGTCTTAGGAAACCTTTTAAAAGAGCAAATATCTATTAGAGATATTATTACTATACTTGAAACTTTGGCTGACTACTCTAAATTAACCAAGGATACTGATGTTTTGAGTGAGTATGTACGTCAATCTCTAAAACGTCAGATAAGTAATCAATATTCTGAAGATAATAAAATTAGTGTATTAACAATAGATCCTAATTTAGAAGATAAATTGCGCGAATCTGTTCAGCAGTCTGAATTTGGTTCATATTTAGCTCTTGATCCTGAAATAGCTCAGACAATGATAGATAATTTAACAGCACATTACCAAGAGCTTACTAGTAGAGGTGTTAGTCCAATAATACTATGTGCACCAGTGTTAAGAATTTATTTTAAGCGTTTAATAGATAGATTTATGCCTGGTTTAACGGTACTTTCATATAATGAAATAGATAATAACATAGAGGTTGAGGTTTTAGGGATGGTGTCAGTATGAAAATAAAAAAGTTTGTAGCCGATGATTTTCAAACAGCAATAATGCAAGCTAAAAGAGAAATGGGAAGTGAAGCAATAATACTATATACCAAAAAGGTTAAAAAAGGAGGATTTTTGGGTTTATTCTCAAGTACAAAAGTAGAAGTAACAGTAGGTATTGATGATGATGTAAAAATTGAAAGGGATAATTTAAGTAATAAATCTAATAGTCCAAGCGCTAAAGATAATAAAATAAGCGATGAATTTAAAAATCTACTAAACCAACCACCTAAGGATAACGAAATAGTAAGTGAACTACATAAAATGAAGGATATAATGTCAGATGTAAAATCAAAAATGTATGATTTAGAAGTAATTAAAGGTTTATCAGAACCGTTACAAAATTTTTATAATTCATTAATAGAAGAAAATGTGGACAAAGAAATTGCACTTGAAATAATAAATAATATCCAATTACGGCTATCAAACGAAACTAATAACGATATCGAATTTGAAGAACTATGCTTAAATACAATAAAAGAGTACTTAAGAAATATTAGGCCCATAGAATTAACAGAGAATAGTAAAGCAAAAGTAATTGTCTTTGTCGGTCCAACTGGTGTAGGTAAAACTACTACAATAGCAAAATTAGCTGCTAATTCTACATTTATAGAAGGAAAAGATGTTGCATTAATAACGCTTGATACTTATAGAATTTCAGCTGCAGAACAGCTTAAAACCTTTGCTGAAATAATAGATATTCCTATTAGAGTTATATTTAATCCTAAAGATTTACATGATTCACTACAATATTTTAATGATAAAGACTTAATATTTATTGATACAGCAGGTCGTAGTCCTTATAAATTAGAGCACATGAATGAACTTAAAGAGTTTATGGAAGTAGCTAAACCAGATGAAAGTATTTTAGTTTTAAGTGTTACAACTAGTTCAACAGAGCTTATTAATATTTATGAAAAATTCAATGAACTAGGAGTTGACAAACTAATATTTACAAAATTGGATGAAACTCAAAACTATGGACATCTTTTAAATGTAATATATGAGATAAATAAACCAGTGGCATATTTTACTACTGGCCAAAATGTTCCTGATGATATAGAAGTTCCAGATGGATTAAGATTTGCTAATAAAGTTATTAGAAAGGAAGAGAGCCATGAAAGACCAAGCAGATAAAATACGACAAATGGCTCTAGAAATGGGAACTCAATTAGAAAATGAGTTAAGTAGTAAAATACTAAGGAGCCGAGTAATTGTTGTTGCTAGTGGGAAAGGTGGTGTAGGCAAAAGTACACTTGCGATAAATCTTGCATTAAGTATATGTCTGATGAATAAAAAGGTAGTTTTAATGGATGCAGATTTAGGGTTAGCAAATATAGATATAATGTTGGGTATTACACCAAACTATAATCTACTTGACGTTGTGCAAGGCAGTAAAAGTATTAAAGATATTATGGTAGAAGGTCCTAATGGATTGAAATTAATACCAGGAGGATCTGGCATAATTGAGCTTGCTAATCTAAAAGAACATGAACTCAAGAGACTTCTAATACAGATGAGTAGCCTTGATAGTGAATTTGATTATATGATTGTTGATACTGGTGCTGGTATATCCAATAATGTACTTAGCTTTATATTATCATCAGATGATGTTTTAATTGTAACCACCCCTGAGCCTACATCACTTACTGATGCATATGGTGTTGTTAAAAGTGCGGTGAGATTTGGATTTAATGGTAATATTCAGGTGGTTATTAATAAGGTTAACAACAAATCAGAAGGTTTATTAGTAGGTGAAAAATTTAAATTAGTTAGTGAGAAATTTTTAGATCTTAATATTAATATACTAGGACATATGGTTAAAGAACCTATGGTTGAAGAGGGTATAAAGAGACAAGAAGTTTTTATTGAGGCTTTTCCTAAGAGTATAGCAACAAAAAACATTAATAACATAGCTCAAAAATTAGTTAATGAAAACAATAGCGAAAATAAAGAGGTTAAAGCTCAAGGGATTAAAGGATTTTTCAAACAATTGGTGAATTTTAGAAAATAATTAAAATTTTATAAATGTGTATCTAGGAGTGCAAATCTATGAACGAACATTTAAAAGTTAATCAATTAATTGATGTTGCATTAATAAATAATGATGAAAAAAAAGAGTATTTACCTAGTAGAATAGAAGAGATAACTGAAGAAAATATACATATATCTGTTCCAATGAAAAAAGGAAGAATTGTTCCTATAAGGGTTGGACAGACAATAGAAATTGTTTTAAATCATAAAAATGATACTTTTGCTTTTATTTCTAATATATTAGCTAGAGAAAAAGAACCAATACCAGTACTAATAATTAAAAAGCCTACTAATTTTAAAAAAATACAACGTAGAGAGTATGTAAGACTTCCTGTGATGTTGAATATAAAGATATTTGATCAAAGGGGAGAAGATTTTAGTGATGGAACAACTGTTGATATAAGTGCTGGTGGTGCTTTAATTAATACCAAAGCATCACTGGAAGAAAGTGATATAGTAAAAATTCAGATTGAGTTACCTAATAGAACACCAGTATTATGTAAAGCAAAAGTAATTAGACTTTTGGAAAAACCTAGAACAAAAGGTGAAACATGTAAAGTGGCGCTTGAATATCATGATATTAGTCAGAGTGATAGAGATAAAATATTTAATTTTATTTTTGAAAAACAAAGAGAATGGAGAAAAAAAGGGCTTTTATAGTATAAAGGGGGGCAAATCTATGAACAAAATTAAAGTTCTAGTAGTTGATGATTCTGCCTTTATGAGGAAAGTTATTTCCGATATTATAAACAGCTATCCTGATATGGAAGTAATAGAAAAGGCTAGGGATGGTAATGATGCACTTCAAAAAATTGAAACATTCTCTCCAGATGTAGTAACTATGGATGTAGAGATGCCCAAACTTGATGGTTTATCAGCCTTAAAAAATATTATGGATACTAATCCAGTACCTGTAATAATGCTTAGCAGTTTAACTCAAAATGGAGCAGAGCAAACTGTAAAAGCATTACAATTTGGAGCAGTTGATTTTATACCCAAACCTTCAGGTTCAATATCACTAGATATTGAAAAGGTTAAAGATGATATAATTTCAAAAATTAGAATTGCGGCAGGTGCTAAAAGAAAATTACAGAATTTAAATATAAATCACGACTTAAATAGTATAGTTAAAATTAAACCCCCAACGAAAAAAATAGATTATAAAAAGCAGTTAAAAAAACTTATAGTTATGGGAACTTCAACAGGAGGACCTAAAGCACTTCATGAAGTGTTGCCTAAAATTCCAGTAAACATAGATGCGGCTATACTTATAGTTCAACATATGCCTCCTGGATTTACCAAATCCCTTGCAGATAGATTAGACATTCTATCTCAAATAAAGGTTAAAGAAGCTGAACATGGAGAAAAGGTTATACCGGGTTGTGCTTATATAACACCCGGTAATTATCATTTAAATGTTGAAAGCATTTATAACCAAATTAAAAAAGACTTAATTATAAATTTAAACCAAAATAATCCGATTAAAGGGCACAGACCATCGGTAGATGAAATGTTATTATCAGTAACCAAACATTTCTGGTCAGATATTATATGTGTAATAATGACTGGAATGGGAAGTGATGGTTCGAAGAATTTACATCTAATAAAACAAAAAGGTGGTAAGGTAATAGCAGAACATCAGTCAACCTGTATTGTGTACGGTATGCCTAAAGCAGCTATACAAACAGGAAACGTAGATAGTATAGTTCCACTTGAAGATATAACTAAAGAAATTATAAGTATGATTTAATACACTTAGGAGGTGGTTGTATGAATATGGATATGTCCAAATATTTAGATGTTTTTCTAGAAGAAAGCCAAGAGCATTTGCAAGTTTTGAATGAAAAATTACTTGAATTAGAAAAAACAAAAGAAAATCCATCAGCTATAGATGCTGTATTTAGATCAGCTCATACACTAAAAGGAATGTCTTCTACAATGGGCTTTGAAGATTTAGCTGATCTTACACACCATATGGAAAATGTGTTATCGGATTTAAAGGATGGATTGCTTGAAGCAAACTCTTTTGTAATCGATGCCCTTTTTCAATGTTTAGATAGAATCCAGGTTATGATTGAAAATATTGAATTAGAGGAAAAATCGAATTTAGACAATAGCGACCTTATAAAGGTTCTTCAAAACATAAAAGCAGGTGATATAGAGGCTGCTGCGGTAATTGAAAAAGAAACTAAAGAAGAAAGTGGTAAAGAATCTAAAAAATTAAATATTCAAGAATCAGAGTTAGATCTTAATGATTACGATATAACAATTTTTAGGGAAGCAGCAACTTTAAACTTTAATACCTTTTATATAAAAGCAAAAGTAGATGAAAAATGTTTAATGAAATCTGTACGCACATTTATGGTTTTTAAGGCGATAGAAGAAGATGGTGAAATTGTAAAATCAATACCTTCTGCTCAAGATTTAGATGAAGGTAAATTTGACACTGAATTTCAATTATTTGTAATAACTTCTACTTCCATTGATGTATTAATGGATCGTATTAATAAAATATCTGAAATAGAAGTAATAGCAATTAATGATATAAATGTAAGTTTACTAGAAGCAAGTTCTAAAGCAATTCCTCGAAATAACACCTTTGAGGAAAAGGAAGCTAATGATTTTGAAGCAGTTAGCAATAAAAGTAATAGAACCAAACAAACTGTTAGAGTTGATATTGATAGGTTAGATAATTTAATGAATTTAGTTGGCGAACTGGTTATGCACAAAGGAAGACTTGAGCAGATTGGTGCTAACAAAAGAGTTCCTGATTTAAATGAGACAATAGAACAAATAGATAGAGTTAGTGCTGATTTACAGTCTGTAGTTATGAAAGTAAGAATGGTTCCTATTGAACAAGTGTTTAATAGATTTCCACGTATGGTTAGGGATTTAGCTAAAGAACTCAATAAAGACGTAGATTTTATTGTAGAAGGAAAGGAAACTGAACTTGATAGAACAGTTATAGATGAAATAGGTGACCCATTAGTACACATATTAAGAAATGCTGTTGACCATGGCCTTGAACCGCCTGAAGTTAGAGTAGAAAAAGGAAAGTCTATAAGCGGTACAATATGGTTGAAAGCAAAGCATGAGGGAAACCATGTTTATATTGAGGTGGAAGATGATGGTAAAGGAATTAATCATGAAAAAATATTAAGAAAAGCAATCGAAAAAGATATAATTACACAATCTGAGGCTACGCAACTTAAAAACGAGGAAATAGTTAACTTACTATTTTCATCTGGCTTTAGTACTGCAGAAGATATAACAGACATATCTGGTAGAGGGGTAGGATTAGATGTAGTACGTTCTAAAATAGAAGCTTTAAATGGAGAGATTTTCTTAGAATCTGTAGCTGGTAGAGGGACTAAATTTAAAATTAAACTTCCATTAACTTTAGCAATTATTCAAGCATTAATGGTTTCTATTAAAGAAGAAATATATGCTATACCATTAAGTTCGGTAGATGAAACAACCCTAATAACTAAAAATGATATAAAAATGATACAAAACCAAGAAGTGGTAATGCTTAGAGGACATGTTTTACCATTATATAGATTAGGTGATTTGTTAGAAGTCCCTAATATTGAAACCAATGATGATGAAATGTATGTTGTTGTTGTTAGAAAAGCTGATAAACAAATAGGATTGGCTGTTGATACTTTAATTGGGCAACAAGAGATAGTTATCAAATCTTTGGGTAAAGTTCTTGCTGGTATACCAGGATTAGCTGGTGCAATAGTATCTGGGGATGGTAATGTTAGATTGATTCTAGATATAACTACTTTAATATAATATGGAGGTGTGCCACTTGGAATCGGTTAATATTAACAAGGAAGATTTAAATAGTTTTGAAGACGAACTGCAAGTTGTTGCTTTCAATTTAGGTGAAGAAGAGTATGCAGTTAATATATTATATGTTCTTGAAATAAATAGGTTATTAAATATTACTAGGGTTCCTAGGTCTAATCGGATTGTTGAAGGTGTTATGAATTTAAGAGGTAATATTATTCCAATAATTAATCTATATAAAAAGTTCGATATAGAATCGAAAGGCAATGAAGAAGAAAAAAGGATTATAGTTTTTAACTATGATGGAGTTAAAATCGGCATTATTGTTGATGGTGTATCCGAAGTTTTACGACTAAACAAAGAAAATATAGAAGAAACTACCAAAGTTTATAACTCAATGAATGCTGAGACTATTGAAGGTGTTGCTCATATAGGTGATAGATTAATTATATTACTTGATATAGAAAAAGTTATTGAAATAGATGAAAAATAATTGGGGTGGAGTATTATGACTCGAGATTATAATGAACTATCAGGTTTAGAGATTGATGCATTAAAAGAAATAGGAAATATTGGTGCTGGAAATGCTGCAACAGCGCTTGGTCAGATGGTAAATGACAAAATTGACATGAGTGTTCCTAATGTAAACATACTTCCTTTTCAAAGTGTACCTGATTTAATTGGTGGAGCAGATTCCCATGTTGTTGGAGTATTTTTTAATGTTTCAGGCTCTGCTCCAACTAATATAATCTTTGTTTTACCTATTGAAAAAGCTTCCTTACTAATTGATATGCTTATGGGAAGGCCTGTTGGGCAGACACTTAAAGAACAACTTGATGATATGGAAATATCAGCAATGATGGAATTAGGAAATATTATAGCTGCAACATATTTAAATGCGCTAGGTATGTTTACTCAGTTAGATTTTTCACCATCTGTACCGGCAATAGGTATAGATATGGCTGGAGCAATTGTTGATGCTGTATTAGCTCAATTTGGTGAAGTGGCAGATCATGTTTTAGTATTAGAAACTAATTTTAAAAAAGATGAAAAGGATGTTGTAGGGCATTTCTTTTTACTTCCGGAGCCAGGATCGTTAGATACCATCTTATCAGCACTTGGGGTGAGCTTAAATGAGTAAAATTATACAGGTGGGTATGGCTGATTTTGACATTGCTAAAAAACCCGATAAACTTATGACTGCAGGATTAGGGTCTTGTATTGGTATATGTGTTTTTGACAAGTCTGCTAAAATAGGTTGTTTAGCTCATATAATGTTGCCATCCAGCCTGGATTCCAAAAAAGTATTAAATAAAGCTAAGTTTGCTGATACTGCAATAGAAATGGCTTTGGAGGAAATGAATAAAATGGGTTGCAATACCACAATGCTTACAGCAAAAATTGCAGGTGGTGCACAAATGTTTAAGTTTTCTGGTGAAAGTGACATAATGAAGATAGGGAAACGTAATGCTCAAGCTGTGGAGGAAAACCTAAAAAAACATGGAATAAAAATAGTATCTAAAGATACAGGTGGCAATTATGGTCGCACTATTATTTTTAATGTTGAAACAGGAGATTTATTTGTAAGAACTATAGGACATGGGGAGCGAACAATATAAATGAGTAGTAGCGAATTAAGCCTTCTTTGGGAAAAATATAAAGACCATGATGATTTAGAGGCTAGAGACAAACTTATAATACATTATGCACCTATGGTTAAATATGTAGCTAATAGACTAGCTATTAATCTTTCATCTGTTGTAGAAACAGATGAACTAATCTCTTATGGTATAGAGGGTTTAATTGATGCTATAGAAAGATATGATCATACAAGAAATATTAAATTTGAAACTTATGCAGTGACTCGTATAAGGGGTTCAATGATAGATGGATTACGTTCAATGGACTGGGTACCAGTTTCTATCAGACAAAAGAGTAAAGAATTAGAAAAAGTTTATACTAAGCTTGAAGCTAAGCTTGGCAGATCAGCTACTGATGAGGAAGTTGCAAAAGAAATGGGGATAAGTGTAGATGACCTACATCAATTATTAAAAGATGTTGCATCTACTACGATAATATCATTAGATGATTTTATTACAGGTGATGAAGAGGATAATAAAAAAAGAATTATTGATATGCTTGAGGATAATAATTCTACAGGCACGGTTGAGCTAGTAGAATTTAGAGAAATAAAAGATATTTTAGCCAAATCAATTACTAAACTTCCTGAAAAAGAAAAAACAGTTATTTACTTGTATTACTATGAGGGTTTAACTCTTAAAGAAATTGGAGCAGTATTAACTTTATCAGAATCTCGAATATCACAGCTTCATACCAAAGCTATTCTTAGGTTGAGAGGGAGTTTAAGCAAGAAAAAACAATTACTTTTTTAAAAAAGAGAGGTGGACCTGATGACAGATAATGAAACAAATAGCAATGTGAAAGTTGATGGTCAAGTTAAAGTAATTGTCGATCGTGAAAAACTTAATGCATATATTGAAGTAACCCCTCCATTAGGGGACGGTAAACCTTGCGAGTATGAAGATGTAATAAATACTTTAAATGAAAATTCGGTTGTATATCAACTTAAAAAGGAAAAAATTAAAGAAGCTCTTAAAAAAGAAAATTGGAACAAACGGATTCACATATCTCAAGGAAAACCTCCTGTCAACGGTAAAGATGCTATTATTACATATAAATTCCCTCTTCCTTGGGAAAGAATAGCTAAACCCAAAATAGATGAAAAAGGAAAAGCAAATTATCAGGATTTAGATTTAATACACAACGTAAAAACAGGTGATTTGTTAGCAGCACGAACACCACCTGATGAAGGTAATCCAGGTATAGATGTATATGGCAATGAAATTAAACCAAAACCAGGGAAAGATAAATTATTACCTAGAGGTAAAAATACTGTTTGTGATAAAGAAGAGTTAATATTATATGCGTCTGCGGCTGGACATGTTACTATGATAGATAATAAGGTAGTAGTTAAGCCTATATATGAACATGATGGAGATGTAGATTATTCTTCTGGAAATATAGAATTTGTTGGCAATGTAGTTATAAGGGGCAATGTGAATAGTGGCTTTACTGTCAAGGCAGAGGGAGATATTGAGATATATGGGTTTGTTGAAGGGGCGCAAATACTAGCAGAAGGTAGTATATATATAAAAGGTGGAATAACAGGAGGAATAAGAGGATATATAAAAGCAGGTGAAAACATATATGCTAGATTTGCAGAAAATTCACGTTTAGATGCTGGACGCGATATATATATTCGTGATGCAATAATGCAATCTTCGGTTAAAGCAGGAGGGAGCATAAAGGTTGTTGAAAGAAGGGCTACCATAGTTGGAGGTAATATTCAGGCGTCACAGGAAATTGAAGCTAAATTTATTGGATCACAAATAGGTACACAAACAATAATTAATGTAGGTATAAAGCCAGAATATAGGCAGGAATATCAGGAATTAATAAAAAATAGAAATGAAAAGAAAAAGGTTTTTGATCACTTATCACATAATTTACAGATATACCAGAAGCGAGGTATTTCACCTGAAAATTTAACTGAGAAAAAGCGTTTAACATTAATTAAAATGTTAGATGAGTTGAAAAAAAGTAAACAAGAATTGACTAATATGGATAAAAGAATAGCGATATTAGAAGAAGAATTTAAAAATATTAATAACGCAAAAGTTAAAGCAACAGAAGTTGTTTATCCCGGTGTTAAAATTTATATTGGTCAATCTATATATTTAGTAAATGATGAAATCAAGTATTCTCAATTTATTTTAGAGAATGGTGATGTTGTTATTTCACCACTATAATTAAAAGATTGGGGGGGACTTAAAAAATGACAATTAGAAGTACTGATATGCAGGTCCTCATTCAAAGAGTTGGTGATGTAGCAAGGATACAACAAACTCAGCAACAAGAACAATCTAATAGACAACAAGAATTTATAAATCAAATAAATCAGCAAAAAGAAAAAGATAGCAAAACTACTAATAAGCCAATAAAACCAGAATCTGCACATATTAACGATAAAGAAGAAAAGAAAAATAAAAAAAATAAGCGTAAAAAAGAAAAAAATAAAAAGGAAAATGATGAAAAAAAGGAGAATAAAGAAGAATTGGTATCAGAAAAAGGTAATAATATAGATGTAAAAATATAAGTAGGTGATAACAATTACAAATGTACTAATGCTAATATCTGTTCTTCTTTTAGTCATTACAATTTTATCAATATATATTCATAAGCAGTATTTGGAAAATTTTAAAAATGAAGTGCAAGATATCGTGAATGAAGGAAAAGATATTCAAGAAAACTTGGAAAAAATATTGGATCAATCACTTGATGTTTCGCAGACTATTTTGGATCGAGTAGAAATGTCCAACCTAGCAAGTGATAAAAATACTCAACCTCTACAGTCTAATGAAAAAGGACAAAAAATAAATTCAAATAAAAGTAATTCTAATAAAATACGTGTTTACCAACTTGCAAAAGAATTAAACATGACTAGTAAAGAAATGGTTAATAGGCTTAACCAATTAGGATTAAAAATAAACAATCATATGAATATTTTAGAAGAGGAGAAAGCTAACTGGGTAAGAGATATATTAAAAATAAATGAAGAAATGAATAAAAATACTAACAGTAATAAGAGTAATATTAGTTTATTTTTAAAAAGAAATGATAAAAATATAATTGATGTAAATCATTTAGATGAGTTAAAAGCAGTTGATCCATATATTGCAGTTAAAACTCTTAATGAAAAAGGCTATGACATTAAAGAAATTGCTCAATTATTAGGCAGGGGTCAAGGTGAAGTTAGTTTGATATTAAATCTTAATAAAACGAAGAAAGCATTATAAGTCGAAGAGTATATCTTCGACTTTTTTGGTGTAAAATGCTTTTAGATACTTTGTATTATTGCAAAGCCTTTAACCATATGGTATATTAATTTTTGGTAATTACACACGCTACAGAGTTTAAGGAAAGTGCTGTTACAGAAGTAACAGTCTCCAAAAATGATGAAGTAGCGGAGGAATAAAACTTAAAGGAGGTGTTAGTCTGTGTCAGTAATTACTATGAAGCAACTGCTTGAAGCAGGAGTGCATTTCGGACATCAGACAAGACGTTGGAACCCTAAAATGTCGACTTATATTTATATGGAGAGAAACGGCATTTACATTATTGATTTGCAGCAAACAGTAAAAAAATTTGAAGAAGCTTATACATTTGTTAAAAATGTAGCTGCAGAGGGCAAGGGAGTATTATTTGTTGGTACTAAAAAACAAGCCCAGGAAACAATTAAAGAGCAAGCTGAAAGGTGTAGTATGTACTATGTAAACCAGCGTTGGCTAGGTGGGATGCTTACTAACTTTAAAACCATTAGAAAGCGAGTCTATCGTCTTAAGGAACTTGAAAAGATGGAAGAGGATGGCATGTTTGAAGTTTTAACCAAGAAAGAAGTTGCAAGGTTAATAAACGAAAGAGAAAGGTTAGAACGTTTCCTCGGTGGTATAAAAGATATGGACAAACTCCCAGGTGCTGTTTTTGTAGTAGATCCAAGAAAAGAAAGAATCGCTGTAGCTGAGGCTCGAAAGCTAAATATTCCTGTTATAGCTATAGTTGATACTAATTGTGATCCGGATGAGGTTGATTATGTAATTCCAGGTAATGATGATGCTATCAGAGCTGTAAAATTAATGTCATCAAAAATAGCTGATGCTGTAATAGAAGGCCAACAGGGAGAGCAAACAGCCGAGTAAGTAGAAAAGGGGTGAAGGGTTTTCCTGTACGCCCCTTTTTTGTGAAACTTACTATTGTTTAAAAATACATTTTATAATTACTTTTACATAAGGAGGTAAATATTGTGGTAAGTGCGCAATTAGTAAAGGAACTACGAGAAAGAACCGGTGCAGGTATGATGGATTGCAAAAAAGCCTTAGTAGAAACTAATGGTGATATTGAAAAAGCTATTGATGAATTAAGAACTAGAGGGCTTGCAAAGGCTGCTAAAAAATCAGGCAGAGTAGCAAGTGAAGGGCTTGTAACTTCATATATTCATGGTGGTGGACGTATTGGAGTATTAGTAGAAATAAATTGTGAAACAGATTTTGTTGCTAAAAACGAAGATTTTAAAAACTTAACTCGTGATATAGCTATGCAAATTGCAGCTTCTAATCCAGATTATATTTCTCGTGAAGAAGTTCCACAAGAAGATATAGATAGAGAAAAGGAAGTACTTAAAGCTCAAGCGATTGAAGAAGGGAAACCCGAAAAAGTCATAGAGAAGATGGTAGAAGGTCGAATAGAAAAATTCTTTAAAGAAAGATGTTTATTAGAACAGGCGTATATAAAAGATCCAGATACAACTGTTCAGGACTTAATTCATACAAGTATTTCCAAAATAGGAGAAAACATTAACATTAGACGTTTTGCTCGTTATGAAGTTGGAGAAGGCATTGAAAAAGAAGAAACAGATTTTGCCTCAGAAGTAATGTCACAAATAAAGTCTGAATAAACATAACTGTATAAAGCAAACAAGGTCATTCTCAGGAGGTAATAAATTGCAAAATCCCAAATATAATCGTATTGTTCTCAAACTTAGCGGAGAAGCTTTAGCTGGTAATAAAGGTTATGGAATAGAACATGATATATTAGCCTCTATTGCCAACCAAGTTGTTGAAGTAGTCAAGTTAGGAGTTCAAGTATCTGTAGTAGTAGGAGGAGGCAATATTTGGCGAGGAGTATCTGGCAGTGCCAGGGGAATGGATAGATCAACAGCTGATTATATGGGGATGCTAGCTACTGTTATTAATGCATTGGCATTACAAGATGCTCTTGAAAATGAGGGCATGGAGACTAGAGTTATGTCAGCAATTGAGATGAAAGAAGTAGCAGAACCATATATTAGGCGAAGAGCAATTAGACATCTAGAAAAGAACCGTGTTGTTATATTTGCGGCTGGTACTGGTAATCCATATTTTTCAACTGATACTGCAGCAGCTTTAAGATCAGCTGAAATTGAAGCTGATGTGATATTAATGGCTAAGAAGGTGGATGGGGTATATGATTCAGATCCACTAAACAATCCTAATGCGAAAAAATTTGAAGATTTAAAATATATAGATGTATTAAATAAGGGTTTAGGTGTTATGGATTCTACTGCTACTTCTCTGTGTATGGACAATACTATACCTGTAGTAGTGTTTGACCTAACTAAAAAGGGCAACATATATAAAGTTGTTATGGGTGAGGATATAGGTACCTATGTAGGGAGGTAATTAAAAATGATGGATGATATACTTAAAGATAGTGAAGATAGGATGAAAAAATCAATTGAACACTTAACCAAAGATTTTGCAGCGTTAAGGGCTGGTAGAGCAAATCCTGCTATGTTAGATAAAGTTATGGTAGAGTATTATGGTGAACCAACACCACTAAATCAGTTGGCTAGTATTACTGTACCAGAAGCTAGATTGTTAGTTATTCAACCGTGGGATAAAGGAAGCATAGCTGATATAGAAAAGGCTATATTAAAGTCTGATTTAGGTGTAAACCCCACTAATGATGGTAATGTAATTCGTATAGCCATACCTCAGTTAACCGAGGAAAGAAGAAAAGAATTAGTAAAAGTAGTTAAAAAAAGGGCTGAAGAAGGCAAAGTAGCAATAAGAAATATTAGAAGAGAAGCTAATGATATGTTAAAAGATACTGAAAAAGACAAGGTTATATCAGAGGATGAATTAAAAAAAGGATTAAATGATATTCAAAAAATAACAGATAAATATATTAAAGACATTGATTCCGTACTTCAAGCAAAAGAAAAAGACATTATGGAAGTTTAAGCTTGCAAAAAGTTGAATTGTTGTTTTTTAAAAAAGCAATACCCCCCACACAATGTCGGGGGTTTTGTATTTTGGGAGAGAAGGGTTCTAGTGAGCAAGAATATAAATTACCGAACAAAATTAAATTCAGAGACTTTACCCAAACACATCGCAATTATTATGGATGGAAACGGTAGGTGGGCTAAAAAAAGATTATTACCACGTACCGCAGGTCATCGTGCTGGTATGAAAAGTTTACGGAAAGTCGTTGAAACCTGTACTGAATTGAAGATACAGGTATTAACTGTCTATGCCTTTTCTACTGAAAATTGGAAAAGACCTGAAGGTGAAGTTAGTTATCTAATGGAACTTCTTGTTGAGTATTTAAACAAAGAAATAAAAGAACTTCATGACAATAATGTCAAAATTCAAATAATTGGTGATATTCAGGTACTAAACAATTCATGTAAACAAGAAATTAATCGTGCAATTTTAATGACCGAAAATAATACTGGTTTGATTTTTAATATAGCTTTAAACTATGGATCAAGAACTGAAATAATATATGCCATAAAACAAGTAGCAGAACAAATTCAAGCTAATTTAATTACTATTGATGATATAAATGAACAAATGTTGTCAAACACTTTATATACTAGCAATATTCCTGATCCGGATTTATTGATTAGGACAGCAGGTGAAATGCGTTTAAGTAATTTTCTGCTATGGCAAATAGCCTATTCAGAATTATGGATAACAGAAAAACTATGGCCAGATTTCGGAGAAAAAGACCTAATTAAAGCTATTGTTGATTACCAAAAAAGAGATCGGAGATTTGGCGGAATTAAATAGGAGTTGAGGAGAATATATGCTTAGTACGCGGATACTTACAGCTATAGTCACTATACCTATATTAACTTTTATTCTTTACCAAGGTGGAATTTACTGGACATTATTATTTGCTTTAATAGCAGCACTTGGTCTATTTGAATTTTATAACATGATTTCGAGTAAAGGTTTAGCCCCTTTATGGTTATTAGGATATTTAACAATGTTTCTCATCTTGTTTTCTAGCTATTACTTAGAATTTATAGGAATTATCATATTTATATTAATATTTACTATAGTACTATTTACTATTGTTTTTTATCCACAAAAAACCATTGGAGAGATATCATTAAGCTTATTTGGCTCAATATATATAGGTTATTTACTGCATTATGCTATTAACGTACAGACTTTAAATAATGCCTTTTGGATAATATTATTAGCTTTTATACTTACATGGGCTAGCGATGTAGGTGGTTATTTTTTTGGAAGATTATTTGGAAGAGAAAAAATTGCGCCACTATTAAGCCCTAATAAGACTTGGGCAGGAGCTATTGGGTCTATAGTTTTTTCAGTTGTAATAACAATTGGATATTTCTCTTTTGTTCCTTTAAACAATATTGAGTTCATAAATTTAATAACACTAGGTATAATTGCTAGTATAATGGCACAATTAGGTGATTTATTTATATCAAGTGTAAAAAGGTATTGCAATGCAAAAGATTCAGGTAATATCATACCTGGCCACGGAGGGGTTCTTGATAGGTTTGATAGTTTTATTTTAGTATTACCAACAGTATATTACTTTTTTACATTCTATTTGAATATGTTTATATAAATAAGAAGATTAGGTTAGTGTTAATGTATTAATTGTATTGAAAAGTGAGGGAAACATGTGGATCCTGAATTACAAAAAAGCATTAAAATATTAACTAAATTAGCTATTATTGTATTAGCTCTTTATGCTATTTTTTTACTCTTTACTTACGTCTTTCCTATAGTAGGTGATATATTAACTTTTATCCCTAATCTTATACTTCCTTTTGTGCTTGCAATAATTTTAGCAGTTTTAATTGAACCAGTAGTTCATTTTTTTGAAAATAAAACAAAAATGCGTAGAAGTTTATCTGTTTTTTTAAGCTTAACATTAGTTGTTGGTGGCTTAGTATATATTATTTCTTTGGTTATATCGGTAGTAACTAGAGAATTAATGGCCCTATATAAATTAGGTTTATCTTATTCAGATGAATTAACTTACAATATTTTAGCAGCTATAAGTGATTTTCGTCTTTTTTATCTACGATTAGATCTTCCGCCACAGGTACATACTGCAATAGAAGATAACATCGAGAATGCTATTGAAATTATCCAAACAGTAGCAGAAAGCATTATTAATAATCTTGTGAATTTACTTACAATGCTACCTAATATATTTGTTTTTATAATGATTGCAACAGTAGCTACCTTTTTTATCATGAAAGATCGTGCTATAATTAGAAAATTTATATTGCAAATAATACCATCTAATGTTAGGTCAAAGACTCGTAATATAGTTGGAGATTTATTTCGAGCATTAGTTGGTTTTTTCAAAGCTTACACAATACTTATTTCGGTAACTACTATTATTACAGTAATAGCCTTAAAATTATTAGGAGTAGACTATGTTTTAACAATTGGGATTTTAATAGGTTTACTTGATATATTACCAATATTAGGTCCGGCGTTAATATTTATTCCTTGGATAATATGGCAATTTGTTGTAGGGAATACATTTATGGGACTAAGTTTATTAATTTTGTATATAACAATATCGATAGTAAGACAATTTCTTGAGCCTAAAATAGTAGGTGATAATATAGGACTACATCCTCTAGTAACTTTAATCTCTCTTTATATAGGGTTAAGGATAGCAGGAGTTATAGGAATAATTTTAGGACCTGTAACAGTAGTAATTTTTATTGCTTGTTATCGAGCAGGATTATTTGATGGATTAATTTTGAGGAGGACATAATGCAAAAAGAAACAAATGTAGTTATTTTAGGATCTTCAGGCTCAATAGGTAAGCAAGCCTTAGAAGTAATAGATAAACATAATGAAAAATTTAATATTATTGGATTAGCAGCTAAAGACGAATTGAATATACTTACTGAGCAAGTATTAAAATACAAACCTGAATATGTTGTAATTGGGGATGAAAAGTACTATAGCGAATTAAAAAATAGAATAGATATTAATAACACTGAAATACTAACAGGGGTTAATGGAATGACTCATTTATGTGCTTTAAGCAATGTCGATATAGTAATAGTTGCTGTTAGTGGGGCAATTGGGATACTCCCAACTCTTAAGGCAATTGAAGCTGGCAAAACAATAGGATTAGCTAACAAAGAAACCTTAGTAAGTGCTGGGGATATTGTAATGCAAAAAATTAAAAATTCAAATAGTCAAATGATTCCTGTAGATAGTGAACACTCAGCTGTATATCAATGCTTACAAGGTGAAGAAAGATATTTAAAAAATATTTGGTTAACTGCATCAGGAGGACCTTTTAGAGATTATACTTATGAGCAACTTGAAAAAGTTACACTAGAGCAAGCATTGCGGCACCCTAACTGGGTAATGGGGCCAAAAATTACGATTGATTCGGCTACTTTAATGAATAAAGGGTTAGAAGTTATAGAAGCCCATCATTTATTTGATATAGATTACGAAAATATTAATGTAATTGTTCATAAGGAAAGTATTATTCATTCTATGATTGAACTGATTGATGGATCATTTATTGCTCATTTAGGTTTGCCTGATATGAGGATCCCAATACAGTATGCCTTAACTTATCCTGAAAGATTAGAATCACCCGTTAAACCTCTTGATTTTACTACTCTTAGTACATTAAATTTTGATAAACCTGATACTAAGCGTTTTCCTGCTTTAGAATTAGCATATCAAGCAGGAAAGCAAGGAGGATCAATGCCTGCTGTTTTGAATGCAGCAAATGAAATAGCAGTAGATAAATTTATAAATGGTTTTATTAAGTTTACAGAAATAAGCAAACTTGTTGAAGAGGTTATGTTAAAGCACCAATTAGTTAAAAATCCAAGTATTACTGAAATATTAGAGATTGATGCTTGGGCAAGAAATATTAGTCATGAGTTTTAAAGGGAGGCGCTAACAAAGTGACAGTTGTTATTACACTTATTATAATAGCTGTACTAATTCTTGTTCATGAACTAGGACATTTTTGGGCTGCACGTAGAGCAGGAATACAAGTACATGAATTTAGTCTAGGATTTGGATTTCAGTTATTATCAATTAATAAAGACGGTGTGGAATATTCTCTAAGGGCTATACCCTTAGGAGGATATGTCAGAATGGCTGGAATGGATCCTGATGACAATGATAATCCTAATGGATTTAACCAACGTAGACCACTAGAAAAAATAGGAGTAGCATTTGCAGGTCCATTTATGAATTTTGTGCTTGCTGCACTTATTTTTGTGATTAGTTTTACGTTTATTGGTATACCAAAACCTTTAGATACCCCTATAATTGGTGATGTATTAGAAGGGCAACCAGCTGCAACTGCAGGATTAGAAGCTGGTGATAGAGTGTTAACAATAAATGGTCTAGAGGTTAACAATTGGGAAGATTTTGTAGGAGTTATTCAAACTAGTGATGAAGGTGATTTACTAGAACTTACAGTACAAAGAAATGAAGAAGTTGTTACTCTACAAATAAGCCCTGTTATCAATGAAGCAACAAATACTCCTGTAATAGGAGTATATAGTGAACATGAATTTGAAAAACAAGGAATTGTTAATTCCATTAAATTTGGATTAGAACAAACCTATGACATGACAGTAGCCATATTAGGAGCACTAGGAATGTTATTTACCGGAGGCGCCTCAACTGATGATTTAGCTGGACCAGTAGGAATAACCATGATGATAGGTGATGCTGCGCAAGGAGGGATTGTATACCTGCTGAGTTTTACAGCATTACTAAGCATAAATTTAGGAATACTGAATCTATTGCCAATTCCAGCTTTAGACGGAAGTAGAATTGTATTTGCAGTAATAGAAGCTATCAGAGGTAGACCACTACCTCCAGAAAAAGAAGGATTTATACACTTTATAGGCTTTGTATTACTTATGACATTAATTATTGTGGTAACCTATAACGACATAATCAGATGGATTAGAGGATGATAGCATGGCTAAACATTCAAAGATTATAAAAATTGGTGATAAATTAGTTGGTGGAAATAACCCAATAGTGGTTCAATCTATGACTAATACCGATACTAGAGATGTAAGTTCTACAGTAGAGCAAATAAAACAGCTAGAAAAGGCAGGTTGCGAATTAGTAAGAGTTGCGGTAGTAGATAATGAAGCTGCTATTAGTATTAGTAAAATAAAAAAGCAAATAAAAATACCCTTAATTGCAGATATACATTTTAATTATAAATTAGCATTAAAAAGTATAGATTCTGGTGTAGATGCTCTAAGAATAAATCCAGGTAATATTGGTAGCAATGAAAAAATAAAAACAGTTGTAAAAGCATGTCAAGAACGAAAAATACCTATAAGAATTGGTGTGAATGCAGGTTCCCTAGATAAGCGTCTTTTAGAAAAGTATAATGGTGTAACCAAAGAAGCTATGGTTGAAAGTGCAATGCAAAACATAAAAATCTTAGAAGATATGAACTTTAATGATATAAAGGTTTCATTAAAAGCTTCATCTGTCAAATTAACTATTGATGCTTATCAAGAAATAGCCAAAATGATAGACTATCCTTTACATATTGGAGTAACCGAGGCAGGAACAACAGAAAGAGCATTAATTAAATCTTCCTTTGGACTAGGGATGTTACTTTATAAAGGTATAGGAGATACATTAAGAGTATCTTTAACAGATAATCCAGTAAACGAAGTATGGGCGGCATATGAGATACTTAGGATGCTTAATTTAAGAAACAAAGGCATTGAGCTTATATCATGTCCAGGCTGTGGGCGTTGTGAAATAGATTTAGTAAAAACGGCAGAACAAGTTGATAAAAAAATTAGAGATATAAATAAGACCTTAAAGGTAGCAGTTATGGGTTGTGTAGTAAATGGTCCTGGAGAAGCAAGAGAAGCTGATTTGGGTATTGCTGGAGGAAGAGGTTTTGGTTTACTATTTAAGAATGGAGAAATTATACGCAAAGTAAATAATGAAAACCTAGTGGACGAGCTATTACAAGAAATAAAACTGTATAATTATTAATTTTGATTTTGTTACAAAAAGTAACTACGAAAAACATGTTTGCTCAGCCGATTCCATAGTCTAAGTTTAGTTTTTCACAGTGAAACCAAAATTAATAATTACTTTAGTATATAAGGAGGTAGTACTTTTGAAAGCTTCTGAACTATTTTATCCTACATTACGAGAAGTGCCTAATGAGGCGGAAATTATTAGCCACCAACTACTATTAAGAGCTGGTTTTATTAGAAAAGCAAGTGCTGGTATATATTCATATTTACCACTAGCTAATAGAGTGTTAAAAAAAATAATGGATATAGTGCGTGAAGAGATGGATAATGCTGGTGCACAAGAGATTATAATGCCTATAGTTCAGCCCAAAGAACTATGGGAAAAATCAGGACGTTGGTCTGTTTATGGAGATGAGATGTTTAGGTTAAAAGACAGACATGAACGTGATTTTGCGCTTGGTCCGACTCACGAAGAAATTGTAACAGCTATTGTTGATGCAGATGTACATTCCTATCGTGATATGCCTGTTATGCTTTATCAAATTCAGAACAAATATAGAGACGAAATAAGACCTAGATTTGGGCTAATGCGTGGTAGAGAGTTTATAATGAAGGACTGCTATTCCTTTGATAATGATTATGATGCTTTAGATATTTCTTATAAAAAAATGTATGAAGCTTATAAAAACATATATGAAAGAATGAATCTTAAGTTTCGTGTTGTTGAAGCTGATAGTGGTGCAATAGGTGGAAGTGAAAATCACGAATTTATGGTATTAGCAGATAATGGTGAATCAGTTATAGTATACTGTGATGAATGTAATTATGCAGCTAATATTGAAAAAGCTGAATGTAAATATAGTGAAGATAATATTATCAAAGAAGAATTCTTAGATATTACAAAAGTTTCTACACCAGAACAAAAATCAATTAATGAAGTATCTAATTATCTAAATATACCCACTAATAAACTTCTTAAGACAATGCTATATGTAGCAGATGGAGAATTAATAGCTATTGTCCTAAGGGGTGATAGAGAGCTTAATGAAATAAAGCTTAAAAATAGCATAAATTGCAATCACCTTGATATAGCAGATGAAAATAGAGTCAAAGAGGAAATGGGTTTTAGCTTTGGTTATGTAGGTCCAGTTGGGCTTGATATAAAGGTTTATGCTGATATTGAGGTAAGCATGGTGCAAAATTTAGTATGTGGAGCTAATGAGGATGGATTTCACCTTATTAATGTAAACATGGGAAGAGATTTTACACCAGAACATATTATAGATATACGTAATGCTGTTGAAGGTGATAAATGTCCGGAATGTTCAAATTTACTCCAAGCTACACGAGGTATAGAAGTAGGACATATTTTTAAGCTTGGTACAAAATATTCAGAATCTATGAATGCAACTTTTTTAGATCAAAATGGTACTAACAACCATATGATTATGGGATGTTATGGTATTGGAGTATCACGTTCCATGGCTGCAGCTATAGAACAAAACTATGATGAAAACGGAATTATCTGGCCTTTACCTATTGCTCCTTACCATGTAATAATAGTGCCAGTAAATGTTAAAAAAGATGACCAACTAGATGTTGCCATGTCACTTTATGAACAACTAAAAGAAAAGGGAATTGAAGTTATAATAGACGATAGAGATGAAAGAGCAGGTGTCAAATTTAAAGATGCAGATTTAATTGGGATACCTATGAGAGTAACAATTGGACCTAAATCATTAAAAGAAAACAAAGTAGAATTTAAAAAAAGATGGGAGAAAGAATCCGAGTTAATAGATATTTACGAAATAGTTAATAAAATAACTAATATAATCGATAAATAAAAGATTATTCGTCAGGTGTGATAATTAATGGAAACTTATGAGATTATATTTAGATTGACTTTAGCCTGTATTTTAGGCGGTTTAATAGGCTTAGAAAGAGAAAGCTTAAATAGACCTGCAGGATTAAGAACCTATACATTAGTTTGTGTTGGTTCAGCGTTAGCTATGGTTGTATCTCTTGATATGTATTACCAATATTATCACACTGTAAATGCAGACCCCGGCCGAATTGCTGCTCAAGTAGTAAGTGGCATAGGCTTTTTAGGAGCAGGTACTATTCTTAGAGAAGGTGCAACTGTAAGGGGACTAACTACAGCTGCTGGGTTGTGGGTAGTAGCTTGTATTGGATTAGCAGTTGGAGCTGGCCTTTATGTTCCTGCAATTGCTACTACTATATTAATTCTTTTTATATTGATATATTTTATTAAGTTTGAAGAGCAGTTTACTGGGATGAGAGAGTATAAAGGAATAGTTTTAGTAGTAGAAGATAGACCTGGACAAGTCGGAATAATTGGATCGATATTAGGAGACTTAGGTATTCTTATCAAAAACATACAGTTAAATAGATTGGAAACAGACCATGATTTAGAAATAGAATTATTGCTAGACCTTCCACCTAATATGGAAATAGGTGAGGTTATTGAAGAGTTGTCTGTTTTACGCGGATTAAAAAACATAGATAGACTTAACTAAAATAATTTAATTTTGGTTCTACTACAAAAGTAATTACAAAAAACTTAATGTTTAGTTAACTTCTTTACGTAAGTCTTTAAGTAACAAGGTGTAGTGCATACATTATAGTAAAACAAATAAAATTTCACCGTCAAAAACATGTTTGTGCGAATTTTATAGCCTAAGTTTATCTTTAGTGAAACCAAAATTAAAAATAATTAAATATATTGGAGGTAAAAGCATGAATAAAAGTTTTCGTGCTTTTTTAGATAATATAAAATTTGATAAAGCTGAAATATGGGAAGATTCTATTGTTGATAAAGTATTAGTAGATTCACAGAATAAGATATGGAAAATACATCTTATAACTCCCCGACTTATGTCTTCAACTTTAATTAATAGTACAACAAAATATATAAGTGAAAAAAATAGTTACTTAGAAGTAGTAGAACTAGTACAAGTACCCGTAGATGCAAAAAAAAGTATAAAAGCTATTTTAGACTCCCGCAAGGATGAATTATCATCCTACTTATTTTCTGATAACAATTCTCTTGTTATTGATGAATTAGAATGGACTGTATCTAATAACAAAGTTGACATATTAATAAATAATAAAAAAATATATGATGAAATTCTAGAAAAAAATATAGCTTCATCAGTTTATCAATGGTTTTGGAATGAATATAAATATCAAGTTATAGTTAGGGTAATATTAAACTCAAGTGTAGACAATGTACCTACAGTGCCAAGTGTTATAAAAACAAAATCTAAGTTAAATGTTATAGAAGAAGATAAAAACAAAACAACCAATGAAAACAAGAAAAAGTCTTTTAGAAAAAACAAAAAATTAGAAGTAGAAGTTATTCAGGATGAAATTACTCCTGTTTCGGAGTTAGTAGAAGGACTAAGGTCTGTCGCAGTAAAAGGTGAAATATGGAAAAAAGATATTAATATTTTAAAAGATAATAGACTAGTTGTATCATACTACCTTACTGATTACAACGATACTATTGTTGTAAAGCAGTTTTATGATCGAGCAGAAGATGACTTGATTAACAAAGGAGATTGGATAAAGGTAAAAGGTAGTATAAGGTATGATACTTTTTTAAAAGAAATCGTACTATATATGGATATATTTGCTCGTGAAAAAAAACCTATAAGAATGGATAATGAATCTAACAAAAGAATCGAATTACATGCTCATACTAAAATGAGTTTAATGGATGGATTAACACCGATAGATGAGCTTATAAATAGGGCTGAAGAATGGGGACATAGTGCTATAGCAATAACTGATCATGGTTGTACTCAAGCATTTCCGGATGCATATGATGCAGCCAAAAACAGTAATTTAAAAGTAATTTATGGTGTTGAGGGATACTTAATAGAAGAAGATAAGAAAGAAAGACCCTATCATATTATATTGTTAGTTAAAAACCAAACTGGTTTAGAAAACTTATATAAACTTATAAGCCTATCATATGTAGATCATTATCACCGGTTTCCTAAAATGCCAAGAGGTTTAATAGAAAAATACAGAGAAGGCCTGATTATAGGATCAGCTTGTGATTCAGGAGAATTGTATTCTGCTATATTAAATCAGGCTAATGATGAAGAATTAATAAACATTGCTTCTTTTTATGATTATTTAGAAGTTCAACCTATATCAAATATTGATTTTCTCCTTAGAAAAGGTACAGTTAATACAACAGAAGACCTACAAAATATAATTAAAAAGATAATTAATTTAGGTGATCAGCTTGATAAATTAGTGGTTGCTACTGGAGATGTGCATTACCTTGATCCTGAAGATAGTATATTAAGGGAAATCATACAAGCAGGTCAAGGGTATGATGATGCATGGCAACAAGCTCCATTATACTTTAAAACAACTAAAGAAATGTTAGATGATTTTAATTTCATAAATATAGAAAATGCTAAAAAAATAGTGATAGAGAATCCAAGAAAAGTATCTGAACAAATAGAAAATGTACAACCTGTACCTGACGGATTTTATCCACCTAAAATAGATACCGCAGAAGAAGAAATAATAAATCTTACATATGGGAAAGCCAAAGAAATTTATTCTGATAATATTCCTGATATAATTCAAAAAAGAATTGAAAGAGAACTATATGCGATTACAACCCATGGTTTCAGTGTATTATATCTTATATCTCATAAGCTAGTTAAAAAATCTAATGATGATGGATATTTAGTAGGTTCTAGAGGTTCAGTTGGTTCCTCTATAGTTGCTTATTTAACTGGAATTACTGAAGTTAATCCATTACCACCACATTATATATGTATTTCTTGTAATTATAGTGAATTTATATTAGATGGTTCAGTAGGTTGTGGTTCTGATCTTAAAGATAAAATTTGTCCACAATGTAATAATGAACTTGGAAAAGATGGATTTGATATACCATTCGAAACTTTCTTAGGATTTGAAGGGGATAAGGTTCCTGATATAGATTTAAACTTTTCAGGAGATTACCAAAGTAAAGCCCATCAATATGTAGAAGAGCTTTTTGGAAAAGAAAATGTATTTAGAGCAGGCACAATATCAACTATAGCTGATAAAACAGCCTATGGTTTTGTTAAAAAGCATTTTGAAGAAAAGCAAAAAGATATCAAAAACTCAGAAGCATCAAGACTTACAAAAGGTATAACTGGTGTAAGAAGAACTACAGGGCAGCACCCCGGTGGGCTTATAGTAGTTCCTAAAAATAAAAATATATATGAATTTACTCCTATTCAACATCCCGCTGATAAAAAGGAATCAGGTATTATTACAACCCATTTTGAATATCATGCTATAGATAATCAGTTAGTTAAATTAGACATACTAGGGCATGATGATCCTACAGTAATAAAAGAGTTAGAAGATTTAACAGGTGTTAATGCATCTAAAATTAGTCTTAGTGAGCAAAAAACTATGAAAATATTTTCAGGTGTAGAACCCTTAGGTGTTAGTGCTGAAGATATAGATTCAAAAGTAGGGACGTATGGAATACCAGAATTTGGCACGAAATTTGTTCGTCAAATGCTTGAACAAACCAAACCAACAACTTTTGCTGAATTAGTTAAAATAAGTGGATTATCTCATGGTACTGATGTTTGGCTTAATAACGCTCAAGATTTAGTGAAAAATGAAGTAGCTAGTTTAAACGAGGTTATATGTACTCGTGATGATATTATGACTTACTTAATATTTAAGGGAATGGACAAAAAACTAGCATTTAAAATAATGGAAAACGTGCGTAAGGGAAAAGGACTTAAACCTGATGAAATAGAATTGATGAAAAAATGTGATATACCAGATTGGTATATAAACTCTTGCCAAAAAATAAAATATATGTTTCCTAAAGCTCATGCAGTTGCATATGTAACCATGGCATATCGTATAGCCTATTTTAAGGTATATTATCCATTAGAGTTTTATGCAAGCTTTTTTAGTATTAGAGCTGAGGATTTTGATTCAGAAGTTATTTTAGCAGGCTATGATGCAATAAAAAGAAAGATAAAGGAGATTGAAAATTTAGGATATCAAGCTTCACAGAAAGACAAAAAACTCGTTACTATACTAGAGTTAGCAATGGAAATGTATGCTAGGGGATTATATTTTTATCCAGTTAATTTATATAAATCAGATGCGAAAAAGTTTATTGTTAAAGACAAAGGTCTTATACTGCCATTTTCCTCTTTACCCAATGTTGGTTTAGCTGCTGCTGATGGTATATGTGAAGCAAGAGAGCAGGAAAAGTTTATATCTATAGAAGACTTTCAAGTTAAAACACGTTTAAATAAAACTGCAATGGATGTTCTAAGAAAAAACAATTGTTTTGAAGACTTACCCGAAACTACTCAGATAAGTTTATTTGGATAATGAAGTTTAATATAATAATATATAGATTTAATAAGGAAATAGTATTTAACATACATTGTCAAGGGTATAAAGTAACAATAAATTGAAAATATCTTTAGCTTAGTTAAAAAACCTAGTTTTAATAAACTTTACTAAGGTTGTATAATTTTATTCCAATGTGTTATACTGCTTAATAGCAACTAATATTTTTGTCACAAAGTGGGTGCAGCCCACTTTTTCTATTGTTATAACTAGTGCAAAATATTTTGGAGGTGATATTGTTTTGGCTGAGGATATAAAAAAATTAATAAATAAATTAATTGAGCATGAACTAAAAGAAGCTGGCATTGAACTAGTTGATATTGAAGTAAATAAAGAAGATAAAGCAAAAATGCTAAGAATATTTATTGATACACCAAACGGAGTAACTTTGGATTTGTGCACTGATGCCTCAAAAACAATAAAAGCTATATTAGATGACCATGAAGATAAAGTAGATTATGATTACTTAGAAGTATCATCTCCAGGAATAAATCGTGTTCTTAAAACAGAAAAAGATTTTAAAAAATTTATAGGTAGTAGAATAAAACTAAAAACCTATCAACCCCTTGATGGAAGAAAAAACTTTACTGGCATACTGAAAAGTTATACCAACGAAAATATTGAAATTGAATTTGATTCAAATGTAGTATTAATACCTAGGGAATCAATTGCCCAGGTAAAATTACATCCACAATTATAAGAGGAGGCAAAACAATGTCTAATGATTTAATCCAGGCATTGGGTGAAATAGAAAAAGAGCGGGGGATTCCTAAAACAGCTTTAATTGAAGCAATAAAAGTAGCTCTTAACACAGCATATAAAAAGAATTTTGGTACTGCTCAAAATGTTAATGTTGAATTAAATGAAATTACAGGAGCAGTTCAAGTTTTTGCTGAAAAACGTGTAGTTGAAGATGTAAAGGATGCTCGGTATGAATTATCACTCGAAGATGCTTTAGAACAAAATCCTAATATATCACTTGAGGATATTGTTACTGTTGAGGTTACTCCTGCAAACTTTGGAAGAATAGCTGCTCAAACTGCCAAACAAGTAGTTATTCAAAAATTAAGAGAAGCAGAACGAAGTATTATATTTGAAGAGTTTGCTGAAAGAGAAGGTGAAATAGTAACTGGTACAGTACAAAGAATAGAGTCAAGAATAATACATATTAATTTAGGGCGAACTGAAGCAATTATGATGCCTAATGACCAAATACCTTCAGAGACATATAATATTGGAAACAGAATTAAAGGTTATATTTATGAAGTGAAGAATACTGCTAAAGGGCCTAATATTCTAATATCACGTACTCATCCATATTTTTTACGGCGTTTATTTGAGCTTGAGGTACCTGAAATATATGAAGGTTTAGTTGAAATAAAATCCGTTTCGCGTGAAGCAGGGTCTAGATCAAAAATAGCAGTTAACTCAGTTGAAGATAATATTGATTCAGTAGGTTCCTGTGTAGGACCAAAAGGTATAAGAGTACAAAATATAGTTACTGAATTATCTGGTGAAAAAATTGATATTATAAAATATGATAGAGATCCAGAAAATTATATAGCTAATTCTCTTAGCCCTTCTAAAGTTTTATCGGTTACTGTAAATGAAGAGGAAAAAACAGCAAGAGTTATAGTTCCTGATTATCAGTTATCTTTAGCTATTGGCAAGGAAGGGCAAAATGCTCGCCTAGCAGCAAGGCTTACTGGATGGAAAGTGGATATTAAGAGTGAAAGTCAATTCCAAGAGGAGAATGATTTTGATGGTTAAAAAACGCAAAATACCTCAAAGGATGTGCGTTGGGTGTAAAGATATGAAAATAAAAAAAGAATTAAAACGTATCGTACGAACTCCTGAAGGTTTAATTGCGTTTGATCCTACAGGTAAAAGGTCAGGACGTGGTGCATACATTTGTCCAAACGAAGAATGTTTAAATCAAGCTATAAAAGGTAAGCGTTTACAAAAAGCTCTAGAAGTGCAAATCCCAAATGAGGTTTTTGAACAACTAAAAAATGATATAGCCAAATAAGGTGTGTGATAGATTGAAAAAAATTTACAGCTTAATAGGATTTGCTACCAAAGCAGGCAAGGTTTCTTCAGGTGCGATGGCGGCTAAAACCAGTTTGGTTAGACGTAAGGCAAGGTTACTTATCGTTACTCACGATATGTCTGAAAGAGCAAGAGAATCTTTAGTCGTAGCATGTTCAAAAAATAAAGTGCCTTGGGTAATTTTTGGGAATAAATATGAATTAGGTACTAGTGTAGGAAAAGCATATAGAGTAGCAATAACTATTAATGATAAAAAAATAGCGGATGCTATATTAGATGCGTTAAAGACACTAGGAGAAGAGGTAAATATCATGGGGGTGGTTGAATGGCCAAAATAAGAGTACATGAACTAGCTAAAGAACTAAATATTATTAGTAGAGAATTAGTGCAAACTTTACAAAATATGGGTATGGATATAAAAAATCATATGAGCACTCTTGAAGAATCACAGGTAGATTGGGTTAAAAGCAGAATCAACCAAGCTAATGCTAAAGAATCCGCTACTGAGAAAAAACAAGAGTCTTCACAAATGCAGGCTTCACAACCACAATCCAAAAATTCTTCTAAAAACATAGAATCAGGAAGAGACCGTAGCAAAAATACTTTTTCTAAAAATAAAAATGAAGCACAAAATCAGAATAAACAACAAACTAGTAATAAAAAAATTGGTGGGCAAAATCAATCTAAACAAGAGTCAGTTAGACATAAACATGCAGATGATCAATCTAAACAAAAACCCATTAGACAAAGACCTGTAGGAGATAATCAACCTAGCGGTCAAAAGCCAGCAGGGCAACATCAACCTAGTCAAAAACCTAGTGGTCAAAAGCCAGTAGGGCAACATCAAACTAAGCAAAAGCCTAGTGGACAAAAAACTAGTTATGATAATAAAAAAGGTCAGCAAAATAATAGAAATAATCAACCACAAAGACGTGATTATAGCAAACCGCAAAAGAAAAAACATAAAAAGAAAAAGGTGGATACAACACCAAAAACTCCTGATGTTATTACAATCTTGGATACAATAACAGTAAGAGAATTAGCTGAAAAATTAAACAAGGGTTCAGCAGAGATTGTGAAAAAATTAATGGAGCTTGGAACAATGGCAACTATTAATCAAGTTGTTGATTTTGAAACTGCTGAAATTATTGCAAGTTTATATGAAGTACGTGTTGAGCGTGGTATATCAGAAGAAGAAAAGATATTAGAGGAAATAGTAGATAGTGAAGAAAGCCTCGAACCTAGACCTCCTATAGTTACAGTAATGGGTCATGTTGATCATGGAAAAACATCTTTATTAGATAGAATAAGAAAAGCGGATGTAGCATCAGGTGAAGCCGGTGGAATTACTCAGCATATAGGTGCGTATCAAGTAAAAGTTAATGAAAACAGAGTAACTTTCATTGATACACCAGGCCATGAAGCCTTTACTTCAATGAGAGCTAGGGGAGCTAATATTACTGATATTGTTATATTAGTAGTAGCTGCGGATGATGGTGTTATGCCTCAAACAATTGAAGCAATAAACCATATAAAAGCTGCAGAAGTACCCTTTGTAGTTGCAGTTAATAAAATAGATAAAACAGAAGCAAATCAAGATAAGATAATGCAGCAACTAACAGAATACAATATTGTCCCGGAAGCATGGGGCGGTGAAACCATATTTGCACCAGTTTCTGCTATTACAGGTGAAGGTATTGAAAATCTTTTAGAAATGCTACTACTAGTTGCTGAAATGAATGAGATTAGTGCTAATCCAGATAGAGCTGCAGAGGGTGTAGTTATTGAAGGTGAGCTTGATAAAGGTAGAGGTCCAGTAGCAACAGTTTTAGTACAAAAAGGAACTTTAAAAGTTGGTGATAGCTTATTAGCTGGTTTTAATTGGTGTAAAGTAAGGGCTATGACTGATGATAGAGGAAGAAGAGTAGAGGAGGCTTTACCCTCTACACCAGTAGAAATTATGGGATGGTCCGATGTTCCTGAAGCTGGAACAAAAGTCCAAGTTGTAGATGAAAAAATAGCCAAGGAAGTTACTAATTTAAGACTCACTGAAAAGAAAATCGAAGAGCAAAAACAACAAAGCAAAGTTTCACTTGATGATTTCTTTGAGCATATGAAAGAATCAGATATAAAAGACTTAAACTTAATTATAAAAGGTGATGTTCAGGGCTCGGTTGAGGCTCTTATCCAGTCATTAATAAGATTAAGTACAGATGAAGTAAAAGTTAATGTAATACACTCTGGTGTTGGTGCAATTATAGAAACTGATGTTATGCTAGCATCTGCATCCAATGCCATAATTATAGGTTTTAATGTACGTCCAGATACCAAAGCTAGAAAGCATGCTGAAAATGAAGGAATAGATATTAGACTATATAGAGTGATTTATGAAGCTATAGACGATGTTAAAAAGGCAATGGCTGGTTTACTAGATCCTGAATATAAAGAAAAATTTCTTGGTCGTGCAGAAGTTCGTGCTACATTTAAAGTGCCTAATGTAGGGACTATTGGTGGATGTTATGTTATAGAAGGTAAAATTCAAAGAAATTCTAATGTCCGTGTATTAAGAGATGGAGTAATTATATACGAAGGAAAACTTGCTTCACTAAAACGTTTCAAAGATGATGTTAGAGAAGTAGCTGAAAACTACGAATGTGGTATGGGAATTAAAGACTTTAATGATATAAAAGAGGGAGATTTAATAGAAGCTTATATATTAGAAGAAGTCGCAAGGAACCTATAATTAGGAGTGAGTTATAGATGAGTAAAAGAAGACCTGAACGTATGTCAGTAGAAATAAGAAAAGCATTATCAGAGATTATTAAAGAACATATAAAAGATCCAAGAATAGACTTTACAACAGTTTCTATAACCCGTGTTGATGTTACTAACGACCTAAGCCATGCGCGAATTAACATTAGTGTACTTGGCAATGAGGAAAAACAAGAAGAAACTATTAATGTAATACAAAAAGCTAAAGGTTATATTAGAACGGAATTAGTTAAACAAATTAAAACTAAACATGCACCAGAACTAGAATTTAGGCTAGATAAGTCTATTGAACATGGTATTAAAATCTCATCTTTACTTGATGAAATAAAAGAAGAGAATAATTCTAATGGAAAATAATCTTAGCCTAATTTCTGAAAAATTAATTGAAAAAAACAATTATATTATAGTGGGACATAGTATTCCTGATGGAGATTGCATTGGGTCAATGATAGGCTTATACCTAGTGTTATTAAAAATGAATAAAAAAAGCATAATGTTATTAGAAGATCCTGTACCCCCTATATACCATTTTCTTTTTGGTAGTAACATGATTTTAAAACCACAGGATATTTCTAAAAATGATTTTGAAAATATTATATATTTAGATTGTTCTGATAAAAATCGAGTTGGTGAGTCTGTAGCCGATTTTTTAAATGATAAAAGATATATAATAAATATAGATCACCATGCAACCAATGAGTTATTTGGTAATATAAATTTAGTCAATCCTGAAGCATCTGCAACTGCGGAAATAATAACCAACCTAATACCATTATTAAATGTAGATATAACTAAAGATATTGCAAACGCATTATTTACAGGAATAGTAATGGACACAGGTAGTTTTCAATATAGCAATACTACAAGTGAAACACTAAAAATTGCTTCTTATTTAATTGACTCTGGAGTAGAGCAAGAAAAAGTTAGAATTAATCTTTTTGAATCTAAATCTCATAAAGAAGTTTTGTTGCTTCGCAAATCTCTTCAATCTCTTAAGGTTAGTTCTGATGGCAAAATTGCTTGGATGCAACTTAGTATAGATGATATTAAAGAATTAGATGTAAAAGATTTGCATCCGGAAGGTATAATTAACCATACCCGTTCAATCAAGGGGGTTGAAGTTGGAATTCTATTTAGAGAAACAAGTCCAGGTATTGTTAAGGTTGGCTTTAGGTCCAAAAGTGCAATTGATGTTGCACAAATAGCTAAAAAATTTGGCGGTGGCGGACATGAAAAAGCTGCAGGTGCTCGGTTAGAGGGACGGTTAGATGATGTAAAATCAAAGGTATTAAATTCAGTTAAGGAAGTGATTGATTAATTGGATGGATTTATTAACATTAATAAACCTGAGGGAATTACTTCTTTTGATGTATTGCGTACCTTGAAAAAACAAATTGGAAAAATTAAAATGGGACATCTAGGCACCCTTGATCCAATGGCAACTGGAGTTTTACCTGTAGCACTTGGTAATGCTACTAGAGTTATAGAATATATAAAAGATGAAACGAAAGCTTATACAGCTACAATGATAATGGGTCGAGTTTCCGACACTCAAGATGAATATGGTACTATTAAAGTTATTCAAGAACAACCAATTATTGAATTAGATATTCTTAAAGAAGCCATAAAAGAATTTACAGGGAAAATAAAGCAATTACCACCTATGTATTCAGCTGTACATCATAATGGCAAAAGGCTATATGAGTTAGCACGAGAAGGCAAAGTAGTTGAACGAGAACTACGTGAAGTAGAAATATATAAACTAGATTTAGTAACCATTGAACTTAATGAAAATAATATTCCTCTTATCACTATTTATGTAGAGTGTTCAAAAGGTACCTATATACGAACATTATGTCATGACATAGGACAAAAACTAGGAACAGGTGCTTATTTGAATAAATTAATTAGAGTTAAATCTGGAATATTTAATATAGATGATTCCATAACCCTTGAAAAATTAGAAAAATGCACCAATATTAAAAGAGTTATAAAAGATATAGACTATCCATTAAACGAATTACAAAACTATTACATAAGTAATCCAAGCGATTTATATAAATTGTTAAATGGTAATAAAATACAGTGTTCAATTGAGGATGAAGAACTTGTTAAGGTTTATTCACCAGAACAAAACCTAGTAGCTATTGCAGAAATAAATAAAAATAACAATACACCCATGCTTAAACCAAAAAAAGTATTTAAATAATTGAAACTATTTAAACTTATATAAAGGAGTTTCAAATGGAAGTAATTAAACATATTGATGAATACAAAGGTATAGAACCAGTATATTTGGCATTAGGGAATTTTGATGGAGTTCATTTAGGACACCAAAAACTGCTTAAATCGCTAGTAACTAAAGCTAAACGCAATGGTTATAAACCAGCAGCATTTATTTTTGAACCTCATCCAAATAAAGTATTAACTCCTGATAAAGCTCCACGCTTATTGGTTACATCTGAAAGAAAAGCTAAGCTGCTTAAAAAATTGGGTATAGAACTTTTAATATATACACCTTTTACACGAGAAATTGCCAAATGTTCACCATATGACTTTGTTGAAAATATTCTCGTTAAAAAATTCAAAGTAAAGGAAGTATTTATAGGATTTAATTACTCATTTGGTTATAAGGGTGTTGGCAACTCACAACTATTAAGTGATTTAGGCAAGGAGTTTGGTTTTAGAGTAAATGTAACTTTGCCAGTAAAAATAGAAGATAAAGTTGTTTCAAGTAGTTTGATTAGGAAGGCACTTGAGAATGGTGATATAAATTTAGCAATAAAAATGCTAGGATACCTACCTGTACTTGAAGGACAAGTTATTAAGGGTGAGCAAAGGGGTTCTCAAATAGGATTTCCTACCGCTAATATTAATATTAATCCAGAAGTTAATCTGCCAGCGAATGGTGTATATGCAGCTAAAGCAGTAATAGAAAATAAAAGATATAATTGTGTGGTTAATATTGGAAGAAAACCTACATTTCATGATGATTATCCTACTTCTGTAGAAGCTCACATAATAGATTTTAATCAAAACTTATATGATAAATTTATTACTCTGTGTTTTATTGATAAGATTAGAAATGAAAAACGCTTTAATGGAATAAATGAACTAATAGCTCAAATAGAAAAAGATAGGCAAAAAGCTTTAGAACTTATAAATGTATAGCAAAGTGCTTTAAGTAAAATAAAAATAATTATCTATATTGTGGTTAGAAAACTAACGTTTATAGTTTAAATATTAGACAAAAGCTTAAAAGTTTACTTAAACAAATTGCTATGATAAAATTAATTTTGGTGTTTTTAAGAAAAAAGTATACATGAGGAAAAAAAAGGTAATAATATTTATAAATTATAGAAAAGAGCGGCAAAAGAGTCCCTTTTGTTTGGATAATAAAAACCTAAGGAACCAAGACTAGGGTATGCGATTTTCACCGACGTTTACCTTGGTTTCTGGCGATTACATGAAAATGAGGAGGTGAAACAATGGCACTAAGCCAAGAGAGAAAACAAGAAATTATTAATCAATATCAGACACATGAGAATGATACTGGGTCACCTGAGGTTCAAATAGCTATTTTAACCGATCGGATTAATTATTTAAATGAACATTTAAAGATTAATAAAAAAGATCATCATTCGAGAACTGGGCTACTAAAAATGGTAGGTCAACGTAGATCACTTTTAGAATATTTAAAGAACAAGAACTTTGATCGTTACCGTTCAATAGTTCTTCGACTTGGTCTAAGAAGATAAAGAGCGGAATTGCCGCTCTTTAGTTTATTGTAGTCTAAGAAAGGAGGAAAATAATTGCATACTTATAAAATTGAAATCGGTGGAAGACAACTAGTAGTTGAAGTAGGAAAGGTTGCTAAACAAGCAAATGGTGCTGCCGTAATGAGATATGGCGATACTGTTGTTTTGGTTACAGCTACAGCATCCAAAGAACCTCGTGAAGGTATAGACTTTTTTCCTTTAACAGTTGATTATGAAGAAAGATTATATGCAGCTGGGAAAATTCCTGGTGGGTTTATAAAAAGAGAGGGGAGACCAACAGAGTTTGCCACACTTTCTGCCCGATTAATAGATAGACCACTAAGGCCTTTATTTCCAAATGGATATAGAAATGATGTAAATATAGTAGCAACAGTTATGTCAATGGATAACGATAATATTCCTGATGTGATTTCCATTATTGGGGCATCAGTTGCGCTTACTACTTCAAATATACCATTTAGTGGTCCTGTTGCAGCTGTAACAGTTGGCTTAGTAGACGGTGAATTTATCATTAATCCAACAGTTGAACAATCTGAAAAGACAAAAATGCATTTAACAGTAGCAGGAACTAAAGATGCTATCATGATGGTTGAAGCAGGTGCAGATGAGATTCCAGAAGACCAGATGCTTGATGCTATATTCTATGGGCATGAAGAAATTAAAAAGATAGTAGAATTTCAAGAAAAAATTATAGCTGAAATTGGGGAAGAAAAAATTGAACCAAAACTAATAGATGATGACCCAGAAATTGAGGCTGCTGTTAGAGATTTTGCCACACAAAAATTAGAACAAGCTGTAAGAAATGAAAACAAAAAAGCAAGAGAAAGCGATATAGACGAGGTTAAGTCAATAACAAAAGAACATTTTCAAGAAATATATCCAGAACAAATGAATGAGGTAAAATCAGTATTAGAAAAAATCTTAAAAGAAGTAGTAAGAAAAATGACTATCTATGAAAATGAAAGAGTAGATGGAAGAAAAAATGATGAAATAAGAGCAGTAACATGTGAAGTAGGTTATCTGCCGAGACCTCATGGTACAGGTTTATTTACCCGTGGACAAACTCAAGTTCTTTCTATAACTACATTAGGTTCAATGAGAGAAGAGCAGATACTTGATGGTTTGGGTGCAGATGAGTCAAAAAGATATATCCATCATTATAATTTCCCACCTTGGAGTGTAGGTGAAGCAAGACCAATGCGTGGACCGGGTAGAAGAGAAATAGGTCATGGAGCTCTTGCTGAACGTGCTTTATTAGCTGTACTACCTTCTGAAGATGAATTTCCATATACTATACGCGTAGTATCAGACGTTTTAGAATCAAATGGTTCAACCTCAATGGGAAGTGTTTGTGGTAGTTCCTTGTCATTAATGCATGCTGGTGTTCCAATTAAAGCAACAGTATCAGGTATTGCAATGGGTCTTGTGAAAGAAGGAGAAGATTTTGCAATATTAAGTGATATACAAGGTATAGAAGATGCTTTAGGGGATATGGATTTCAAGGTTGCAGGGACTAAAGATGGTATAACTGCATTACAAATGGATATAAAAATAACAGGTGTAAGTCGTGAAATTATTGAAAAGGCATTAGCTCAAGCTAATGATGGAAGAATGTTTATTATGAGTAAAATGCTAGAATGTATTTCAGAGCCTAATAAACAATTATCACCTTATGCACCTCAAATGATAAGAATGCAAATTAATCCAGATAAAATACGCGAGGTTATAGGTGCTGGTGGAAAAACTATTCAAAAGATAGTTGCTGAAACAGACTGTAAAATTGACATCGAAGATGATGGCAGCTTATTTATCATATCAATTGATGAGGAATCAGCTAACAAAGCAAAAAGCATAATAGAAACAATAATTGCAGAGGTTGAAGTAGGAAAGACTTACATGGGTACTGTTAAAAGAATAATGGATTTTGGTGCTTTTGTTGAAATAATTCCTGGTGTCCTAGGTACCCAAGGCAAAGAAGGCTTAGTTCATATATCTCAACTTGCAGAAGAAAGAGTAAATAAAGTAAAAGATGTTGTAAATATAGGTGATCAGATAATGGTAAAGGTAATCGAAATAGATCAACAAGGAAGAATAAACTTATCTAGAAAAGCAGCATTAAACAAGGTGGCAAAACCAACAAACTAAACTGAAATATTTTAATATATACGATAAACCGAGTAAACTCGGTTTATTTGTGTTTTTGCGCGGAAATGTTCCTAACTTTAGTGAAAAATTGCATATGAGTACTCATTACTGAATACAATTTAGGAGACGTATACAAGGGCGGTGAGTACTATTTATATTAAAAAGGGCTTATCGTTTTTGCAACTAAACGGAAAAGTCCTTTTTGTATTAGTGTTTTTTATTAGTTTTTATGCATTTAATATATCGATTGACAAAATTGAACGATATTATTTAGGGGTTAAACCGGGAGTGACGATAGAAGGAAGAGATATATCATATTTATTAGAAAAAGAAGTAGAGTTGGTTATTAAAGAATTAGCAATCAAAAATCAAAAGTTACCTGAAGAGCCATATATAGATCGTGAATCAGGGGAAATAATACCTGAACAAAGTGGTTATATAGTTGATATTCCTTTGACTTTATCTAAAGTATTATCAGCAAATGAATACGAGTCTATTAATATTGTTAAAAAGAAAACAAAACCTACATACACTAGTGAAGATATTGAGAAAAGTAACGAAACAATCGGTTATTATAAAACAGGAATTCATGGAAGTAGTGATCGTATTAAAAACCTAAAGTTAGCATCAGATGCTATTAATAATCGTTTAATTTGGCCTAACAATATATTTTCTTTTAATGAAATAGTTGGACCTAGAACTCCTAATAGAGGATATTTACCAGCACCAATTATTTTTAAAGGTGAAACGATATTAGATTATGGGGGTGGTGTATGTCAGATAGCGAGCACATTATATAATGCTGTAACAGAGTCTGAGTTAGAAATAGTAGAACGTCATACTCATAGCAAACCAATTGGCTATGTACCAGTTGGAAAAGATGCTACTGTTTACTATGGATATAAAGATCTAAAATTCAAGAACAATAAAAACAACCCAATAATTGTTATGTCGGGAATTGATCAAGGGTATGTATGGGTTAAAATATTAGGGAGGGGGAAAAACGAATGAAGATATACTTTTTAACCAAGAAAAAGGTGTATAGCTCATTTGTGCTGATATTGCTACTAGCTGTTTTTATAGTATTTGGATATATAAATTTAAACACTACTACTTTTACGGCTACAACAGGAACAACTGAAGCTATATTTCAAGGAAATAGTGGAGAAAAAGTCGTTGCCATAACAGTTAATGTTGATTGGGGAGAAGAATTTATCCCAGATATGTTAAAAAACTTTAAATCTTACGATGCTAAAGCAACGTTTTTTGTAACTGGTAAATGGGCAGAGAAAAATGAAGATCTTTTAAAAGAAATGCAAAAAGATGGTCATAGTATACAAAATCATGGATATAAGCATCTGCATTTTAATAATTTAGGCTCTGATGAAATAAAAAGTGAGATAAAAAAGGCAGAAGATATAATATATGATAAAACAGGAGAAAAAACTACATTTTTTGCCTCACCTTATGGAGAATATAATCAGCGACTAGTTAGTGCAGTTACTGAAATGGAATACAAATTCATAATGTGGAGCGTAGATACTATAGATTGGCAAAAACCTAATCCAGAAACAATAATAAAGCGTGTTATGAATAAAGTACACAATGATGCTATTATTCTTATGCATCCAACAGATCCAACTGTTAAAGCTTTACCTAATTTATTAAAGCAGTTAAAAGATCAAGGATATAAAATGATGACAATAGATAAAATAGTATTGGATGAGAAATAACAGAAAGGAAGTATAGTTATAAATATATGAGATATATATTAAAATTATTTTTATCTGTTTGCATCTTATTCTTAATACAAGTAACTTCTGTTTCTGCTGAACCAAATGTTAGTTCGCAGTATTTTTGTTTAGTTGATAAAAAGTCGGGGCAGGTACTATATGAAAAAAATATGGATGAACAACGTCCAGTAGCAAGCACGACAAAAATAATGACTGCAATTTTAACAATGGAATACATGAACTTAAGTGAAATAGCAACTGTTAGTGCAAAGGCAGATAGAACTCCCGAGGTTACAATTGGCTTAAGAGAAGGTCAAGAATTAACAGTAGGGGAATTATTAAAAGTAACTTTAATACGATCAGCTAATGATGCAGCTGTAGTTTTAGCGGAACATATAGCTGGTGATGAGGATTTTTTTGGAGAGCTTATGACTAGAAAAGCAATAGCTTTGGGTGCATTTAATACTCAATTTAAAAATGCCTCTGGTTTACCAAATAAAGAACATTTTAGTACGGCATATGATTTATCTATTATTAGTAGATATGCTCTGAAACATGATTACATAAAAGAAACAGTAAAAAAAGAAAAAGCTGAATTTAAACATCCGGGCTATTCTAAACCTATAACAATAAAAAATACTAATACATTATTAGGATCCTTTCCCGGTGCTGATGGAATTAAGACTGGAACTACTAATGCTGCAGGAAAGTGCTTAGTTGCATCAGCTACTAGAGATCAACATCAACTAATAACGGTTGTTTTACGTTCACCTGATAGAAAAGGGGATAGTGCTCGATTATTGTCTTATGGTTTTAATAATTTTTATTTAGAAAAAATAGTAGATAATCAACAACCTTTTAAGGAAGCAATTGTGATAGGTGGAACAGAGAATTATGTAGAAGTTATACCTAATGATGAAATTTATATATGGAGTAGTGGAAGTCTGAAAAATATAGAGAAAAAAACAATTATGAAATATAGTTTAGAGGCCCCCGTTAGTTATGGCAATAAAGTAGGTTTTTTAGAAGTATATGCATATGATAAAAAACTAGCTAAAGTTGATTTGGTTGCTAAAAATGATATTGAACAAGAAAAAAATGTTTTGTTGCGAATTCTTTCGAGTTTTTTTTAGTTTTTAACAGGAAAAGCAATTATATTAAAGAAGTAATCTAACTAGTGCAAGTATATTGGAGGTAGTAGATGTGATATCGACATTTAATTTGAATAATACTAAGTTAGTAGTAGAAGAAATACCTTTTGTAAGATCTGCTGGGATAGGTGTATATATAAAAGTTGGCTCAAGACATGAAAAACAAAATATATCAGGTGTTAGTCATTTTATTGAACATATGTTGTTTAAAGGAACCGAAAAGAGAACTGCTAGAGAAATTGCAGAAAGCTTTGAAGGTATGGGGGGACAGTTAAACGCATTTACTTCTAAGGAGTATACATGCTTATATTCTAGAACTCTTGATGAAAATGTTGATAGTGCTATAGAAATTATGTTTGACATGCTCTTTAGTTCAAAATTTGCTCCTAAAGATTTTACAACTGAAAAAGGAGTAGTCATAGAAGAAATAAATATGTATGAAGATACTCCTGATGATTTGATTCACGATCTTTTTTCCCAAAAATTTTGGGAAGGACATTCAATGGGTCTGCCTATATTAGGAACAGAAGATAGTATTATTAATATGGATAGAGACTTAGTATATGAATATTATAAAAAATATTATGTTCCCGCTAACATGGTTATTGCAGTTGCTGGAAATGTAAATAGCAATAAAGTTAGGGATAAGATTCAAAATCTTTTAGAAAAACAGCCTAAAAATAATATAACTATAAATCAAACTATACCAGAAGAAAACAATTCATTTATTAGTTTAATGAATAAGGAAACAGAACAAGTTCAGTTATGTCTAGGTGTTCCTAGTATTTCTTATCATAATGATAATCGTTATGTTCAAAATGTAATGAACAACATATTAGGTGGAGGCTTAGGTTCAAGATTATTTCAAAGTATTAGAGAAGAGTTAGGATTAGCTTATTCTGTATATTCATATCCATCAACTTATTCAGATACTGGGGCATTTTCTATATATGTTGGTACTAGTCCAAGTAAAGTAGCTCAGTTTTTTGAAGCATTAATAGAGTTACTTGATAATTTTACTAATGAAGGGGTTAGTGAAGAAGAAGTAACTAGAACGCAACAGCTAATCAAATCTAGTATTTTATTAGGTTTAGAAAGTGTTATGAACAGAATGACTAGATTAGCAAGGTCGATAATGATTTATGATGAAATAGTTTCTCCTGAAAAAATTATTGATAGGATATATGCAATTGATTCAGAACAAGTAAATCAATTTGCTCAAAATTTATTTAAAAAAGAACTTTTTTCTCTTGCAGCCATAGGAGACAAAGAGATTCTTCCAAATGTAGAAAAACAATATAAACAGTTATGGAGATTATAAATTATGAAAGTATTAATTAAAAAAAATCATTCGTTTGATTTACCTCTTCCTAAATACATGACAAATTCATCTTCGGGTGTTGACTTATATGTTGCTATAACTGAAGAAATTTCAATTAAGCCTTTAGAAAGAGTATTAATTCCTACAGGGATATCACTATCCATACCTAATGGTTTTGAAGCCCAAGTACGTCCTCGTAGTGGACTAGCATTAAAACACGGTTTAACCTTGTTAAATACTCCTGGAACAATTGATGCAGATTATAGAGGAGAAATAAAGCTTATTGTTATAAATTTAGGGGACAAAGAGTATATTTTAAATAGGGGAGAAAGGATTGCTCAATTAATTTTTTCCAAAGTTGAACAGGTAGAGTTTATTGAAGTTGAAGAACTAGACGATACTTCTAGATCAAAAGGTGGCTTTGGGCATACTGGTATTTAATAGGGAGGGCTGCTAATGAGATTAAATCAGTTAGTTGGAAAAGAAATGGTAAACATATATGATGGTATGAGGATGGGTACAGTTGGCGAATCAGATATGATTGTTGATCCTGAAACAGGAAAAATTATTTCAATAATATTACCTAATAAGGGCAATCTGTTAACATTTTGGAGTGATAAACAAAAGTTAGTAATACCATGGGAAGCAATAAAAAAGATAGGTAAAGAGGTTATAGTAGTTGATTTAGACCATACCCATATGCGACTTAAAAACAATTCAATATAAAAATGTGGTTTCACTGCAAAAACCTAAACTTAGACTATGGAATCGGCTGAGCAAACATGTTTGCTCAGCCTTAAGTTTGTTGTAGTTACTTTTTGCAACAGAATCTGATTTTAATTAAAAAAAATCATAATTAATTTTTAAAAGGGAATTCTATAGCTAAAAAGGAGATTTTAGCATGCAAGAAGATAAAAGATTTCCTCCTTGGTCTGTTCGCCCATCAATTAATGAATTAGCAGAAGAAGCTGGAATTGATGCTGATATGCTTATTGATTACCTTGGTCAGGGATTATCTAATAATGAAATAGCAAATAAATTTGGAGTTAGTGAAAAAATAATAAAAAATCTTAGTGAGCATTTTTATAGGTACGGATTAGGGTCAGTACAGGGTGGAGATTAATTATTTTTTGTTGTGAGGCCTAGATATATCTTGAAAAAATTGCTTAGAATATTATAATAGAAGTTAAACTTCTTAAGGAGGAGCAGATTTATGACAAATAGATTTAATAAAGAAGGTCTCACTTTTGATGATGTATTACTTCTTCCGGGACGTTCTGAAATAATGCCTAAAGATGTGAATACCTCAACATATTTAACCAAAAATATACGTTTGAATATTCCGATAATGAGTGCTGGGATGGATACGGTTACCGAAGCGAAAATGGCAATTGCTATTGCCCGTGAAGGTGGCATTGGCATAATTCACAAAAACACCTCAATATTGGAGCAAGCTAAGATGGTAGATAGAGTTAAACGTTCTGAACATGGCGTTATTTCTGATCCATTTTTTTTAAGTCCAAATCACAAAATTAGAGATGCCCTTGCAATCATGGAACATTATCATATTTCAGGTGTTCCCATAACAGAAGGCAGTAAGTTAGTCGGTATAATAACTAATAGGGATATAAGATTTGAAACAAACTATGATAAAGAAATAAAAGATGCAATGACTAGTGAAAACCTTATAACTGCACCAGTAGGAACTAGTGTTGAAGAAGCTAAAGGTATATTAAGTAAATCTAAATTAGAAAAATTACCATTAGTTGATGAAGAATTTAACTTAATGGGGCTAATTACTATTAAAGATATCGAAAAGACTACTAAATATCCCAATGCAGCAAAAGACAAAAAAGGTAGACTGTTAGTTGGGGCAGCAGTAGGCATAGCTAAGGATACTTTAGATAGAGTGAAAGCACTACTAGATGCTGGTGTTGATGTTATTGTTTTAGATACTGCACATGGTCACTCAGTTGGAGTTATTGAACTAACTTCAAAAATAAAAGAAAAACATCCTGATATAGATGTAATTGCAGGTAATGTAGCTACTGGTGAAGCAACAGAAGAATTAATTAAAGCAGGTGCAGATGCTGTAAAAGTTGGCATTGGACCTGGGTCTATATGCACAACTAGAGTTGTTGCTGGTATAGGAGTTCCCCAGATAACTGCAGTTGTTGATTGCGTTGAAGTTGCTAATAAATACAATATACCAATTATAGCTGATGGAGGAATCAAATTTTCTGGAGATATAGTTAAAGCTATAGCGGCTGGTGCTGATGTGGTTATGCTAGGTAACCTACTTGCAGGAACAGAAGAAAGTCCAGGGGAAATTGTAATTCTACAGGGAAGAAGCTATAAAATATACAGAGGAATGGGATCCATGGAAGCCATGGTAGAAGGTAGTAGTGATCGTTATTTCCAAGAAGATGCTAAAAAATTGGTGCCTGAAGGAATTGAAGGACGCATTCCATATAAAGGTAATGTATCAGAAACAATTTTTCAACTAATGGGTGGATTACGTGCCGGAATGGGGTATTGTGGAGTAGAGAATATTGAAAAAATGAAAACTGTAACAAAATTTATACGCATAACAAATGCAGGACTTACAGAGTCTCATCCTCATGATATTTCAATATCCAAGGAAGCTCCAAACTATAACACATTATTATAATTATGGCTGTTGAAACTCTATTATTTCGTATTTTACTAGCTTCAATTATAGGTTTTATTGTGGGAATTATGAATAAAAAACATTATGATACTCCAACGGGAATTATTTTCTCACTTATCTGTATTGGAGCTTGTTTAATAACTATAACATCTACAGAATTTTATGCTATTGCTGGAGTAATACCTTGGGCTAGTGACCCAGCTCGACTTTCGGCACAGATAATATCAGCTTTAGGTTTTCTAGGAACTGGTTTTATTTGGATTAATGAAAAAAAAGAAGAAGTTAAGGGTATATCAGCTGCTGCGAGTCTTTGGTTAACCGCTGTTTTAGGTATGTTAATAGGAGCGGGTTTAAGCAATATTACAGTAGTAGCAGTGTTTTTTATAATTTTAATTTACTGGATTTCTTCTCAAATAGAATTATGGAAAAACGGTTAAAAATTGTGTTTGGAAACCATGTATTATATAATGAAAATTGACAATCAATTACTTATTTGCAAAAGAATTAATCTTTAGGGAGGGTAATATGGACAATAGGAAACTTGCATTAGAACGAGCTCAAGAGCTTAAAGAAAACATAAATGATTATTTAGAGGCTCAAAAAAACATTGAGACTGGTTTTAAAATGGCAGACCGTAGTGCTGCTAATAAAAACAAACTACTTAATTTTTATAATGCTAGTGAAGATGATTGGAATAGTTGGACATGGCAAATGAAAAATAGAATTTCTGATGTAGATACATTGAAAGCATTTTTAAATTTGTCAGAAGACGAAGCGAAAGAACTACGGGATTTATCAAATCAATATCGTTGGGCTATTTCACCTTATTATTTTAGCTTAATAGATTTTGATAATTATAGGGACTCTACTATATTTAAACAAGCTGTACCAGATATTAGAGAAGCAAGTGATGATGGTGAAGATGATCCAATGTCAGAAAGCACTACAAGCCCTGCACCTAGAATAACTAGAAGATATCCTGATAGGTTAATTATTAATGTTTCTAATCAATGTCCAATGTATTGCAGGCATTGTCAAAGAAGGCGAAATTTTGGTGAAACTGATGAACATGCAACTATGGATCAATTAAAAGAAGCTATAAATTATGTTAAAGCTAATCCTGAAATAAGGGATGTTTTAATTACTGGTGGAGACTCTCTTATGTTGAGTAATAAAGTGTTGGATTGGTTATTAGGTGAGGTAAATGATATTGAACATGTAGAAATTAAAAGGTTAGGTACACGTGCATTAGTTACTTTGCCACAAAGAATAAATGAGGAGCTATGTGAAATAATTGCTAAATATCCACCAATATATATAAGCTCTCAGTTTAATTCACCTATGGAAATAACACCTGAAACACAAAAAGCTACTGATATGCTCATAAAAGCAGGAGCTGTACTAGGAAATCAAGCGGTTCTTCTAAAAGATATAAATGACGATCCTCATGTAATGAAAAAATTAAATCACGAACTTTTAAAGGTAAGAATAAGGCCTTATTATATATTCCATGCTAAAACAGTAAAAGGAACATCACATTTTATTACAAAAATAGAAACTGGAATAAATATAATGGAACATTTAAGAGGTTATACATCTGGTTTAGCTATACCAACTTATATAGTAAATGCACCTGGTGGTTATGGAAAGACTCCATTATTACCTGAATATATGGTTTCAACATCAGAAGATGATATTACTATAAGAACATGGGAAAAACGAGTTTTACAATATCCAAATAAAACTTACTAAATAAGGGGTTTTCACCCCTTATTTTTAAAGGTTATTTAATTTGTTTAAAAGTTCATCAACATCAATACCATGAGCGCGAGCACCCTGCTCTACGGTTTCAAAACGTAAACCGGCTCATCCAAAGCATCTTATACCATATGATTGAAAAACTTGCTCAGCTCCTGGTTTTGATAAAGCTTCTTCTAAAGGAGTATTTCTTTTAATAATAATAATATAACCTCCCATCATATATCTAAATTTGGGGGGGAATCCCCCCTGTGGTGCGAATTATTATTGTGTTTGGTTGTTCTGGTTTGCGAGGTTGATCTCTGCTTTTTCAATTGCTTTTTTAACGATATTGCCGCAGTCACGGGAAGAAACACTGCCCCATCCACCTTCTTGGGAAACAATTTGATCTACACCTAGTTCCTTAGCAATTTCATATTTAAGCTGTTCAGACATTATGCCTCTTTTTGCCATAGAACATCCTCCTTTAAATCAATCGCACCTATATTTATTTTGTTTAAGATCATAATAAAATACACTTGATTATAATTAAATATATGTTACCTATTACCAAAAATAATTTTTTTTGGGTTAAATATAGTAAGGAGGAATCTAAATGAGATATGAAGGAAATATGTATAGGCCACCAAGTGAAGCTAGAAGTTATATATTACAGGCTACAGTAGGTTGCACACATAATAGATGTACATTTTGCGGAATGTATAAAGATAAAAAATTTAAAATTAAAAGCATGGAAGAAATAAAAGATGATATTCGTATGGCTGGTGAATATTACGGAGATATAGAAAAAGTTTTTATAGCTGATGGTGATGCAATAATTATTGATACACCTGATTTAATAGAAATAATAGAATTGCTTTATAAAAACTTCCCTAGCTTGCGTCATGTAGGAATATATGCAAGTCCGGACGCTGTATTAAAAAAAGAAACTTCAGAATTATCTGCGCTTAAAAAAGCAGGTCTTACAATAGCTTATTTAGGCATAGAAACAGGTGATGAAGAGTTATTGAAAGAAATCAAAAAAGGTGTAACATATGATGAGATGGCAGAGGCAGGGAAAAGATTAAGAAAAGCCGGAATTGAGTTATCAGTAACAATTTTATTAGGTTTAGCTGGCAGAACACCGAAAGCTATAGACCATGCAAAAGCGACAGCAAAAATTTGTAATGAAATAAACCCTGATTATATAGGTGCTTTAACCATAATGCTAGTTCCAGGTACCAAAATGTATCAGCAGATGGAAAAAGGGGAATTTGAATTACCGGGAGCATTTGAAATTCTTGATGAAATGCGTATTATAATTGAAAATTTAGATTTAAAAGGTACAGAATTTAGAAGTAATCATGCTTCTAATTATCTGCCAATTAAAGGAAGATTTCCCGAAGATAAAAATGAAATACTTAGATTAATTGATGATATTATTGACAAAAATGATAAAAACTATTTAAGACCAGATTATTTACGTGCGCTATAAATTAGATTTTAATTAACTTTTTTGGGGGAGGGGTGATATAGTGAGGTTTAAGATTTTCAAGAAAAAAGACCCACAAGTATTTAAATTATTTATTGAAAGTGCTCGTGTAGTTATTAGAGGTGGTGACATCCTAAAAAATGTAGTTGATGATTATAGAGATCTTGATTTAAAAATGGCTAAATTAACTGCCATGGAACATGAAGGTGATAGGATAATTCAAGATTTAGTTAGAAAATTAGATTCTAGTTATGTTCTACCTCTTGATAGGGAAGATGCATTTCAAGTTGTTCAAAAACTTGCTACTACTTTAGATTATATCACTGGTATTATTGATAGAATGATTTTATACAAGGCTGAAGCCCCTAATAAAAAGGTTAAAGAAATGGTAGATATCCTTATTGAGTCATTACACCTACAAGAAAAAGCATTTAATTTGTTAGATAATTTAAATAAAAATAAAAAAGAAATTTTAGATATATGTGATACAATTAGGCAATTAGAAAGAAAACAAGACCATAACTATAGAAATGGACTTGCTGATCTATTTGAAAATGAAGAAGACCCGGTTAAGATAATAAAATGGAAAGAAGTTTATGAACACATAGAAATAGCACAGGATTATGTAGAAGACGTAGCTGAATTAATTAGAAACATATGTTTAAAATATAGCTAGTATCCCATTAGGGCAAAACATATATAAAATCCCGTAGATGATAAGCTACGGGATTTTTTTTGGATAAACTTATATAACATCGGGAAAAATCTAATTATGGAGGTATAAAATGGAAAGAAAATTATCAATTTCAATTATTTTGTTAATTTTATTAACTTTAATTAGTGGATTTACTTTTAGGCTTCCTGAAATTGATGTTCCCGAATCTTCTATTGTTTTTGATATAAACAATAGACCAATTCATGGCTTAGCCGAGCAAAATAGAATTGGAGTTACTTTAGATGAAATATCACCAGAGTTTATCAATGCCGTAATAGCTGTAGAAGATAAGAATTTTTATAATCACCGGGGTTTAGATATTGGGGGTATGGTCAGGGCTTTAATAAGTAATATCAGAGAACAAAGAGTTGTTGCTGGAGGAAGTACAATTACTCAACAAACTGCTAAAAATTTATTTTTAACAGGAGAGAGAACATTAACTAGAAAGCTACAAGAATTAATTTATGCTTTTCAATTAGAACAGACATATTCCAAAGATGAAATTATGACTTTTTATTGTAATACAATTTACTTTGGACATGGAGCTTATGGAGTTGAAGTTGCAGCTCGTACATTTTTTGGGAAAAATGCACATGATATAAACTTAGCAGAAGCAGCCCTTTTAGCTGGATTACCTAATTGGCCTGCACGATATAATCCTTATAACAACCCAGATGAAGCTAAAACAAGACAAACAGTGGTGCTTAACAGAATGTTAGAAGAAGAAATGATTAGTGAAGAAGAAATGGAAGAGGCACTTAATTATGAACTTGAATATAAGCAAGCGGAATATATTACTGGAGATGCACCTTATTTTATAGCTACGGTAAGAGATTATTTAATAAATAAATTTGGTGAACGTAAGGTTTTTCAAGGTGGCTTAAGAGTATATACAACTTTAGATTTAGATATGCAAAAAGCAGCTGAGCTAGCATATTATCAAGGTATGAAAGATAGAGACAAAAACCTCCAAGCTGCTTTAGTAGCATTAGATAATTCAAATGGTCATATAAGAGCACTTATAGGTGGAAGGGATTATGCAACCTCAACTTATAATAGAGTATTTAGTAGACGCCAACCGGGCTCTACATTTAAACCCTTTGTATATGCATTAGCTATTGATAGTGGTTTTACATTAGCAGATAAAATCATGTGTGAAAAAGTTGAATATACGTTACCAAATTCTGATGTATATATACCTGAAGATTTTGGTGAAAAGCCATATCATGATAGAAAATTTACTTTAAAAGAAGCACTGATGATATCGGATAATGTGATTGCAGTAAAGGTAAACCATGAGCTAGATGAAAATAACACAGCAAAATACACAGAAAAATTTGGTTTTAAAAATATAAAACCAGTTTTGTCATTACCATTAGGCTCTAATGAAGTAACACCAATAGATATGGTCTCTGCTTATTCTGTATTTGCTAATGAAGGTATTTATAGTGAGCCAAAATATATTTTAGAGGTTTTAGACAAAGATGGGAGAATTTTATATGAAAATTCAACCAATCAAAATAAAGTAATATCTAGTGAAACAGCCTACATAATAACAGACATGATGAAAGGTGTGCTTGATCCAGGAGGTACTGGCTCACATCTGAAAGATATTGTTCAAAGAGAAGCAGCTGGAAAAACAGGAACAACTGATGTATATAATGATGCTTGGTTTGTCGGCTATACTCCTCAGCTTTCTTGTGCTGTTTGGGTTGGGTATGACAAAGAACAAAGAACATATCTTACAGGTGGAGCAGCAGCTGGACCAATATGGGCTGATTTTTTAAGAGAAGCATCCCAAAAGCTTGCAGTTAAACAATTTAATAAACCCGATAATATAAAATTAATAAATATTTGTTTAGATAGTGGCTTAGTAGCTTCAGAATTTTGTCCTCGAAAAAGCCAAATGGCCTTTAAAATAGGTACCGAACCACAAGAGACTTGTGATAACCATATCCCCGATACCGAATATTGGGAAGAAAATGGACTAGAACCTGATGATTCAGAGGAAGAAGATGGTATAAGGTGGTGGCAAAGAATTTTTCAATAAATCAAACTATTTGATCTTAATGTGGTTTAAAATTTTTAACTTAATTTAATAAAATTAAAAAGTTTAACTACTTTTTGCATATCTTCTAGCTAATTTAGCAATTTCTTTGTTACACCTGCAGATTAATTGCTACTTAAATTGGCAAATACCTGACAAATAAATAGCCTTAATTCTCATCATTTTTAAGCAAACAAGATTAAAATTCATCAAAATTTATAAAAAAATCCAAATATTTTTAAACAAAGGACAAAAGTCCCAAGGGGATGGGGTTGATTTTGTTGAATTTTAACTAAGGCTTTGTGCCTAGTTGTGCTTTTGGTAGATAAAACAGTCAATATAGGCGAGGTGATAAATGGTAAATTTATTTGGATAAACTGTATCTTTCCAAATTCTCATTGTCTTGAAACAAAAAAGGGGTATTTAGTGAAGATAATACACATGATTCCATTAATAACAGTGATGTTTAATTATTTATCAACACCACACCTTAGGTTAATGGATAATATAAAAATAATGGACGGGAGAAATAAACATGAAAAAAAATGTTACTAAAAATAGTAGTAGAACAATTAGAGATGTTAACGAATTATTAAACTTTAATTTTATTAATAGTATTACACTGAAAATTATAATAATAATTACTTTAACTTTTCTATTAAGTGCTCCAATTGCCCAATTAATTAACAACTTTATAAATGATATTGGACTTATTAATGAAGATATAGGTGCTTTTGTTAATACGTTTGTAAATTTAATTGTTATTAATCTAATCGTAATATTTTTTATGAGTCGAATGATTATTAAACCTCTAAAAGAACATATTAAAAAGCTCCATGAAATCAGTACTGGTAACATATCTGAAAATGTAGAAGTAAAAAGTAAAGATGAATTTTCACAGCTTGCTCTAGCAACAAATGCAACTATTAACAGATTAAATGACCTAGTTGGAAAAATTCAAACAAGTGCAGTTGAAACAAATAATACTACCTCTAATCTAGAAAGTAGCTTAAATCATATTAAAAACAGTTCCAATGAAGTTGCAAAAGCAATTGAAGAAATTGCGACTAGTGCTACTGAGCAAGCTCAAAGCATAGACGAAGGATCATTGAAATCATCACAATTAGGACAAGCTATAGAAAACAATCAAACAGATATAAAAAGTATAAGCAATATAACAGAAAATATAAGTGTCCTTGTAAAGGAAGGCTTAGAGGACATGGAAGACTTATCTAAAACAACCGATGTGAGTAGTATAGCAACAAAAGATGTGTATGATGTAATATTAAAGACTAATGAAAGTTCTAAGCAGATAGGAGAAACTAGTGATGTTATTGCTTCAATAGCTGAACAAACTAATCTATTGGCTTTAAATGCCGCAATAGAATCAGCACGAGCAGGGGAAGCTGGTAGAGGGTTTTCCGTAGTTGCGGAGGAAATAAGAAAGTTAGCTGAACAATCTGCTGATTCTACTAAAGCAATAGATGAAGTTGTAAATGAATTGCAAAATAATTCAAATGCAGTTGTTGAAACTATGGAAAAAGTTTTTTCAGTTTCCAAAGAACAAGAAAATAAAGTAATGAATAGTAAAGAAAAATATATGCTCATTGCTGAAGCAATAAATAAAGCAGAAAAAGCAGTAAGAAAATTAAATGTTTCTGGAGAAGAAATGGAAGTTATGAAAAATGAAATTTTGAGCACATTGCAAAATTTATCAGAACTAGCCGAAAAGAATTCTACTTTTACTGAAGAAGTTTCATCCTCTATACAAGAGCAAACTGCAGCTATAGAAAATATTACAAATATTAGTGAAGATGCATCAAAATCAGCAGATGACTTAACTGCTACAGTTGAAGAATTTGATATATAATATCTATTTAAGTAAAAAGGCCTTAAGGAAGATTAGAAAAAATAAATTTATGGGCTACAAACTGATGATGAAGCAACACATGGATAACATGTTTGTTTAGATTTTTTGTGGTTTACCGTTTAAAAAAACAAGTGTTTTTTAACACTTGTTTTTTTATTAAAATAGCTAATAGTATTATTGTAATAAGTGTTTTAAAATAAATAATTGTAGTACAATACCAGAATGAAAGAGAAAAAGAGTAGGAGAAGAAATGAACAATAGAGAACTAATCGAAGGTATAAGGGATTCATTCCCAGTAGTCTTGGGTTATATGCCACTAGGCTTTGCTTTTGGTGTTTTAGCCAATGAGGTTGGATTGACTGTTTTTCAGGCAACACTAATGTCTATATTATGTTTTACAGGAGCTGGCCAATATATAGCTATTGGGTTGTTAAGTGCTGGTGGTGCTATAATAACTATTATTGCTGCTAACTTTCTAGTAAACCTAAGATATTTATTATTTGCTACATCACTTGTACCATTTATAAAGAATATCCCAACAACTAAAGCAAGTCTTTTAACATATGGACTAACAGATGAAACTTATGCAGTTGCAATTAACAGATACCAAGAAAAAGAAGCAACTGCATCATATATGGCAGGTTTAAATATTACTTCTCATATAAGCTGGATAAGCAGTACTTTTTTTGGAGCGATGCTTGGTACACTTATTACAAATACTGATAAAATAGGTTTGAATTTTGCTTTACCTGCTATGTATATATGTTTATTAGTTTTATTAATTAAAAGACGCAGTGATGTATATGTAGCATTATTTACAGCGGGATTGTGTTTGGTTATAGCTTATTTTATACCAGGTACTATGACAAATTTATCTAATATAATAGTTGCAACATTAGTAGGTGCAACATTGGGGATGTTGATTCGTGAACGAGATTAATATATTTTTAATGATTATTGGTGTAGCTATAGTAAGCATGCTACCAAGAATTTTACCTGTAGCTTTACTATCTAGATTTGAATTTCCGCCTATATTAAAAGAATGGTTATCATATATAGCCCCTGCAGTATTAGGAGCATTAACTGCCATAAGTATTTTAGCACCTCATGGTAGTATAGATATAAGTGTTTCTAATATTTATATATGGGCATTTATACCAACATTTATAGTAGCAGTTAAAACAAAAAGCTTATTTTATACATTGTTAGTGGGAATAATAGTTATGGCTATAATATACAATTTAACTATTACTTAATTATGTATTGAAGGAATTGCTAATAGTAATGCTTAATTATATTTAAGAAGCTACGTAATAAGTTAGTAATGTTTTTAATATAACAATCTTTAACTTTTATAAGGCAAAATTAATATTATAATATATATTTTTATTTGGGGGTGTGACTTTGAATATAAGTCGATATAAGGTAAAGTCAAATAGGCTAAGGCAAACCTGTAACCCTTCTATTTTTAAATTTCAAAGTACAAAGGAATTAAAACCACTTAGAGGAATTATAGGTCAATCAAGAGCTATTAGAGCTTTAGATTTTGGTCTTGATATTGAAAACTTTGGATATAACATATATTTATCAGGTTTAAATGGTACCGGTAAAACAACATTGGCTCGGGAAATGTTAGAAACGAAAGCTAAAAAAAAGCCTAGCCCATCAGATTGGTGCTATGTTTTTAACTTTCAAAATCAAGATAATCCAACAGCATTAGAGCTTCCTGCTGGTAAAGGAAAAGAATTTAAAAAAGATATTGCCAACCAAATAGAAGAAGCCATAAACGAAATAATAAAAACTTTTGAATCTGATGAATTTGAATATCAAAAAAATGAAATACTCAAGGAATTAATCGAAGAAACAAACGAAATGTATCTTGAACTTGATAAAACTGCTCGTTCTTATGGTTTTTCCATATCGAGAACTCAAGAGGGCATTGCAAGTGTACCATTAAAAGATGGTGAAGCTATGCCTCAGGATGCTTATATAACTATGACAGAAGAAGAAAAAAATGATTTAATGAAAAAAAGTACTATTGTTCAAGAAAAAATAAATGAAGCATTTAGGAAATATAAAGATTTAGAAAAAGGTATTAAAGAAAGAATAAAAGATTTGGAAACAAAAACCGCAATTAATGTAACAGAAAGCTATTTTCAATTTTTAAGTAATAAATATGGAAAATATATAGGTGTTAAAGAATACTTAGATGATATGAATAAAGATTTAATTGAAAATGTTGATTCTTTTGTTGAAAAAGAAGAAGATTATAGTCCTATAAAGCTATTTAGACAAAAAGACAAAAAATCCTTAATGAAAAGATATCAGGTGAATTTATTTATTGATAATTCTCACTTAGATCATGCTCCAGTAATCTTCGAAAGTAATCCCACTTATGCAAATCTTTTTGGACAAATAGAATATGAAGGTGAATTTGGTATATTAGCAACTGATTTTTTAAAAATAAAGCCGGGTTCAATTCACAAGGCAAATGGAGGATACTTAGTTTTACATTTGCAAGATCTAGCCAACAATTTTTATGTTTGGGATACATTAAAACGTGTAATAAAAAATAGAGAAATTATAGTTGAAAGCCTTAGTAAAAACTTGGGGCTAAACAGTACCGAAACCCTTCAACCTCAAGCTATTCCAACAGAAATAAAAATAATATTAATTGGTGAACCTATTTACTATTATTTACTTTATTCTAGAGACGAAGAGTTTCAAAAATTATTTAAAATCAAAGCAGAATTTGATATAGAAATGCCTCGTACAACTAAATATATGCGTGAATATGCACGTTTTATTAGTTCCGTATGTGAGAGAGAAGGTCTAAAACATTTTAACCCTGAAGCTGTAGCTAGTGTAGTTGAACATGGTATTCGACTAGCAGAAGATAAAACTAAACTTACGACTTTATTTAGTAAAATAACAGAATTAATTTATGAATCAAATGGCTGGGCACGCAATGATAAAGCTGAATTAGTAGAAAGAAAACATGTTATCAAAGCAATTACTGAAAAGAATTTACGGTCATCACTAAGAGAAGAAAAAATACAAGAATATATTAAAAAAGATACTTTAATGATAAATGTAAATTCTAAAAAAATTGGTGAAATTAATGGGTTAGCAGTATATGAATTGGGAGACCACATTTTTGGGAAACCAGTAAGAATTACAGCAAAAACTTTTAGGGGTGAAAAAGGTCTTGTAAATATTGAAAGAGAAATAAAAATGAGTGGAAACATTCATAGTAAGGGTGTTTTCACATTAAATGGATATATGGGTGATCAATACGCTCAAGACAAACCATTATCTTTATCGGCAAGTCTAACTTTTGAACAGAGTTACCAAGGGATAGAAGGAGATAGTGCTTCTAGTGCAGAACTATTTGCACTACTTTCAAGCTTAGCAGGTATACCCATTAATCAAGGTATAGCAGTAACAGGTTCTGTAAATCAAAATGGTGAAATTCAACCTGTTGGAGGAGTAAATCAAAAAATAGAAGGTTTTTATAAAATATGCAAAGAAAAAGGATTTAATGGTAGGCAAGGCATAATAATACCACAAAAAAATGTAGCACAATTAATGCTTGATGAAGAAGTTGTAGAAGCAGTGAAAGCACGGAAATTTAGCATATGGGCCATTGAACATATAGATGAAGGAATAGAAATATTAACAGGATATAAAGCTGGAACGAAGGATGAAAATGGTGTGTTTTCTCCACAAACTTTTCATTGCTTTGTAAACAATAAATTAAAGGAGTGGAGTTTAAAACGTATTACATCAGATGAAAAACATGAAATATCTGATGTTACACACCAAGTTAGAGCTAGAAGAAGGAGGCTTCGTTAGTGCAAAAAGTTATACTTGTTGTAGTTCTTTCATTTTTTCTTATACTATCAGGCTGTAACTTAGATGCTCAAAAACTTATTCAAGCTGATGAAGAAGAACAACAACTCATAAAAGTAATGATACACTTTACTGATGGCATTACAAAAGAAGGGTATGTTAGGGGTCTAGAAGTAGAAGATGATGGTAAAGTGTATATTGGAGGTTCTTCAGTAAACTATATATATGATATTGATGGTAATATTACTGGAGCATTCAATTATCATAGGGTTTTGTACATAGAAATTATTGAATAAAATAAAAAACATTTTGTATAGTCTAAATTTAGCTTATTACAGTACAATTAAATTTTTGATTGCAATTATCTTAAGACAATAAATTATGTTTTAAAATTAGACCCATTCTATTTACAGGAGAGTGGGTTCTATGTTTATAGATAGCAAGGAGGGGATTTAATGAAAATAGAAATTAAAGATGCAAATAAACATTTAGCGTCTTATATAATAATGCCTGAAGAAGAAGCTAAATATATTTTAGTTGCGTGTCATGGGTTTCGTGGTGGAAAAGAAAATTCTGGACAATTATTTGAGTTTGCTAAGAAATTAAATAATATAGGCATTGGGGTTTGTGCATTTGATTTTAGTGGGTGTGGAGAAAGCTTAGGAAAATTTGAAGATATAACTTTGAGTCGTCAGGTTTCCGATTTGAAACTTGTTGTTGATTACCTAGATAACAAATACAAGTTGCCAATAATTTTATTGGGTAGAAGCTTTGGAGGTAGTACTATATTAGCTGCCTATGATACAGATAATATTGTAGGTTATATACTATGGTCAACTCCAGTACTTTTAAAAGAAACATTCTCCACTATATTTAAAGACGATTATTTAAAGCTTAAAAATGGCAGTTCCGTTAAAATAAATGATGATGGAGATGAATTTAATTTAAACCCCCAGTTAGTCCAAGATTTTTATAATCATGATTTTATACTCTATTTATCTAATATTGAACAAAAACCTGTTCTTGTCGTACATGGTCTAAATGATGATGTGGTTGATCCTAAAAATGCAATGATTATAAAAAACTATATTAAAGATTGTCGTTTATGTTTAATAAAAGATGCGGATCACAGGTTTGCCAATAAAGAAGAAGAAAGAGAAGAAATAACCTTAAAATGGTTAAAAGAAAAGTTAAATGCAATAAGGTGATAAAATGTTTAAAACTATAGCTAAAGAAATAGTTGCAGAACATGAGGTGAAGAAATCACGTTTTATAGCATATATATGTCCAGTTAATACTGAAGAAGAAGTCCAAAAAATAATTGAACAATTAAAAATAAAATGGCCTTCAGCAAGACATTATTGTTATGCATATATATTAAGAGAGAAACCACATATAGAACGCTATAGTGACGATGGAGAGCCTTCTGGTACTGCTGGTATGCCAATTCTTGATATATTAAAATACTCTGAATTAGAAAATGTTGTGGCAGTTGTCATACGTTATTTTGGAGGAACATTATTAGGAACGGGTGGTTTAGTAAAAGCATATACAGAATCAGTCAAACTAGCTATAGAAAAAGCACAAATAATAAAAATGAGTAGATCTGCTAAAATTAAAATTGTAACTGATTATAGTAATTACGGTGTAATAGAAAATGAATGTAAAAAATGGGGTGTACATATAAAAGATGTCCAATTTACAGATAAGGTATCCATTTATTTATATGTATTAATACAAGAAGTTGATGATTTAGCAAATTTATTAATAAATAGAACTAGTAATAATATTGATTTTAAAATTGAAGGCTATGAATATATTGATATAGCTAAAATCAAATCTATTTAATGATTTTAAACCATAATAAATGATAATTGGTACGCCCGGTAGGAATTGAACCTACGCTCCTGGCTCCGGAGGCCAGTGCTCTATCCACTGAGCTACGGGCGCATTGCATAGTAATTATATCAGGTCAAAATGAGCTTTGCAATTAATACATCATATAGATCTTAACTTAAACATATATTTATAAAAATATGTTTAAGGGGTTATTTCTATGGATTTTATGCAAATTATAATTTTAGCTCTGTTTGCAGAAAGTATCTGGGAAAGTTTAAAAATGGTTTGGCAAAAAAATAAATTATGTATAGATAAAATTGGCTCTATAACGGTAGGAATAATTTTAGCATTAGGTGCTGGTATAGATTTTTTTGTATTAATAGATATACCATTAAAAATTAATTATTTAGGCTCAATTTTTACAGGTATTATTATATCTCGTGGAGCAAACTTTGTTCATGATTTGTTAGGTATAGCAGAAAACTATAAATTAAAAAACAAAGCATGATTATACTAAAAAGCAAGTATTTACCAGATAAGCTATCTTGTTTCCATAGCTAAATAATAATTATTCAAAGTCATATTTAACTCTAATAATAATATCAGCTAAACATTGTGCACCTTTTTGAGCCATTTCTAGTGTTTGGTACTGAGTACCTATTTCAAATAGAATAGCCGTTGGGTACATATCTTGATTATAATCTCCTCGACCCATAAATATTCCTCTCATTAAACCTGGATGTATCCTATCTGCCGCTTCTTTTAAGCGTCTAGCATAATCTAAGTTAGTCTCCATATTAGGATTTCCTCTACCTATAACAATCATTACACGAGAAGTAAGTGTACCATTAATTACTGTATTATAAGCTCTAGCTGGAGCAGAGTCACGATGAATATCATATGCAGCATCGGGTTGCTCTGCTAATAGTGTAGTTAGAGTCCTACGAGAACGATGATATGCATTTACGTCATGTGGATTATGATTTTCTTGATTATTGGTTACACTTATTCCTGCAGTTGTTAAAGCTTCGGCAAGAGTCTCACCTACCTGATATATATCTCCATAGCCATCAATACTTGCTGTACCAGAAGTAGGTATAAATGACTCATCAGAGTGGGTATAATACATTACTATATGTACAGGCCTAAGATTTTGAGCAGGTAATACTCCTCTTAAAAAAGGGCTAATAGCAGGAGCAGTTTCATTATTACTTAAATCTAAACTAGTAAGTTTAGCAATTTTTTCAGCTGTAGCTGTATTGCCATCAATACTTTTAATTCTATAATGAATATCATCTTCGTCAATGTATTCATCATCTACATGTAATTCATGACCGGTTTCAAATATAACATTTCCATCCTTATCTTTTATTATATAATAGTCAATCTCTTCTTCTACTATATGTCCAGGGCTTCTATCCGGGGTTAACGTAGTATTCATGATACTTATAACATAAGCCACAAACATAACTGAAATTAAAATACCGAAAAATATCCATAAATATTTTCTTGTTATTGAATCCATAATTATAAAACCACCTTTCTATTTGATATTATTCTGAATAGAAAGGTGGTTTTTTATTCTTAGATTAACTTTGGAAAATATTTTTAATTCCACTGCAAAAAGCTAAACTTAGAGTATGAAATCGGCTGAGCAAACATGTTTATCACGCCGCTCATCGGTCTTTACCTCCATTTTAGCTTAGCACTTATTATCTAAAATGATTTTTCATTTATACTTAGCCGTGATCTATGCACCACGCCTTGCTACTTAAGGACTTAGATAAACATGTTTGCTCAGCCTTAAGTTTGTTGTAGTTACTTTTTGCAGCAGAATCATTTTTAAATTATATGTTTTATACATATTAGATTGTGTTTTATAGGTCATAAGAATTTTTGCTATTTTATTATACATCCCAGCTATCTATATAAGCTTGCTGTTCATCAGTTAATTTATCAATATTAATGCCTTCAGCTTTTAGTTTCATATAAGCTACTTTTTCATCTATGGATTCAGGAACATTATATACGTGATTAGCTAACTTATCTCTGTTTTCTATTACATACATTAATGATAAAGCTTGAAGAGAAAAACTTAAATCCATTACTTCTGCAGGATGTCCATCACCTGCGGCTAAATTAACTAGTCTACCTTCAGCTAGCAAATAAAGCTTTCGATTATCTTCTAGTACAAATTCTTCTATATTATCTCTAACAATTCTTTTGCTAACAGATAAAGCTTCTAAATCACCTTTTGAAACTTCAACATCAAAATGTCCAGCATTACACATAATCGCGTTATCCTTCATAACTTCCATGTGTTCTTTTCTTATTACATTTATATTTCCTGTTACAGTTATAAATATATCACCAATTTTAGCCGCTTCTGACATGGGCATAACTTCAAACCCATCCATTAGTGCTTCATTTGCTTTTATAGGATCTATTTCTGTGACAATAATTTTTGCTCCCATGCCTAATGCACGCATAGCAACACCTTTACCACACCACCCATAGCCTATAACAACAACACTCTTACCTGCAACAACAAGGTTAGTAGTTCTATTAATTCCATCCCAAACTGATTGCCCGGTTCCATAACGATTATCAAACAAATACTTCATATAAGCATCATTAACAGCCATCATAGGGAACAATAAAGCCTTATCTTTATCCATAGATTTTAGTCTAACAATACCAGTAGTAGTTTCTTCACATCCACCTATGATGTTCTTAGCTTGTTCCTTACGGGTTTTATGTAGTATTGAGACTACATCTGCACCATCATCTATAATTGCATCAGGCATACAATCTAAAGCATATTCTAAAAAACGATGATAATCTTCTGTACTTTCACCATAATAAGCATAAACAGTGATTCCTGAGTCTACTAAGGCTGCTACAACATCGTCTTGAGTTGATAATGGATTACTAGCACACGCTACAACATCAGCTCCTGCAGTTTGCAATGTTTGTAATAGATAACCTGTTTTAGCTTCTAAATGTAGACAACAAACAATTATTTTTCCTTTTAAAGGTTGGTTATTTTTATATTCTTCTTTTAATATATTGAGAACAGGCATATTTTTACTCGCCCAAGCTAATTTTTTGTAGCCCGAACTGGCAAGTGAAATGTCCTTTATAATAGATTTTCTACGAGATTTTTCGTTAATTATGGTATTCATTAGTTACCTCCTACAATATTACATATTGCTTATTTATAAATAGGTTTATAAATAAGCTTTTCATTATTATAAGCAAAAAATTCTATAATAGAAATGTTTATTTAATAATATAGTTTTAAAAATAGAAGAAAACAAGGGAGATTTAGGTGTGTGAAGGTATTAATGTTTAGTTGGGAGTATCCACCTCACATGGTTGGAGGATTAGGTCAACATGTTTTTGATTTAAGTAGATTTTTAGTTAATCAAGGAATAGAGGTACATGTTATTACTCCTAGTGTCGAAGGATATAATGAATATGAATTTAATAATTTAGTTCATATTCATAGAGTTGACAGTCCTATTAGAGAAGCAAAAAATTTTAAAGCAGGTATTTTTAAGTTCAATAGTGAGGCTATAAGGGCTGCAGTAAAGCTAAATACACAAGTTAATGGATTTAATTTAGTACACGCTCATGATTGGCTTGTGGCTTATGCAGGAAGATCAATAGCTAAGATATTTAACTTACCATTGGTTTCAACAATTCATGCAACTGAATATGGAAGAAACTTAGGCTTACATAATAGAATGCAAATAGAAATTAATGAAATAGAAAAAAATCTTGCGACAGAAGCAGATAGGGTTATTTGCTGTAGTAACTATATGCAAAATGCAATATGTAATTTATTCGGCTTAATGCCAGATGATATAACAATAATACCTAATGGGGTTGATTCAAAAAACTTATTATGTCTACCTGAGGATCCTGAATTTAAAGTAAATGAAGAAGACCAAATTGTGTTTTTTATAGGGAGGCTTGTTCCTGAAAAAGGTGTTTGGCAATTGATTAATGCTTTTTCACAAGTGCTTAAAAGTGTCCCAAATGCTAAACTTGTTATTGCTGGAAAGGGCCAAAAAAAAGTGCTTGAAGAATTAGTAAAAAAGTTAGGCATTAAAAATAGAGTGTTTTTTACTGGATTCATAAGGGATAAGGAACGAAATTATGTTTACAATAAAGCCTCTGTAGCGGTATTTCCAAGTCTGTATGAACCTTTTGGAATAGTAGCACTTGAAGCTATGATAACAAATACTCCGGTTATTGTAGGTGATGTAGGTGGATTGTCTGAAATAATTGAAAATATGGATACTGGTATAAAGGTGAAACCAGGTGATGAAGATGAGCTTGCCACTGCAATTGTATCAATTCTTTTAGATGATAAATTAGCAAATACTCTCAAGACTAATGCGTTGAAATTAGTAGAGTCAATTTACAACTGGGAGGTGGTTGCTAAATCTACAATTGAAGTATATAAACAAGCAATCTTTATCAAACAAAAAAAATATAATATTGAATAGAGGCTCTAGCTAACATGTTTATCTAAGCCCTTAAGTAAAAAAAACAATTAAAATTCTAGTAATTTTTTAACTAAAGCCTAGATATGTATAGTAATCAAATTATAATGCTTGTTGAATGAGAAAGAAGCTCGATGTTATATAATACATCGAGCTATATAAATGTTTAGGATATGTAATCTTTTAAACAAAAAATAGAGGAAGTGGAACTAAGTGAGTTCAAATCTGATGCTGGTGTTACACAGTCATATTCCATATGTAAAAAGGCAAGGTAGATGGCCTTTTGGTGAAGTGTGGTTATATGAAGCTATGGCTGAAACATATATACCTTTAGTGAAAACTTGGCTTCAATTAAGAGAAGAAGGCATAAGAGCACCAGTTACTATAAGCTTAAGCCCTCCATTAATAGAACAATTTAATTCAAAATATATTAGAGAAGAGTTTATTGTATATTTAAAGGAAAGGGAAAAAGCCGCATTTTTAGATGAAAAATATTATTTATCTAGTAGTAACAAGGAGTTAGCAAGAATCGCTAATTTTTATTCTAGATTTTATCGTGATACACGTAGAGATTTTATTGTTGGGTTTAATAAAGATTTAATTAAGAGTCTAAAAGAGTTGGAGAAAAGTGGAGATATTGAGGTTATAACAACAGCAGTAACACATGCATATTTACCTCTTTTAGATAAAGTTAGCCTAGAAAGGCAAATTGTTTTGGGGAAAAAAGTATTCTATAAAAATTTTGGGCAAGAACCAAAGGGGTTTTGGTTACCTGAATGTGCCTATTTCAAAGGGATAGAAGATATATTGATTGATAATGGTTTTAGGTACTTTTATGTTGATAGCCACGCTATAGAGGGCGGCAATCCATTAGGTGTTTATAGCTATGGTTGTAGTGAAACGGGAATAGAAATTGAAACTTTTAAAAATACAGGGTTAACAACCTATATACCTTATAAAATTAAAGATAAAGACATTGTTGTTTATGGAAGAAATTCAATAGTAAGTGAACAAGTTTGGTCTGCTGAATACGGTTATCCAGGAGATAAATCTTATAGGGAATTTCATATGCATTCATCAAGATCAGGATTAAAATACTGGCGTGTAACAGATAGACTAAAGGGGTTTGACCAAAAAGAATACTATAATCTTGATATGGCTAAAGCAACAGCTAAAAAACATGCACAGCAGTTTATAGATAGTTTATTAACTACTACAAAAAAGGCGCAAAAATTAGGGGTTATATCACCTTTGATGGTTGCGTGCTATGATACTGAGCTATTTGGACATTGGTGGTGGGAAGGTGTTGATTGGCTTGAATATGTTGTTAGGATAATTTCAAAAAGTAAGGAAATAAATCTAGTGCTACCCTCGGAACTTAATATGCCTAATATAGAAGCACAAGTGTTTGAATCCTCTTGGGGGATGGGAGGAAAGCATTATATTTGGAATAACCAAGAAACTATATGGATGTGGGAGATAATTAAACAAGCAAGTAAAGAGTTTCATAGTATTGATAGAGCAATACTTACAACTAAAGATAAACAGAGGGCATACAAACAAGCATTAAGGGAGTTAATACTTTTAGAAAGTAGTGATTGGTTGTTTATGGTAACAAATAATACAACCAGTGACTATGCAATGAAACGCTTTTTTGAGCATTATACTAAATTTTTAAGGATAATGAATTCAATTAAAAATAATGAGATAGATATAAATTTTATAGCTTGGATTAATAAGATTGAATATGAAGATGATTATTTAATATGGCTTTAAATTAAGTTATTTAATGGAGGTGCATATGAAAGGCTATATAGCATTATGTCCACATTTTCATCAACCTCACTTTCAACTTTATAAAACAAGAGAAGAAGCTTTTAAGAATTCTTATATACCATGGATAGAACTTTTAAATGAAGCAGTTAAACTTAAAGAATTTTATATTAATCTACATTTTTCTGGTCCTTTCTTATATTGGATAAAAGATCAAAAACCAGAATATGTTAAACAGCTTCAAGAAATAATATCATCTGGTAAAATAGGCATTTTAGGAGGTTTAGCTGATGAACCATTTATACAACTATCTTCACGTATTGATGATTATTTATATCAAATAAAAAAATATGATGAACTATGTAGTGAAATAACTGGCAAAAAATCTTATGAATGGGAAGGAATACATTTAGTAGAAAGAGAATGCGGTGAGCTAATTCTTAAAGAAGTGACTAGAGTAGCTAGATATTTAAAAACACTACCTTTATATTATTTAGATGCTGAAACCTTTTATGAGTCTTACTTTTCTTACTCTGGTGGTAGTAGAGATTACTGTTTTAAACATTTTGGTTTTACTGATCCTTTTTCTAATACCACTATATCTCATTTTCCCCAACAATTACTCTACTATTGTTTTAGAGATGAAATAGGTGGTGAAGAATTTTTTTCAATACCTGTGCACAGTCAATTTCGTTACAAATTATTAAAGAGACAAACTTTTAGTGATAATGATAATGTTAGGGTAAAACCTGAGCATTACTATTTTTACATTAAAGATGCATTGGAGAAAGCATATGAACATTCAATTAAACTAGGTGTAGATAAAGCTCCAATTCTTTTAATATTTGAGGATGCTGAAAAACTTGGTCAATGGAGTAAGGATCCTAAAGGTGATAAAAAATGGTTACTGCAATTTTTCAAACTTATAGAAGCAGATGAAGAATTAGAATTTTGTGGATTAAGAAAATATTATGAAAAGTTTGGGTATCTTGATACTTATCCTGTACGCAGTAGCTTTAGTTATCCTGAGTGGGAAAACTGGACAGCAAAAAGAGGAATAAGAGGTGTCTGTTTCGGGGATGAACGTCTTAGGAGAGTTATTTGTCGTTTAAGAAATATAGAGGAAAAACAAAAAGAATATGAAGATAAAATAATTAATTATTACCTAAAAAACTTTTGTAATATTGATTCCATAGATTTACAAAGTATTGTGGAGCATAGTTTAATAGATTCTTTAGAAAAACATAAACTAGTATCTTCAATTTTAGAAAAACATTATAGCATTGAACTTAAAAAAATATATGAAACCATAAACCGGGTTAGAAACTTAATATATCAAGAAGATCCTAAATGGGCTAGTCGTCATCCTTCGTATGGTTCATCACCTTACTATGATGTGTTTGGATTGGCATATTTAGAAATAGCAGATAGGTTATTAATAAAAGCTTTTGAAAAATTAAATAAAAATAATGAAAAAGAAACTTATATACAAGTTATTGATTGGAATAAGGATGGAAATGACAATATTATTATAGAAAATCCTAATCAAACAGCAGTTGTAAGCACAAGGGGAGGATGTATAAGTTACCTACATGCATTATCTCCAAAAATAAGTAATAATAAGAACAAAATGCTAAGTTTATTAAAAAATGATTTTGCTCAAATAAAAGCATATAATTCTATATTACAATACTCTACTCCTTTAATTTTAACAGAAAATGATAGTGAATTAACTATTAAATATTATCATGAAGGGGGGAGGCTTGAGCAAAGCAGAAATGCTTTTAGATGTAAAGTTTTATTAAAAATTAATGATGAGTATAAAACAATCGAGAATTTTAATAATTATATATTTAATATAGAAAAAATAGAAACTAATGAGAACTGTACATTGATAAAATTAAAGTGTGTTAAAGAAGTTCAATTAACTGAATTTGAAACTATAAACATTGAGCTTATAAAAGAATTTAAGTTTTTTCTAAACTCGTTGTCAGTAAATATATCTGTAGTAACTGATAAAAAAAATATTAATCAGGGAAAATTATATCTAGTACCAGAGTTAGTTACATCAGCAACTCCATCAGACGAAGTGGAGTTTCAGCCAGAAGCCCTTATAGGTCTTGTTATTAACGATGATAATAGTTTGATAAATTATAAAATAGAAAATATCACTACAATGACGGAAAAAGGTTCAGAATATATAAACATAAATGAAACAAATTCTTTTCCTATACAAGTAGATTATTTATATAAAATTAACAGTGCAGATAGAAGTGAGTTTTATAATCGAGTATCATTTGCTATTAGTTCGGAACAAAATATAAATAAATTAGACATAAAACCAGCTGTAAAACAATATTACAAAGATTACATATTTAAGGAACAAAGCGAGTTAGAATATCACACATCAGGCATTATGTTAAAACCATATGTTCCATTTAAGGGTGAAAGTTGTAATTTTAAGGTAGATATGTCATGGGATTTTAATTTAAACAATAATATAAATTATTATCAAAAAAAATATAATCTTATTAATTTTAAGTAGGGGGTCAAAAATTGATATTGAAACAATTCTTTGACTATTATTTTAATAATATTGATAGTGATGTATTAAATATATATTCAAAATTATTGCCTAATGCCACAGATTTAAGCTCTGCATATGCAGAAATGTTTTCTCGAAACGACGAGAAATCAATATCTTTTTTATTAGATTTTCATAAAGTAACTACTGAACTAAAGCAAGTATGGACAGAACAGGCAATTCTATTTAATGTGAGTAATAACATTTGCTTCCCGTTTTATGTAAAATACATTTGGGAGGTTATGAGTCAAGATGATAAAAAAAAAGTTCAATATAAATTAAATTGTGCAAATATAGATAAGATTATAGATATATTTCAGCATGATGTATCTTTAAGAAACTGGTTTAGAGAAGAAATAGGGTCTTTTTTAAGCCAGGAGGAACTTTTTGCTTTAAATGAAATAATTGCACTACAAAATTTTTCATCTGGTGGAGAATATTCATTTTTAAAGTTTGTTTATCCTAAAATTAAGAATTTAAAGGGTAGAGTTTTAGATGCTGGTTGTGGTGCAGGATTTGCTTCAATTGTAATGAGTCAGTATTTATCTGTTTACTCTATAGATGCATGTAGTACAAGATTAGAACGAGCAAGAGCTTTATTTAAAATAATGAAAAAAGGTGAAAGAAAAACTTTTTCAAAAGCTATTGATTTAATAGCGGAAGAATTAGGGAGACTATCTGTATATTGCGAAATTCCTACTGTTAATGAACTGCTTTCAAAAGAATCATATAAGGTTAATTTTATTCAAGGAAGTATAGAAAATCTACCTTATGAAAATGAATTCTTTGATATAGTTAATTGTTTAGATGTTTTAGAACATACTTATAACCCTGAAAAAGTTTTAAAAGAATTTTCTAGAGTGCTAAAACCTGGTGGAAAGATTTTTATAACTGTACCTACAAGGTATGGCGAAGTAGAACAAAGAATATGGGAAAATATAGAGGGAACAATGTTTCCTGCAATGTTACATATGCATCATTTTAATCCCAAAGCACTTAATGAAATATTTGAAGCAAAAGGTTTTAAGGAAGAACAAATAATTCCTTTTGATTTTATGAACTGGAATAAGTTTAGTGAAATAGCAGATAAATCACCAGCAAAAGAATTAGCAGACGAACTTAGGGTAGTCCCATTTGATAAAGTGGCATTACAAATATTTGCAGTTTATGAGAAAGAATAAAGCTATAAATTAGAATTTTCAAAACAAATATTACTAAAAATCATAATAAAAATTAATTTTATTATGATATAATAGGTTAAAAATTACAGTAAAGAAGGTGTTTTATAACATTGTCTAAACAATATGAATCTATTAGTGAACAACTATATAAGCATATAAAAGAATCTATAGATGCTACACCATACTACAGAACTTTAGGTATGTATTTAAAAACAATTTATAGTGGTTATGCAGAAATTGCTGTACAAACAAAACAAGATCATACTAACCCTATTGGTATGATTCATGGTGGTTTAATCATGTCTATAGCAGATGCAGCTATGGGAAACTCGATACGAAGTTTAGGAATAAAAGCAGTAACTGTTGATATGTCAACTAGCTTTTTGGATGGGGCTAAGATAAATGATGAAATAATTGCAGTTGGAAAGGTTATAAAAACAGGAAATAAACTTTATTTTTCAGAAGCATTTGTATATGCAAATGATAAGGTGATTTCGCATAATAAGGGTACATTTTATAAATTAGGTGAAATTGACTTATAAAAAATTTACCACAGCAAAACAACATAACTATAATAAATATAAAAATAAACAAAGAGGGTCTAGCGTAGTGAGTAAACATATTATTAATTTAGAAAAATACTATTTAATCACTTTTACATCGACTTCACATGCATTAAAAGCTGAAAAAGTTTTAAAAAAAAATGATGCAGAATTTGTTGTAATGCCAACATTAAGAGAAATATCAACTAGTTGTGGGTTATCAATAAAGATACCTCCAAACAACTATGATGAATATCAGGATATACTAGTAGAAAACAAAGTTTCTATTGAAGATATATATCTTATTGAAAAAATATCTAAAAAAAAGAATAATATAATTAAACTTTGATTTAGCTTTAAATAAAATATATAAATTAATATATCCGTTCCTTTATAATATTAGGGACGGTATTTTTGTAAAAAGAAATAATAATTGAGGTATTTTTATGGTTGATTCACATTATCAAAGCATAATAGATTATTTAGGTCCTAATGGTTTTTTAGAAAACAAATTAAAAAACTTTACATATCGTGAAGAACAATTGCAGTTAAGTGAGGAAGTCTATAAAGCCTTTTTTAATAATGAATTTTTAGCTGCAGAAGTAGGTACAGGAGTCGGGAAGACTTATGCTTACTTAATATCTGCTATATTTTGGTCAATAGAAACAGGTCAAAAAGTAATAATTTCAACCAAAACAAAAGCGTTACAGCAGCAAATAAACGATAGGGATTTACCCTTGTTAAAGAAAGTTATGGCAGAAAGTTTTGTTTACGCTGAAGCAAAAGGAAGAGAAAACTATATTTGTTGGAACAAATATATGAGAATACTATCAGGAAAAAAAAGCTTGAACATCGAAGAAGAAAAATTTATTACATCTATTCTTAAGTGGGCCGAAAAAACTAAAACAGGGGATAGAAAAGAGCTCTCATTAACTAGTAACGAAATGAGTAGATGGTATTTAGTTTCTGCTGATAGAAAAAGCTGTTTAAAAGAAAAATGTTTTTACCATGAAAAGTGCTTTAGATTAAAAATGATAAAACATCTTGAAAAAGCAGATTTAATAATAGTAAATCATGCATTATTACTTTCAGATGCAATTGTTGACAATAGTATATTACCAGAATATAAACATTTAATCATAGATGAAGCTCATACTTTTGATAGAGAATCATTTGATAAATTATCTGTTACCCTATCCATAACAGAAACACTAGATATACTGAATAGCTTAATTAGTTCAAAGAATAGTGGCTATTTATTTTATTTAAAAAATCAGTTTCCTGCTTTTAGTAGTCAAATTACCCATCTTATCATTTCAATAGAAAGACAACTAGAATATACAGAAGCTTTATTTAACTGTTTTAATCAAGCCTTTAATTATGAAAAGACATACAGCTATAATCATGTATTAAACAATAATGATTATGATTCGGAATGGTTTACTGAACTGATAGATGTATATTTAGAATGGCAGCATAATTTAAATTCAATAATTAATGAATTAATAAATATTAATGAACAGACAAATTTAAGTGATGGTGATAATGATCTTACTTATATGTTAAATGCTTTAATTGAGATAGGAGATAATGCCTTTATAATTCTTGAAGAAAACTTAAATAAAGAAGATACAATACATTGGTTAAATTTTAATAATGGCAATGTTTGTGAGTTATGTTCTTCCATAATTAACGTAGGGAATAAAATAAAAGAATATGTTTTTAAAGATTTAGATAGTTTAATAATGTTATCAGCTACATTAACTGTAAATGGAGATTTTAATTATTTTTTAAAAAAGAATGGACTATTAGAATATACTGACTGTCAACGAATAAACTTATTTCTCAAAGAATCACCATTCAATTACGATAAACAAGCTAAGATGCTATTAGTTGAGGATATACCTGATCCTAGTAGTCCTATATTTGAATCAGAAGTAGTTTTAGCATTAGAGGAAACTATTAAGTCACTAAAAGGTAATATACTTGTTTTATTTACCTCTAGAAAACAGTTGTATGAAGTAACTTTACAATTAAGAAAAAAATTAAAAAATGATAATGTTACTTTATTAGTTCAACATGAGGATGGTGAATTTAAGACCTTAATTGATAAATTTACTAATACTCGTTCTGTTCTTATGGGGCTTGATACATATTGGGAGGGTCTTGATTTAAAAGGTGATATTCTAAAATGCTTAATTATTGTTAAATTGCCATTTCGTTCTCCTAGCGAACCTTATAGTAGCTCATGGGAAAAATATTATATTAAAGAACAAAAAAATAGCTTTTTAAATTACATGCTTCCAGATGCAGCAATAAAATTCAAACAAGGTATTGGTAGGCTTATTCGAAGTGAAAATGATGATGGTATTGTAGTAGTACTAGATACTAGACTTATTACAAAAAATTATGGAAAGGTTATCAAAGATAATTCTCCAATTAAATCTATTGAAAAAATAAGTAAACAGCAAATACAAGATGTAATAAACCATTGGTTTAAATAAATGGTGCGAATGTCAATGAAATTCTTTACCACGTGATACTGAATTTGTTTACCAGTCCGGGATCTAAATGTTAGCCTGTCAATTAGAGCAGCAACCATAGTTTCATTTTCAAATAAGGTTGTCCAGTCAGAGAACTTTAAATCTTGTGGATATGATAACACTTCTTTCTGCCCTGTCAGTTATTACCTTAAACAGAAGCTCTGACTGGTGCCGATTAAAGGTTATATAAGAAGCTTCATCAATTATGAGTAAATCAACTTTTGCTAGCTGTCGTTCAAGCTTTAATATTCGTTTGTATTCTATAGCTTCTATGAGTTCATTAGAAAGGTTAGCAGCGGTATAAAACTTTACTATTCATACCCTGCATGCACGCTTTAATTCCCAAGGTTATTGATATGAAACCGAAGAAAGTATGAATAAAGTTTGTTTTTTATGTTAATGAAAAATTTCAAAAAAAAGTAGTTAAGTTAACCGATGAAGATCTTGATTTAAAGAATTTAATACTTATTAAAAATAATAATTTATACGTTTATTACAAACTTTTTATTATGTATTTATTTATAAATGCTTTAAAAGTTTTTATATCCTCGTTAGAGTAAAAAAATCTTTTAGGAATTATAACTGCGTTTCTACGGGATACAAATAAAAAAAATACATCTTTATATTCCTGAGCAGAAACAAAATCATCCCATGTGGAAAAAGATTTTGATTTTGAATTTCTTGTATTGATTTGTTCTATGCCTTCGTTGTTTATAATACACTTAAATTCTTGTTGTATAAGTTTATCACTATAGTATTCTTTATTAATAAAACAATTTAGCATTATAAATCCCATAATATAAAAAATTACAGCACCAATTAAAGAAATAGTTAACGCTGATGATACAGAGAAACTAAAAGGTGGAATTATTGTAACGAATAAGGTGTAAAACAAGAAAACAAATAAAAATGCCCATAAAGAAGTAGTAAAAAAAGTTTTTTTCCATTATGAAAACTAAGGCTTTTAAGATTATCAATTGTTAACGTACCCTTGCATTCAATATGTATTTCCGAATGCCTGTGGTCAGTCATTAGATGTAATCCCCCTTTATTTTTTTTTAATTTATGTTTTACAGTTTTTTTAATCTAAATTTGAACGTATATTTTTTATTTCTTTTAAAATTTCTCTTTTTGCCTCTAAATCTTTTTCCCAGCTTCCTTTATAATCTTTTGGTATAGACTCTGCTTTGGTTATTAATTCTTTGTTAAGTTTTTTTAATTTTAAATATGATAGAAAAATTGCACTAGCCATAACTAACACAAAGAATGCATATATCTCCATTGAATATTAATCTATTATAATAATCATTTATCTCTCTCCCCTTTTAAATAATTTGTTTCAGTCTTTAATTTTTTGTAAATGATATTATAAAAGTGTACCACTTCAGCCCATTTCGATACTGAATTAGTTTACCACCTAGCATTAATCTCCTGTAGAATTATTCTAAAATGTTCTACGGGGGGATGAAAGGTGTGAAAATTGAAGTGGACATGTATAAAGACATAAGACAAAGTTTTCTTGCAGGCGAATCTCAGCGTCAAATAGCTAAAAGATTAGGTATAGCAAGGCAAACAGTTAAAAAGTACTGTGAAGGTGCTGAACACCCTGATGCACGTAAGCCTTATGAAAGGAATCCAGGCGTAATCACTGAAGATATTAAACAGTTTATCCTAGATTGTTTTAACGCAGATAAAGAAGAACATCTTAAAAAGCAGAAGCATACTGCAAAGAGAATTTATGATCGATTAGTTGAAGAAAGAAACTTCACTGGTGCAGAATCTACAATTCGCAAAGCTGTAAAGAAGTTAAAGGGAGAACAAAGCGTTCCACCGCAAGCTATTATGCCCCTATCATATGAACCAGGTGAAGCAATTCAGATAGACTGGGGTGAAGCTACAGTCTATATTGATAATCAAAAAACTAAAGTTCATCTTTTTTGTGGCAGACTCAGTTATAGTTGCGATATATTTGTACAAGCTTTTAAATCTCCCAACCAAGAAGCCTTTCTTGAAGGCCAACAGCTTATGTTTGATTTCTTTAATGGCATTTCAAAACGACTCATTTTTGATAATGCCAAAGTAGCTGTAAAAGAAGGTTTTGGTCAATATGCAAAACCCCAAGATAAATATCTTTCATTTAGTGCACACTATGCATTTGAACTGGATTTTTGTAATCCCGGGAAGGGTAATGAAAAATCCTTAGTTGAGAATCTTGTAGGATACGCACGAAGAAATTTTCTTGTTCCAGTTCCAAGAGTATCTAGTATTGATGAATTAAATCAAAAGCTTTGGGATGCTTGCTTAAAATACCGTAATAACCATAAAGTACAAAATAGAAATCATTCAGTAAAAGACATGTACCAAGAAGAATTACGCTTTTTAAGTGCAGTCCCAGTATTTAGATTTGATACAAGTAAAACAGTAGTTACTAATGTTGAAACTAGAACATTACATTGATTTACTAGACCGAAAACCACGTTCCGTATTTAATGCAAAACCAGTTAAAGAAAATGTTACAACAGCCCTGCTAAACTGGGGCAAACAGTTACCAGGTGGTAATAAAGAAATTCAGAGGCAACCTTTCATGAATTAGCTAGCTGTGATTTCGTAAGTAAAAGACAAAACGTAGTTATGATAGGTAATACCGGTCGAGCAAGACTCACTGTTCAATAGCCTTGGGAATTAAAGCGTGCATGCAGGGTATGAATGTAAAGTTTTATACCGCTGCTAACCTTTCTAATGAACTCATAGAAGCTATAGAATACAAACGAATATTAAAGCTTGAACGACAGCTAGCAAAAGTTGATTTACTCATAATTGATGAAGCTTCTTATATAACCTTTAATCGGCATCAGTCAGAGCTTCTGTTTAAGGTAATAGCTGACAGAGCAGAGAAAAGGAGTGTTATCATATCCACAAATTTAAAGTTCTCAGACTGGACAACCTTATTTGAAAATGAAACTATGGTTGCTGCTCTAATTGACAGGCTAACATTTAGATCCCATGTACTAAATATGAATGGCAAATCATTTAGAAGCGAAAACCCTAAGGGGGTTGAAATTTCAAGATAAACAAGGAAAAACACATTAAAATTCCCCAACTCGATTAGTCATTCTAAATTAAGTTATACAGGGAGATGCCATTCCAGGTATTTCCCTATATTGATAGCCAAGGTGGTAAACTTTTTCAGTATCAAAACATGGTAAAGTGGTAAACTTTTTCGTTAGCGGACTGGTAAACAAATTCAATATCACGTGGTAAAGAAATTCATTGACATTCGCATTTTTGCAGTTCTTTATTAATGCTTTCAATTAAGTTAATATTTTCCTCAACATATTTTTTGTGATATTCATTTTGTTGCTCAAAAACTTTATTAAAAAAATTAGCCATATATATTGATTTATAATTTAAAAATAATAAAAAGACACAAAAAAATAAACCTAAAACAATTAAAAGATTGAGTTCAGTATTTGTAAAAATTAATATTTCCCTCACCCCTATTTAAAAATTATATAACTACATATGGGAATATTGGTGTTCAGACGTTTGACTTTGAGAGAACCGACGATTTTAATGTTGTTTAATTCATCTGTGATATCATTTAATAAAGATATATTTTTTTTTCATAAGTTTTGTTTTTTAATATTGTTTGTTCTAATTCTTCAATTTGTAGTTTAATGTTTTTTTTGTGGCTATATAGAACATATAATGTCCCAATGCTTAAAAAAAAAGTCATTATAAACACTAATAGCATTAAATATTCTCCTTTGCTACTATATAAAACACTCAGTAATCGTCATTAATATTTTTATTTAAAATATTATATTTAAACTCCTCTGGATTTCATAAGTAGTCAGTAAATAGTAGTAACTAAATAATAAGTTTATGGATATTAATATATAAACTGCCTCTAACTTAAATTCGCTTATAGATAGCTTCACTGAACTCCAAATAGTAATTGTTATAATTAAAATTATCCATATTATCCATGCAATTAATATTACCTGTAATGGATCAAAGTTCATTTCTATATTGCATACCTTTCTGTGTAATCCTGTTAATTTTGCTATTCTTTATTTTTCATTTATACACCACGTTTTTTCTTTTTTAATAGAGTTTCTTCTTCATTGGCATTTTTATCATCTACTGTATATTATAGTATATAATGATGAAAAATGGGAACTTAGTTTTAATTTTTGACAGTGTCAATATATTGTAGAAAAAAATTATAATGAATTTGTTAAAAAAAAGCTGAAATATGGTATATAATACTAAATAGGTCAGAGGGAGTCCTTCTTCCTGTGTTTGAACAGGATGGGAGGTGATGTAGTTGCTGGTAAATATATGTACTGTCATACTAACTTTAACAGCAGTTGCTGGTCTCATTTACACTATTTATAAAGATAACAGAAAAGAAAATAACTAATACATATAAATGCATTAGTTAATACAAAAAACTTTCACACTATTAATCGAACCAGGAGTTAGTTCCTGACGACCGAGAAAGTCATTGAGTTAGCCGCTCAATGGCTTTCGTTATTTATATTATAGATTTTATTCTTTTAGTTGTAAAGGGTTAATAACGGACTGATGGGTGTTATCTATTAACTGGTGTATTTGGACACCTTTCAGCTAGTTGTAATATAGCAAACCTGTAAGTACCTATTGTGTTTTCGCTGTATTTATCTTTGTTTGCATGTAAAAACAATTATTGTCACCTGGCAACTGTTTTCCCCAGTTTAGCAGAGCTGTTGTAACATTTTCTTTAACTGGTTTTGCATTAAATACAGAACGTGGTTTTCGGTCTAGTAAATCAATGTAATGTTCTAGTTTATACTCGGTCTGTCCATATGAGTAACAGCGTATATAAGCTGCTATCTCATCATTCTGGTACAGAATTCTAATATGATTACCATAACCTTTTACGGTAATATCCTTTTTTAAATATTTGGTGGGTACTGAATAATTATTCTTTTCAAACCTAACGGTAGAATAGTCATCAACATTAGTAACTACTGTTTTACTTGTATCAAATCTAAATACTGGGACTGCACTTAAAAAGCGTAATTCTTCTTGGTACATGGTTTTTACTGAATGATCTCTGTTTTGTACTTTATGGTTATTACGGTATTTTAAGCAAGCATCCCAAAGCTTTTGATTTAATTCATCAATACTAGATACTCTTGGAACTAGAACAAGAAAATTTCTTCGTGCGTATCCTACAAGATTCTCAACTAAGGATTTTTCATTACCTTTCCCGGGATTACAAAAATCTAGTTCAAATGCATAGTGTGCACTAAATGAAAGATATTTATCTTGGGGTTTTGCATATTGACCAAAACCTTCTTTTACAGCTACTTTGGCATTGTCAAAAATGATTCGTTTTGGAATGCCATTAAAGAAATCAAACATAAGCTGTTGGCCTTCAAGAAAGGCTTCTCGGTTGGGAGATTTGAAAGCTTGTACAAACATATCGCAGCTATAACTGAGTCTGCCACAAAAAAGTTATACTTTAGTTTTTTGATTATCAAAATAGACTGTAGCTTCTTTATAATATCATTTACAAAATGGTTAACTTAACATATTTCTTATCAAAAAAGTGCAAAGAACTTAGTTTATATTAAAAAAGGTAACGTTTTTCATTCTAGCAACATACTATACATTAAACGTAAGTTTTTTATTTGATTGAAGGGGTGATTTTTGTGCGAGTATATTACATCAAACTTCCCGTTTTCTTAAGAAACCTCTTGTTAAGATTTTGGAACTAAGACTAAAGGAGTAGAAGCTACTCCTTGTTTTTTTTAGGGGGCAGAGAATAGTGGTGCCTCAGTTACGCTTATATATAGGGATGATTTTACTAACATTAGGTTTGTTACTTTTATTTATATTTAAAATATAATTGAACAGCAAAAACTATTTTTTTAATTATTGGCATTTATAAATATTTAATTAGTTTGCTTGTTAACATTTATTTATAGTCGCTAAATATAGTAAGACAATGAGCAGTTATAATATATACATGTAATATGGGCTACGGCACACAAATTAGGTGCCGTTAGCCACCTATTCACTTAATCCTATGCCTAATATACCTCCTAAGCCGCCCGAAATTAAGCATACAGCAAGTGTAGAAATTAAAGTAGACAAGCTAAGTAGACTAATATTAAAAATAAGTGTAGCTATTAAAATTACAATAAAAAACATTAATCCAAGGATAATACCACGTACAAGTCCTTTGGTTCCATAATTTTTACTTACATAGCATGCTCCATAAAATATACTAATAATTAAGATAATATTTGATAAGGGGCCGATTAAAGTTTCGTGTAAACCAGTAAAATATACGATTATTGCAGAAAAGACAGATAAAACAAATGCCGTTATTATAGCCCGACCAAGTCCATTTAATTCAATTGATAACTTGTTTGTCATCTATAAACACCTCCTCTTCTTGAAAATTATGTAGAAAAAATCTGATTTATGATTACTAACAGAAAAACCAAGCAATAAATAACTGGTTGCTTGGAAAAACGCTTGAGCTGTTATTAGAAAAAATTATATTAATAAGTAATACTAAAAAAAGCGCGAAAATATTCGCGCAATATAAGTTTTTCCATTAAATTAAGAATGCAAACATGGTATCACTGCAAAAAACTAAAATTAGACTATGGATCGGCTGAAGCAAACGTGCTTATCATGCAGCCAAATTATAAATTATAAAAGAGATACATATACCTTTCTAGTTCTTGGTCCATCAAACTCAGCAAAATAAATTCCCTGCCAAGTTCCTAAACATAGGCTTCCATTTTTAATAGGTATAAACTCCGAAGACCCAATCAAGCTAGCTTTAATATGTCCATCAGAATTTCCTTCTAAATGTTTAAAATTAACTGAATCTGGAACTATTTTTCTTAAACCATATAAAATATCAATTTTAACATCTTGATCAGCATTTTCATTAATTGTAACTGCAGCTGTAGTATGAGGTATGAAAACCACACATAAATGAGAAGGAGTTGGGTGGTTTTGCACTAATTCTTTAATCTTTGTTGTTATATCAATTAATTCATCTTTCTTATTTGTTATTACTTGTAATGTATACATAAAAAGCCTCCTTTTTTATTTTATTAATAACTTGGTATTAAATAGTATATCTAAAAATCTTTAATCATTCATAATATTATATATAATTCTTTGCTTTAGTTATTCATGGGGGCTATATGTTATCAAATAGTTTATTTATAAGTTTTTTAGCTGGTTTTTGTACTACGCTTGGTGCTGTTTTATTATTCTTACAAAGGAAATGGAGCAACAAAAATTTAGCTTTTTTTCTTGGATTAGCTGCTGGAGTTATGATAGCAGTTGTAATTTTTGATTTATTACCATCAGCACTTTTTAGTCCAAACTATAAAAGTGCAATTTTAGGCATTTTAGTAGGTGTTATTTTATTAGGTATTATAGATAAAATTTTTTTTAAGCGTTTTACTAAAGACGATTCGCTTTTAGGACTAGGATATTTAATAATGCTTGGCATTGCTTTACATGATCTCCCTGAAGGTATGGCGATAGCCTTAGGGGATGAAATGCACTCTAGAGCAGGTATGGTTATCGCTTTAGGGATAGGGATTCACAATATTCCTGAAGGTATGGCAATAGCTGCCCCCTTATTAATGGTAGGAATGAGTAAATTCAGTATACTTGTAAAAACCTTTTTAGTTGGATTAATAACCCCTCTTGGCTATATTATCGGAAAGTTAGCTATTACAGTTGTACCAAACTTACTACCTTTACTATTAGGGTTTGCTTCTGGAGTTATGTTGTATTTAGTAATTTTTCAACTGTGGCCTGAAGCTAAACAAAAAAATCAAACTACTAGATGGTGGGGGTTATGGCTAGGGATTTTAATTATACTAATAGCAACTTATATATAAATGAATAATTTATCTTGTCTTTTCTAACAATAAATAGAGCAAAAAAGGAGAAGGGAAAGATAAATTATGAATTGGTTATATCTTGGAATAGCAGCTATATCAGGCGCGGCTATGGCCTTACAAGGATCACTAAATGCTGCTTTAGCTAAAGCTTTGGGGATATGGACATCTACCTTAATTGTACATATTATTGGACTTGCAACTGTTTTAGCTATCATTATTATAGCTAGTATAGGTTTTTCTAGTTTTACTAAGCTTGGTACTGTCCCATGGTATGTATATTTAGGTGGTTTTTTAAATGTTTTAATAATTTACGCTGTTATGCGCTCAATTCCTGAAATTGGAGTCGGAAATGCCACAACAGCCATAATAGTTGCTCAGATATCAACTGCAGTGCTTATTGACCATCTCGGAGCTTTTGGATTAAAAAAGTATGAATTTCAGTATTGGGATATATTGGGAATAGCATTATTAGCAATAGGAGCTAGAATCCTTCTTATGGAGTAAAAATTTCAAATACAACTAAACTTAGACTATTGGAATCGGCTGTGCAAACATGTTTGCTCAGCCTTAAGTTTTTTGTAGTTACTTTTTGTAGTGTAAACAATAATTGTATATTAAATCGAAAAGCAGGATTATTAAATAATCCTGCTTTTTTAATAAATTAAGAAATTATAAAATTAATTATAAGGAAAATCGAGCTACCTAGTACTAGAAGCAAACCTATTACACCACTCCAAAAAGGTACTGGATAAAGTTTTATAGCAAAATCAATATAGTATGTAACCAAATCATCATTTTTTGTAGGAAGCAACTTTTTATTGGTACTTTTGTACACAAACAAAAAATATAACAATAAAATTAATCCTATACTTAAAGCTATTAATCCGTAAATCATTTGTTTCCTCCGCTTTTAATTATTTATCAATGTTAAAATTACATCTTCAATAAAGCCAATTATATTATATTTAAAATTTAAAATAAATTTAAGTATATTTGAGCAAATTTAGTTCTTTTTTTATTGGGTATTAACATAAATGTCAATAATCTTTATAATAGAATATATGTTTGGCAGAAAGAGGTAGATTATGGTTAACGAAAATATTGTAAGCTCATTATATAATCTTAATACTCTTATCAACTCATGGAAAGAGAATTTACCAGAAATTAATATACTGCGAGAAAGATTTTTAGAAAAAGGACAATTTATAAACCTTATAAACTTATCTAAAAAAGAAATAAATACTATCGTAGAAGCTGGTAAAATTGTGGCAGTAGATGGTTCAAGGGTTGAATTTGGCTCGTTTTTTCCATATTATATTTGCTTACTAAAAACTTTAGCCAAAAGCACGGGTTATTTTGATGGTGAAAAACATGTTGATGATTTTTTAGCTCTAACTCCTTTAGACCATAAAGTTTTTAAAGAAATTGAAAAATCAAGCATTGATAATAAAATAAGTATAGATGAATCGTATAGAAATTATTTAAAAGAAAATCTAGCCCGAATGGAGTTGAAAACAGCCTTAACTACTATAAAAAAGTTTAATCCATCATTAATAATTTTGGATGGGGGATTCTTGCTTTTTGATAAATACCCTGAGTGGGAAGAGTTATATCAAGAGTGTATAGACAAAGATATAATACTTGTTGGTTTAATTGAAGAAATAGCAACATCAGAGTTGGCAAAGTGGTTTAATATTACTGTTGCTAACAGACCTAGAATATACGATAGAGAGTTATTATTTGGGCTTTTTAATCAAGGTGAATATATTAATTTTCATACAGGTAATCGTATTAAAAAAGATTACTGTACTGTATTTGGTAGGCTATCATCATCACCTCAAGCAATAGCATGTGATTTTTTGCCTGAGCAGGAACACTATGTGAGTAATACTATGCATTTACTTTATTCATTAACTCCTAAACAAGGACAAGGGATTCCAATATGGTTACAAATAGTTGATGCAGAGGTTAGACTAAGGAAAAAAGAAGTAGACAAATTGATAAGCACCTGTATAGATAGTGATACCTATCAAAGATATTTCAAACCAAACCGAGAAAATCGAATTTATTAATGGGGGATTATTATGCAAGTTGTTGGTATGACGAATGAACATGAGGTATGGGCAACTTCTGGTGACAGAAAATTTAGACTTAATGAACTATTAATAATAGAGGATGAATACGTAGGTAATCCTGTGGGGGAAGTAATAGAAACATATGCTCTTAATCCTTTTATTCCAACAGTTGATGAGCGTTCACCAGTTTTAATAGATAGTGATGTTGTAAAAACATTAGGTAATTTGGGATACCATATTCAAGATGAAATGATTTATATTGCAAAAATAAGGATTTTAAGTGAATTATTCTATCCTGTAAAAACAGGTGCAGTTGTAAGAGAACCTTTATTTGAAGAGGTTGAAGACCTTTTGATAAAAGCATTTCCTAATGTAGGATTAACACTAGGGATAATTCAAGGAACAGAAGGGCTTTTATCATCACTACCATCAGAATTAAGTAATATAGCTCCCCTTTTTAATGATAAAAAGGGAGTTATATCTCAAAACGGAGTTCCATTTATTTTGGACTATAAATCGATGCAAAGTTATCCTCATTTAGGGGTTTTTGGGGGCTCTGGTTCTGGGAAATCTTTTGGTCTTAGGGTTATAATAGAAGAATTAATAAGCAAGAAAATACCATTATTAATATTTGATCCACATTATGAAATGAATTTTAAAGATTCATTTTCAGATGAATTACCCGATAAATTTAAAGCCACATTTGAGCGTAATTGTACAATAGTAACAGTAGGTAGTGATGTTGGGGTAAAATTTGATTCACTAGGTCCTGGAGATTTATGTAACTTACTGGGTGCTGTAAGTCCAATAACTGAAGCTATGGAAAATGCAGTTGCTAGTTTACTTGAAAATAAAGATAGTAGGGTATTATTTATAGAGCGTTTAAGTAATTTGATTTCACTACTAGAAAGTCCTAGTGAAGAAACTTTTAGACAAGAGTTTATGCAGAGAAAAGACATTGAGGAAAAAAAGAAAAGCTATTACTTAAATAGATTACTAGCTCTAAAGAAACAGGTGGGGCAATTAAGCACATTAAAATCCATTAGTTGGAGGTTAAATCGCTTAGTCCGCCAAGGTATTTTTATGGATGAAGGTATTAAAAAAATAGAAGATGGCTTAAAAGCTCAAAAAGCAGTTATTGTTAGAGGTAATATCTGGATGTTAAGAGTTTATGCTGCTTATGTTTTAAGAAGTATTTATACCAAAAGAAGAGAATACCGAGATGCAATTCAAAAAGGCTTAAATACAGCAACAAAATTCCCACCCTTTATAGTAGTTACAGATGAAGCGCATAATTTTGCACCAAGGGGAGAGCACAATATTCCATCTAGGAGAGAAATAAAAGAAATTTCTCAAGAAGGGCGTAAGTATGGGGTGTTTTTAATACTTGCTACACAAAGACCAGCTTTATTAGATGATACAGTTAATGCCCAACTTAATACTAAAATAATATTTAGAACAGTTAGATCTACTGATTTAGCTGTAATTAGGGAAGAAACTGATATTGGTTCTGAAGAAATAAAAAGACTACCTTATTTATTATCAGGAACCAGCTTTATATCCTCACCCATATTTGGTAGAACAATATCAGTTAAAGTAAGGGTTTCAAAAACCAAAAGTCCACATCAAATTAATCCTTTTGATGAACTAACTGAAAAAAACGAAGATGAAGAAAAAATATATAATATAATTAATGAATTTATTCCCATAAGTGAAACTAATCTTTTGGATCCCCTCTTAAAACTAGAGGAAGAAGATATAGTAATTAGTGAAGATCAAATGATAAATTACCTTGATAAACTTGTTGATCAGGGACAGTTAGTAAAGGAAAACAATCAATTATTAGGGTTTACATATAAAAGTACAGGTGATAATTAATGAAAATACTCTATATTACAGATACGCATATACGTGGTAACAATCCAGCGAATCGAATAGATAATCTACCAGAAACACTTAAAAATAAACTAAGAGAGATAAATAAAATAGCTATTGAAAATAAAGTGGATTATATATTACATGGAGGCGACTTTTTTGATACTCCAAGTCCGTCTCTAGCTATAACTGGGGAGTTTTTAGAAATTTTTAGGGAATTCGAAGCACCTATATACGTTATTAGTGGTAACCATGATTTATTTGGTGCTAATTTAAGCTCTCTCCCTCGAACTTTACTAGGGTTTTTAAGTCGTTTAGGCTTTATAAACATTTTAAATCCGGGTGTACCAATATATATTCATAAAAACAATGTTAAATTGCAATTAACTGGCCAGCCTTATCATTTTGATATGGATAGAAGATCTGTAGAGCTTGATTATGTAGTGAAAAAGGGTGCATGTGATGTTGCTATACATATGGTGCACGGAATGTTGTCATATGAAAAGGAGTTTCCTGGTGATGTAACTCTTATCGAACAAATAACTAATACAGAAGCTGATATAACTTTAAGTGGACATAACCATTTAGGTTTTGGTGTAATTGAAAAAGATGACAAACATTTCATAAATCCAGGGGCAGTTGTTAGATTATCTAATCACAAGTCAGAATTAACTCGGAATATAAATGTTTGTTTAATTAGCTTAGAATCCAAAATTGATTGCAAATTAATACCTCTTACTAGTGCATTAAATGGAACTGATGTATTAGATAGAACAAAATTAGAAGAAAAAGCGGCTATGGAGTTAAAGCTTGAAATGTTTGCAAGTGAGATAAAAAACGTAGCAGATATGGAAAGGATGAATGTAAAAAACATTATTGACGAGGTTGTTGAAAAATTAGGTGAATCTACTGAAGTAAGAAAAGAAGCCTTGAAAAGAATTTCTATAGTGGAAGAGAAATTTTCTTTTAGGGATGGATGGGATTAATGAAATATCTAAAACAATTAGAAATTATCAATTTTCAATCACATACTCATACCAAATTAAACCTTAGTTCTGGTTTAAATATTTTTGTTGGTGAATCAGACCAAGGAAAAACAGCAATTATTAGAGCAATTCGTTGGTTGTTTTTTAATGAACCAAGAGGATCGGGTTTTATTAGAGCAGGTGAAACATCTTGTGAGGTTACTGTAATTTTAAATAATGATGTTAAGATTTCACGTATTAGAGATGATTCTAAGAGAATTAATAGATACATTATAAAGAAACCAAATCAAGAAGAAGAAATATTTGAAAAATTTAACAAAGATGTTCCTCAAGAGGTACAGAAAGAGCTTGGTATTTATAGACTTTGGATAGATAAAGATAAAGAATTTGAGTTAAATATTGCTCGTCAATTAGATAGTCCATTTCTTTTATCCGAAACTGCTTCAACACGTGCAAAAGTAATAGGTAGAATAGCTAATTTACATATTATTGATGGTGCTCAAAGAGATATTTTGCGAGATATCCGTGGTTTAGGCAGAAGAAAAAATGATTTAGAAAATGATATAAATAATATGACAGAAACTCTTAAAGAATATGCTGATTTACCTGAGCAAGAAAATAAGATTAATAAATTAAATATTGTTATTAAAAAAATTGATTTATTAAAAGAAAAAATTAATAAACTTGAGGACATTAAAACCAAATTGAACAATAATGAAATTAAAATACAAAATATAAATACTTTTTTGAACAAATTGCAGTTTTTAGAAATATCTAGTGAAAAAATTATTCAATGCCAAGAAGTTGAAAAACATTTAAGCAAATTAGAAACAATAAATAAAGATATTAAATTAAGAAAGGAACAAGCCCAACATTTTAATAACTTGGCTGAAAAACTTCAATACGTTGAGGATTCAGCTGAATTCTTAAGTCAATTAAAGGAAACATATACAGTTTTCAATGATTTGGGTAATATAGATAGCCAGATTTCCTTATGTCAAAAAAAAATACAGACTATAAACTATGTTATTACAAAAACCCAAAATATAGATAATGGGGATAACCTTATTCACCAGCTATATGAACTAAGGATAAAAGGGCATGAAATACAAGAATTAAAAAGGTTATATGATGAAAGAAAAAAGAATTACAACACCATAAAAAGATATCTGGAAAAATATAAAAACTTAGATAGTTTGGAAAAAGTTATTAATAATTTAAATTATCTTAATCAAAGCTATATAAATGTACTAAATATATCGGAAAATTATTATTCGACGAAAGATGACTATGAAAAGAGTAGTCAAATCTTAAGTAATATTGAAGATAAATATAACAAATTGATTGATAATTATATAGCAACTTTAAAGGAAGCAGGTAGATGTCCCACTTGTTATTCTAATATAGACTTAAATCTTATAGACGAACTTACTAAGAATTTATCAGATAAAAACAATTAAAAGGATAGAAAGGGGGTTAAGGACTGTTTTTAGTCCGCTAAATTATGACTAAACAAAATACATATGAAGAAAAAATAAAAAAATTAGATAAAGCTATTAAGGCTGCTCGTGATGATAGAAGTAGAGCTGTCGCTTCTAAAGAACATTTAGAAAAAGAATTAATTGAATTAAGGAAAAAATCTGAAGAATTAGGAGTTAATCCAGATGAATTAACTGAAAAAATTAAAGAATTAAAAACAGAAATGGATTCACTAATTGAAGAAGCTAAAAACCTACTTCCAGATGAATATCTAGAAAAGGTAGGATTAAAATAATGGAACCATTAAAAAATGCTTTGGCAGAATTTCAAAATGATTATTTAGTGCGTAAGGGAGAATTTGATAAACTTAATCAAATAATTGATCAAAAACAAATTGAACTAAGAGAACTTGATAATAAAATTCAAATATTTAAGCAGGTTAGTACGATATATCAATTAGCATCAGAGTATGCAAGAAAAAAATCTAAGAATACAATGGAAAGCCTAGTTAGCAATGCATTAACCATTGTATTTCCAAATGATCTAAAATTTAATATAGAACTAGAAGAAAAAGGGGAGAGAACAGAGGCTTATTTTTTAGTATCATCAACATATGGAGGAGAGCAGATTGTATCAAATGAACCTCAAGAATCACGCGGTGGAGGAATTGTAGATATTGTAGCTCTTGCTCTTAGAGTGTCACTACTTGAAACCTCTCGCCCAAAGCTCGAAGGTCCTCTATTACTTGATGAACCTGCTAAACATGTTTCAGGAGAATATTCTAAAAATGTTGCTGAGTTTTTAAATATGGTTGTACAAAACTTTAATAGACAAATAATTATGGTTACTCATAATCAGCATCTTTCTGATGCTGGAGATATTGCATATGAAGTATTTATTGAAAATGGACAAAGTAATGTAATATCTAAATTTAATCAAGATAACTATTAAATCACATTACTACTGAAAATTCATTTACACGGAATTATGGACACCCTAATCATTTAACATTTTAATAAAATTTCTCTTAAGTTCAATTTCGGAAGAAAATTCATCTATGCTTCTTTCTCCAATAGTTTCTATTGTAGCGTCCAATAGCGCTTTTAGTACTTGGTCTTTATTTACTTGTGGATTTTTATTTGCAACTTCTTTTAAAAAATCAAACTGGTGTTGATAAATACCAACTGTTAGTTGAACAGTAGTATTACTATTAGATTCTTTTGTATTAGATGGATAATCTGATACTTTTTTTTCTTGATTAATCACATCTTCTTTATCTTCTTTTTTGCTTCCTGCTTGTTTAACTTGCTCTCTAGCTAAGGCCCACTGGTCTCTAGCTAATTTTTCTATAGAAGGATTTGAATTAATTTGGGGATGTCCTATTGCTCTATTAAACCAATTCACGGCTTCGGAATATTCACCAGTTCTTCGATAAAGCTCTCCTATTAAATAAGTTGCTTGTATATCACTTAGGTTACCTATTGTATTTGTCCCTTTTTCATAAGCTTCTCGATAATGTTTTAATGCTTGATTCATATAAGTGTTTTCTAATTCTGTATTTTTAATCTCTCTAGCTAACCAAGCAGATGCTAGTAGTAGTCCTGCAATTTCGCCTGCACTAGCTTTTTTTAATTGTGAACACCGTATAGCTAGTTGAAAACTTCGTAAAGCAGTTGTTAAATCTCTTTCTCCTGAAAAATATGGTTCTTCTTCTTGTAAAATTGCAAGTGCTTTACTTAATTGTTCAACTATAACAGGTGAAAGTGGTTTAGAAAAAGTATTATTAGATGCTGCATAATTGCAATATGGACAAACAATAATCGAATAATGAAGTGGACTAACACCTTTATATATTGTATGAAAATCAGGCTCTTTATTTTCTACATATGTAGCTGAGCTTCTAACAGATAATGAACTGAATTGGCCTGAGCATACTGGACAAGTATATTTTCTATCAAAAAAAACATTAGATTGTGGCACAGATATCACCTCGTACTCATTATTCTAAAAAAACAATATTTTTCCTTTAATTTTGTTCTAAAATAAGTTGTCCTGCAATGAGAAATTATAGTAACATCATATATGAGGAAAAATATGTAAGTGATATAAAAAAATGGGGGCAGTTAAAATAAGGGGGAGTAAATTTGGAAATTAGGCACTTTATGAGTACTGAAATTATTCAGTTATATCCTAAAACTAGTATTTGGATGGCCTCTGTAGTATTCCTAGAAAATAAAATTGATGGAGTACCCGTGGTTGATGATGATAAATTAATTGGATTGTTTACTAAAACACATTTAATAAAAGCAATAAAAAACAAAGAAAGTATGGATATACCTATTGATAGATATATGACAAGAGATATAGAAGTTCTATCACCTTATGATAATATATTAAGTATAAATATAACTAGTTATGGTTGTTATCCTGTTATAGAAAATGGTGAACTGGTGGGAATCATAACAAGATATGATATGTTGGTTGCTTTAAATTATATTATTGATGAAATATCTGACCAAATATACAAGGTTTCAACTTCAGTATATATAACCGTATAGAAGCAATTGATGAAGATAAAATAACCGAACTGAAAAATTTAAAACAAAAAGCAAAACAACTCAAGATATTAAAAAAAGACTTTGAAACCAAAATTAATGAAAGGAAATATCCAATTAATTTAATTTATAAAAATAAAGAAATGGAACGGTTAATTCATCAGGCAATCAGGGTTGGACAAGTAGATACAACTGTTCTTATTACAGGAGAATCTGGTGTCGGCAAAGAGTTAATTGCAGAAATAATTCATAATAATAGTAATAGACGAGCTGGTACATATGTTAAACTTAATTGCGCAGCTATTCCAGAAAACTTATTAGAATCAGAATTGTTTGGATATGAAGCTGGAGCATTTACGGGAGCAAAAAAAGAAGGTAAAATAGGTTTATTTCAAGTTGCTGATGGAGGAACCTTACTACTTGACGAAATTGGTGAAATTCCTCTTCATATACAAGTTAAACTCTTAAGAGCGATTCAAGAACGTGAAATAATAAGAGTTGGTGGTACAAAGTCAATTAAGATAGATGTAAGATTGATTACTATTACAAACAAAAATTTAGAGCAAATGGTTAAAGCGGGCGAGTTTAGAGAAGATTTATTTTATAGACTAAACGTAATACCTATTAATGTACCGCCTTTGCGTAAAAGAAAGGATGAAATACCTTTATTAGCTAATTATTTTTGTGATAAATTTAATCGCAAGTATAAATTAAATATGACTATAAAAGATGATGCACTTAAACTTTTAATGGAATATAAGTGGCCAGGAAACATTCGACAGCTTGAAAATTTCATTGAAAGATTAATTGTTACTTCTGCTACAAATAGTATTAATTCTAATAACTTACCAGATTTTATACACCATAAAGAAGAAATTAAAGAAATTAACAAAAATGAACCTGTTATAATTAATAAAATTATTCCTTTGAAATCAGCCGTTGAAACTGTTGAAAAAAAGTTGTTAATAAAAGCTCTAGAACTTACTGACTCATACAATAAAGTTGCAGAATTGCTTAATGTGAATCCATCAACTATATCTAGAAAAGCACAAAAATATGGAATACTTAAAATTGAATAAAATTACGAGGGTGGTAACACGATTTTGAGTGCTAGGAGTTTTGGTGTTATCGGATTGCTATTTGTATATGGATATGCCTAAAAATTACTTAGTGGTATAACTAGCAAGGATTTATAAATCTTTACTCCATCCTTTGCTTATCTATTATCTTTTCTTACTTATAAAATTAGAATATTTTTTTTCGTTGTTTAAATGACTTTATTTGCTAGCTTTACAAAGCAGAATGAGTTTTATTTAATTATTGATTAATGGTAGAATTTATACAAAATGTACTAAAATAATCGCTGAAAACAAATGTGGAACTATTTGAGGAGGTTAAAATTTTGTTTGAGATAACCGTGTTGCAGGAATTTGCAGCTGCACACAAGCTTTATCAATATGAAGGAGACTGTAAGAATATTCATGGACACACATGGAAAGTTGCGGTGACAGTTTATGGAGAAGAACTTGATAATAAGGGGATGTTGTATGACTTTAGGGATCTTAAAAAAACACTAAATATTATTCTTGAAAAGTACGAACATACATATTTAAACGAAATTGAACCCTTTGACTTAATAAGTCCTACGGCTGAGAATTTAGCAAAGGAAATTTACAACAATATGGGCAAGCTATGTAAAGATTGCAAAATTAAAAATGTAAAAGTATGGGAATCAGCTAATAGTTGTGCAACATATTATAGGAGTGAATAATGAATGCAATTGTTTTACTTTCAGGTGGTTTAGATTCTGTTGTTTCGATGCTTATAGCAAGAAAATATTGCAAAATTCTAAAAGCTATAACTTTTGACTATGGACAGATAGCAAAAGAAAAGGAAATAAGTGCATCAGAAGATATATGTAAAATGTATAATATAGATCATAAGATAGTTGAGCTCCCTTTTATGAAAGAAGATATCAAGTCAGGTTTAATTCAAAATAAAAAATTAGATACTAATAATATATGGGTTCCTAATAGAAATGGATTGTTTATAAACATTGCAGCATGTTATGCAGAAACAATTCAGGCTAATTGGGTAATATGTGGCTTTAATGCAGAAGAAGCTGTTGATTTTCCAGATAATAGTACAGAGTTTATAGATAATATTAACAAAACTCTTTCATTATCTACTAATAATAAAGTGAAGGTTAAATCTTTTGTAAAAGATATGAATAAAGAGGAAATTATTAAGAAAGCACATAAACTTGGTTTAAAAATGTTTGATATTTGGAGTTGTTATTTAGGTAATGAAATACCATGTGGGCAATGTCCGTCATGCATTAAAAATAAAGCAGCTGCTAAAAAGGCAGGGATACAGTATTGAAGAAAATATTTATAGATAAAATAATTAATTATGATGGAAAGCAACTTCAACCACAATGGATTTATAGAAATTATGACCTAATAGGTGATGCAGTTGTAGCTTTTATAGGTGAAGCTAATGTGCCATTAGGAAATATGGTTGATATTGCAGATTATAAACGAGAAGCTTTTATATATTCACCACAAATGCTACATTTTATAATAGAACATTTCAATACTGATTTAGAGTTAGCAGTTTATAGACAGAGATTATTTATTAATTGTATTAAGGAAGAATTAGAACAAAAAGGGGTGACAGTAGTACGATTTGGAGATGATTTATATATAAATAAACGCAAATTAAATGTTTCGATAGCTACTAGTTCAATACTATCAACACTAATACATGTTGGTATTAATGTAGAGACTAAGGGAACACCAGTGAAAACTAGTGGTTTAAAAGAACTAGGCATATCAAACCTATCTTCTTTTGCAGAAAAAATAATGTTTCGATACACAAAAGAATTGCAAGAGATATATGAAGCCCGTTGTAAAGTCAGGGGGCTAAATAATTGAAGGCTTACTTATCTGAAGTAATGGAGAGTATTCAAGGTGAAGGTCTTTATATTGGCACAAGACATATATTTATTAGGTTTGCTGGTTGTAATCTCAGGTGTAAATATTGTGATACTCCTGCTAGTGTTAGTATTCCTGAACAATGTAATATTAGCATAAATACAGGAAAAAATAATCAAGTTAAACAAATTCAAAATCCATTAAGTGTAGATCAAATATTAGAAATAGTAAATAAATATTCTTCTAAGTGGGTGAGTTTAACTGGAGGAGAACCTCTTTTATCTGCAGACTTTATATATAACTTAGGGCCAATATTAAGGGAAAATAATTATAAAATTCTTTTAGAAACTAATGGAACTTTATCTAAGGAACTAGAATTATGCTTGCCTTCTATTGATGTAATAAGCATGGATATAAAGTTGCCATCATTTACAAACAAAAATTATTTTGAAGAACATGAAGCATTTTTAAAAAAAGTAAAGCAAAAAGATATATATATAAAGATAGTCATATCAGAGGAAAATTCCATGGAGGAAGTTGATCATGCTGTTCGTTTAATAAGCAATCAAAGTATTAACATACCCCTAATACTTCAACCAGTAACAACTAATAACATAATTAAAAATAAAGATATTGATTTTTTATTAATGCTTCAAAAAAAATACCTACAACAGCTTAAAGATGTAAGGATAATACCACAATTGCATTCACTAATTAACCTTACATAAGTTTAATTGCTTACTTGCTAATATAAGTAGCTTAAACTACAATAAATAGGGGTGAAAGGAGTGCAAAACATTATGCAGGAGCAAGAAAAAGGCAAATTAGATTTAATAGCTACAAAAAATTTCAAAACTAATACCGAGCTTGCTTATGTAGTTGATTTTCTAAATAAAAATTTAAAAGACAAAAATATAATGTTTGGCTTAACAAAAGATAAACAAAAAAATGAAATGACTATTAATATATATGAATTTTAATGAGATTTGAGGTATGGGGTTGTGAGTCGTGAAACAAAAGATTTTATAAAGGAATTATTAAGTATAATAATTATAGCTTTTATTTTAGCAATGGTTTTAAGAACCTTTGTTGTTGAAGGTAGAATTATACCTTCGGGATCTATGCTTCCTACATTACAAATTAATGATAGGGTAATGGTTAATAAATTTATTTATAATTTTAAAGATATAGAAAGAGGCGAACTTATTGTTTTTACTCCTCCCGATGGTATTAGTAATGAACAAGATTACATAAAAAGAGTGATTGGGCTAGAAGGAGAAACAGTAGAAATAAAGAACGGCAAGACATATATAGATAATCAGAAATTAATAGAACCATACCTTTTAGAACCAATTGATTATGAATATGGTCCAGTAGTAGTCCCGGAAAATAGCTTATTTGTTTTAGGGGATAATAGAAACCATAGCTATGATAGTCATATGTGGAATGTATGGTTGACTGAGGATAGAGTTAAAGGTAAAGCCTTTTTAATATATTGGCCATTAACCAATATAACAATTTTTGAACAGGAGGTTTCTATTGAAAAATGAAAATCCTAGTTACTAATGACGATGGAATTCATGCTAGAGGTATACATGCACTTACTAAGGAATTGTCTAATATAGCAGAATTATATTTAGTATCACCAGATCGAGAAAGAAGTGGAACAGGACATTCGATAACTGTTTATGATCCCATTAAAGCTGTAAACATTGATTTGCCAGAAGTTAAAAAAGGATGGGTAATAGGTGGAACTCCTGTAGATTGTGTTAAATTAGCTTTATGTCGTTTAATTGAAGACGATATTGATTTGGTGGTTTCTGGAATAAATCATGGTGCTAATCTTGGCACAGATGTATTATATTCTGGTACAGTATCTGCAGCAGCTGAAGGGGTTGTTATGGGAGTACCATCTATAGCGGTATCATTAGATTCGTTTGAACCTGAAAAGGATTTTTCCATTGCGGCTAAGATAGTAAAAAATCTTATCCAGAAAGTATTTTATAATAAATTAGAGAAAACTAACTTATTAAATATAAATGTACCTGCAATAAGTAGTGAAGAAATTAAAGGAGTGCATATTACAAAGCTTGGAGTTAGAAATTACGACAATCTTTTTGAAGAGAGAGAAGATCCAAGAGGTAATAAATATTACTGGTTAGGAGGGGGAGTTAAAAAAGAAGACCAAGAAAAGGATAGCGATGTTCATGCGGTTCAAAAAGGGTATGTTAGTATAACACCCATTAATTTAGATCTAACTGATTATAACTTAATAAATCAGTTTAAAGATAATTATACTGATTTAATAAATAAGCTGGGCTTTGAGGAAAATTAATGATTATCGCAAGTTTCTTGGTTTATTCTATAATATTTTTAACAATATTTAATTATTCATATCTAAAAGAAAAAAAAGAAAATCCCAATATACCTAAAAAACCTATTAGTAAAGCATTTTGGTTTCCAGTATCATTAGCTTTAGCCTTTACAATAATCGTAGATGCAATGAAATTTTTCTTTATTTTTAACATAATTATTTTCCTTGTGGTAGGAGTAGTTCTTTATTGGTTATTTAATTTTTATAGTAAAAGATAGTATTATCTTTTATAAAAATTTTTGCTAGTTTAAACAAATTATAGTACCATTTTATCAGTTATAGTAATTTTTAAGGAGGTTATTCAATGAAGGTTTATCCCACTAGCCAAATACGCAATATTGCTCTTGTCGGCCATGGAGGTACAGGAAAGACATCACTGGCAGAAGCCATGATATATAATACAGGAGCTATAAAAAGATTAGGAAAAGTAGATGATGGTAATACAGTTGCAGACTTTTATCCTGAAGAAATAAAAAAACAAATAACAATGAGCACATCCCTTATACCTTGTGAATTTAACAACCATAAAATAAATGTGTTAGATACACCAGGCTATGCAGATTTTTATTTTGAAGTTATTGGAACTATGCGTGTAGCAGATAGTATGATGATTGTTGTAGGTGCTAACGCTGGTGTTGAAGTTCAAACTGAAGTTTTATGGGAAGACTATCCTTCAACACCCAAAATGGTTTTTATAAATAAATTAGATAGAGAGAATGCTGATTTTTATAAAGCTTTAGATGAATTAAAAAATAGATTTTCAGATAATATTGTTCCTGTACAATTACCCATAGGTATGGAAGAAAACTTTAAAGGTGTAGTTGATTTAATAAAAATGAAAGCATTAATATTTGAAACAGGAACTGGCAAAATTACTGAAGAAGATATTCCAGCAGATATGATGGATGATGTAGAAACATATAAAGAAGAACTAATAGAAGCTGCTGCTGAGGCAAATGATGATTTATTAACAAAGTATTTAGAAGGTGAAGAATTAAGTGATGCAGAGATTATAACAGGAATAAAAGAGGCAGCTTGTGCTGGTTCTGCTGTTTTTGTATTCTGTGGTTCGGCTACTAAAAATATAGGAATTCAACCACTAATGGAGTTCATTACTGATTGTGCGGCTACTCCTGACAATAATCCTATGGTTGAAGGAAAAAATACAGCCGAAGAACCTTTTGCTGCTCAAGTATTTAAAACAATAGCTGACCCTTATATTGGTAGACTTAATATGTTCCGTGTATTTACCGGAACATTAAAAGCAGATAGCGTAGTATTTAATCCAACCAAAGAAAAAGATGAAAAGATTGCCCAAATTATAATTATGACAGGAAAAGAACAAGCCAATGTTTCAGAACTACATGCTGGGGATATAGCAGCTGTTGCAAAGCTTTCAGCAACTTCTACAGGTGATACTTTAACCCAGAAAGCTAATCCTGTTACATTAGATCCAATTGAATTTCCAGAACCAACCTTAAGTGTAGCTATAGAGCCTAAAAGTAAGGGTGATGAAGATAAACTTAGTGGTGCCTTTTCTAGAATTTTAGAGGAAGATCCTACTATTAGAGTTGAAAAGAACAGAGAAACGCGTCAAACAATTTTAAGAAGTATGGGAGATACCCATATGGAAATAATTATGGAGAAACTATCTAGAAAATACGGTGTTGATGTTGTAAGTAAAGATATGAGAATACCATATAGAGAAACAATTCGAGGTTCAGTTAAGGTTGAAGGTAAACACAAGAAACAATCTGGTGGTGCAGGACAATATGGTCATGTATGGATAGAATTTGAACCTTATGCAGAAGGTGAATTTGAATTTAATGAAAAAATATTTGGTGGTTCTGTTCCAAGACAATATTTTCCTGCTGTAGAAAAAGGTTTATTAGAAGCATTAGAAGAAGGAGTTCTAGCTGGTTATCCTGTAACTAATGTAAAAGCTACTTTATATGATGGTTCATATCATGCCGTTGATTCAAATGAAATGGCTTTTAAAATGGCCGCTAAACTAGCTTTCAAGAAAGGTGTAGAGACAGCAAATCCAACATTATTAGAACCAATAGTAAATGTTGAGATTGAAATACCTGATCAATATATGGGTGATATAATTGGAGATCTAAACAGTAAAAGAGGTCGGGTTCAAGGAATGGAGCCTTCTGGAAACAAACAAACTATTAAAGCACAAGTTCCTTTAGCAGAAATGGCAAGATATACTATAGACCTTAAATCAATAACCCAAGGTAGAGGCAAATTTAAAATGGAATTTTCACATTATGAAGAAGTACCAGCACAAAACGTGGAAAAAGTAATTGAAAAAGTTAAACAAGAAAAAGAATAATAGTAAAAAAATGATCAAAAAAAGACCCGGATTTTTTATCCGGGTCTTTTAATAACGTTTTCTTAAATTTTTAAACAAAACATCCTCATCGTTATTATTATCATCAGTAATATAAAAACTATATTCTTTTTTAGGTTTAATTTGATAAGTCAGTTTACTATATAAAATATATATTATGTATGTGATTGCAAAAGAAGAAAAAATAATACCCATCCAATACCAAGAATTGTTCGTGCTTAAAAGTGCATAAATAGAAAATTGTATTAGTAAAAAAGTTGCAAATAGCAAAGAAAAATATACTTTAATATTAGCCAAACTATACCTCCTTAGCATTTCTACATAAATTATTGCCATTATTACCAAATAAAATACTATAACTATTTATATGATGATTCTTAACTTTAGCATTCCATTAGGAAGCTAAAGTTAAGTTATAACTAAGGTTGGACTTCTTCTGAAGATTCTAAGTACATATGAAAAAAATATTCTGCTACGGCAATAATAACAGCATAAACTATTGCTGCTATAATTGTTATTTCTACAACCGGCCAGACTAGAGCAACTACCCATGCGATTAAAGCAGCCAATATTCCGTCTCCTATAGATGCCAATACATTACCATAAGTAGGCAAAATTATTAAATCACCCAGAAAATAATTAGCTGCAGTTCCTATTATAGCTATGACCAGAACTGCCCACCACCAATTAGGGATTATTAATGATAGTGCTATTAAAGCCGCAATAAATGTTATAGCAAACTTTACTAAAAGTGCTGCCGCTGTTTTATTCACATAATCACCTCCGTTAGAAGTAATTTACCCTTCAATTTGAAACAATATACGAGTGTACCTAAATCAAATAATACATAACCAATTTTAATAAATAAATAAAGGGTTATTAAGAAAATATGAAGAAAATTATTAATGTATAGGAGAATTTACCATTTCTATAATTTGAAAATTCAGAAGGAGGAATATATATGCAAGTTACAGTCAGTATTTTAGTAGAGAATACAGCCCCAATGCCCTCTGTTATAGGAGAATATGGCTTTGCAGCTCTAGTTACTGTAAACAATGAAAACTATTTAATAGACACCGGCAATGGTGATGCAATATTTAAAAATGCTTCTGCTATGGGAGAAAATTTAAATGAAGTTTCAAACCTTATTATTAGTCATGGACATTTTGATCATACAGGTGCTGTATCATCTTTATTAAAAATGGGAGGAATCAAAAAAATCTACGCCCATTCCGCAGTTTTCTCAAAAAGATATATTGTTACTGAAGATGATAAAAAAGATATAGGAAGTTGTTTTAGTCTAGAGGAAGTCCAAACTAATAATGCAGAAATGATATTTACTGATAATTTTACTCAAATTGCTCCAAATATTTATTTAACTGGAGCAGTTCCACGTAATAATGATTATGAAGATGTAGGAAGTTTTGCTGGAGGTAGTTTTAAAACTGAGCATAATGGAAATTTAGTGGATGATACACTTCCAGATGATATAGCCTTAATAATAGATCATCCCGATGGTTTAATTATAATAAGTGGATGTGCACATTCAGGTATAGTTAATATTATTAATTACGCAATTGAAAAAACAGGTAGAAAAAAGATACTTAGCTTTATAGGTGGCACTCACTTGATGACTGCAAGTGACGAACGAATTAATAAAACTATTGAATTTTTAAAGACTTGTAATTTTAGTCAAATAATACCTTGTCATTGCACTGGCTTTTATTCTGCTGCTAAACTATATTCAGCATTAGGTAATAAAATTATCAAAGGAGAAGCTGGAATGACTTTTAGGTATTAACCTTTGTAATTTAGTTATTCTGGAGATATATTAGATAATAATTTTATTGTATACCAAATTTGATAAATTTTGTTAGTGACACGTCCAGTATCCATCAAAAATATTAAACTTTAATTTGGCTATTTAATTATTATATAGCCTTTTTTACTGTGTTTTGGAGGAAGATATAAGAGAAATACCTCGAGTGTTTTAACAACACTAAAAATAAAATTCATAAGGTGATATTGATGTTTTATTTAATTATTACAATAGTTCTTGGAATAAACTTAGCTTGGTACCTTATAAGTGACTATTGGCTTAGACATGATTTGAAAAATTATCCCATAGCAAGAAAGTATACTAGAATAGCATTAGTATTATGGATGCTTATTATTTTTATTCCTATTATTAGTGCTACTTTAGGATTAGGTAATCCATTAGAAAGTGGTCCTTGGCTTTGGACTTCCGCTTTATATCTGTGGATAGGAGCTATTTTACTTTGGATGCTTGGGATGGGTATTGTTGCTATAACAATCTGGGGATTTAAGTACTATAATAAATACTTTAACAATAAAGAACAACAAAATGAGGAAAATTTAAATAACCATTTAAGTAGGCGTCAGTTTGTTAAATTAGGTTTAGTAGCAACACCACCATTAATAGTAAGTGGAGCATCTGTAGCAACTTTTTTTGACAAAAAGAACTTAAATGTACGAATTATTGATCTACCTGTTGTAAACTTACCACCAGACTTAGAAGGATATACAATCACTCACCTTTCTGACACCCATGTTGGAATTTTAACAGGGCGTGAACGTATTGAAAATATAGTCCAAACAGCAAATCAGCTAAAGAGCAATATTACTGTTATAACTGGAGATATATTAGATAATAATTTTGACTATATGCCTGATTTAATAGATTTTATTGGTGAATTAAAAGCAGAGCAGGGTGTTTATTTATGCATAGGTAACCATGATAAAATATATGATGCAAATAAATGGGTAAATACTGTTAGGAATGCTGGATTTAATTTACTTCTAGATGAATCTACTATTATTGATACAGGTTCTACCCCTATTAAACTTTTAGGAATAGATTTTTCCTATAGTGAGCTACAAGACTTAAAGAATATTAGAAGAGCTGTTGAATATACCAATACCCCTGGCAACAGCTTAAAACTATTACTAACTCACCATCCTCATGCGTTTGATGCTGCAGTACAGGCTAATATTCCTGTTACTTTGGCCGGGCATACCCATGGGGGACAACTAGCATTACGTATGGGAGAAGACTATGAATTATTTAATGCTGGTAATTATCTATTTCGTTATGTAGGAGGTATATATAAGAAAGAAGGAAATAGTTTATTTGTCCATAGAGGGTCTGGTGACTGGTTCCCACTACGGGCTGGTGTACCTACTGAAGTCGTACAACTACGTCTTGTAGCACAAAGCTAATTTAATAGAGCTTAAAAATAAAAAGCCAACTTTATTATAATTATAAAAAGTTTGGCTTTTTGTAATTATAATACTAGGAGGTTACTGCTTAATGAATAGTTTAAATATAGATAATATAAAAAATAGAACATCAGTAAGAACATTTATAAACAAGGAAATAGAAACTAACAAACTTGAACTAATACAAGAATACATAGATATAAACGAAAATAAAACAGGTTTATTTGGTAATGAAACAAAATTTAAAATAGTTAAGGGCAATATAAACCCTAATAAAAAAGAAAAAATAGGAACCTATGGTTTTATAAAAGGGACCCAAACTTTTATTGTTGGGATAATGAAAAAAGATAAAGAAAACAATCATTTAGATTATGGTTATTCATTTGAGAAATTAATTCTCTTTTTAACTGGATTAGATATAGGAACTTGTTGGCTAGGTGCAAGTTTTAATAGAAATAAAATTACAAAATTAGTAGAGCTACAGGAAGATGAAATTATTCCGTGCATAACACCTATAGGGTATGCTGAAAACAAAATGAGGTTTATGGAAAAAGCTATTAGATTAACAGCGAAATCTGACCACAGAAAAGACTGGTCAGAACTATTTTTTAATACTAATTTATTGCCTCTGACTAAAAACCAAGCAGAAAAATTAGAAATACCTCTAGAAATGATTAGGTTAGGTCCATCAGCAAGTAACAAACAACCTTGGAGAATAATAATTGATAATGAAAAAGTGCATTTTTATCTAAAAAGAACTCCTAATTACGGTAAATACCTTGCTTATGACATTCAGATGATTGATATAGGTATAGCTTGTTGTCATTTTCAAATTAGTTCAGAAGAACTAGGCTTAAAAGGGGAATGGACAATAAAAAATCCTCGACTCAATACTGAAGATAAAGATACAATATATGTTTGTACTTGGATTAGAGAGTAATAGCGATAAATCTAATTTTCTTTATCGATATTTAATTGCTTAATTTTTTTATTAATATTACTAACTTCTTCATTAATATCTTGTAATTTGATTGCAAAAGGAATGAAAAAACCCATTGCACCGAAAAAACAAGCAATAATAAAATTGCTACTCAATGCAATTAAAATAAAAAAAATGTTATAGCTGTTGCCATACTAATTGCAAATAATTTAATAATACTTACCTCCGAAAACGTATTAGATATACATAAGATATGAAAGTTAAAAAATGTGTTATTCCTTATATTCCATCAATGGGCTTATGTCTATTATTTTCCATTCATTATCATAGTCAGTCATAAAGATATTTTGTACATATTCAACTTTTGAATTATCATCTTCACGCTCACCAAAGGTAATTCTGGTGGAGAATACATGATCAAATCCTAGATAATTACCTTCATATCTTGTTAGTCGACCTAGCCTTCTTGACCATTGATCGTGCTCAAGATTCTCCCAAGGAAAGTCGGTTATCTTTGGGTGTATACCAGTTTCTGCCGCTTTTAAATCTTCTTTATCAACAGCTGTTCTTATAAAGCTATGAGCTGTATTACTTGGACGAAAGCTATATTGTGATGGAGGTCTTTTAAAATAATTATAATTATTTGTTTTCCAGTTAGATTCTATATTAAATTCATGGACTTCATCGTTCAATGTATCCCTTACTGTTATGATTAGGTTATCACTACTTTCTGGAGAGTACTCATTTTCATATATCTTATTTCTAGAATTAAACTTTATAACATTACTGCCCCTAGTGCTTGTAAAACCTATTTCTTTACTACTACTTATAATTGTTATTTTATTTTCTGTACCAACTATTGATTATAGTATTAAAATCATGATGGAATCTATCTATATCTTTGTCAGATATATATAACCCATTTATGTAAACTATGCTTCCTTCCACATCTTCTAAACCTAAATCAAAATTATAAGGTTTATTATAAAATGCAACTATATTCATAGCAGTAATTTGGTATTCCCTAGGTAATTTAGAAATAATCGAGTCATAAAACCACTCAAGTCTATCATAAAAATCCCTACCTTGCTGTCCTTCAAAATTATGCATCTCTATATTATGTATAAATACTATTCCTTCAGAAACTTCTATTATTTCTCCAATTTCAAGTTCTTTAACAGTTACAATATGCTGGCTGTAATAATAAAGAGATATTAGGTAACAAGGGATAAATATAACTAAAAATACTAAAGCAAAAATCTTTTTTTTAGACACTGGTGTCAACCTCCTATTGTTGCAATATCCATACTTTTGTAGTGATTAAACTGCAAAAATATAATCATTACTATAAAAATAGAATACAAGATTATGTTATGATTTTCCTGTTAAATATTATGAAAAGGCCATATAGAGTAGTGAATAGGCTAAAATTGAGCACTAACTGCCACTTGATATAGATTATAGTTTAATTATTATTTACTACATGAATCTTTTGCGACCATGATATTTTTATTGTCTATTAAGTACCATATATGGCTATTTCATTACCAAATATGGCCTTTTTACAAAATATAAAAGGGAATATATAAAGATAATACGAAGATAAAATAAAGGCAATTATTATAAAAAGTAAAATAAGAATTTATGACAAAGGAGATATATAATGAATTTATTAAAAGAAGAAATTAAACATATTAGTGATGAAGAATTACTGAAAATGTTTAGTAAAAAGAAGGACTATACAGAAGAAGCTTTTGCTCTAATTTTAAGTGAAATGAAAGAGCGTAATCTTACCGAAAAAGATTTACTAGATAAAGCTAATATCAACAATAAAAAAGTAAACATAAAAATACCTACGAACAAAACAGGGTTAATTCTAAAGGTAGTGGGTGTATTATACATAGTTTTTGGTATCATTATTAACTCTATACATATTTCACAACCATATTTTGAAGGATTAAGAACTATTGATTTTTTTTACTCTGTCTCATTATCATTTGTAACTGGATTTATTTTAATTGGTTTAGGCGAAATAATTCAATTATTATCTGAAAAATCATAGTCTTAAATTGACAGTTTGTTTTACTAAAAGCGTAATACTAACAAATATATTTATGGGAGATAGTGAAGTGACTGTAAAAAACAAAATTATATTAACTGTATTACTTCTAATTGATATTTCAACTATGTTTTTAAGTTGGTTTGGTGGGGCACGGGGAATAAAGGAAATATCGGGAACTATAGTGTTATTGAATCCTATTACTATATTATGTATAGTTCTATTTGTAGTAGGACTTTGGTATCCTTTCAAGAAAGATAGAAATTGGATATCTTTAGTAGCTATACTTGGTATAATAGGTGTGAAAATTTATGAATTTATTTTTTGGCATTATATGACCATGACAGGAAAGGTTAGTTTATCATTAAGTTTACAATTAACCTATCCAGAATTCTATTTTAGCTTAGCTGTTTCTTTTATAATTTTATTTTTATATAGTTTTATGAAAATTAAAAAAACAGGTAAACTTATTTAAAAAATTATTGATTTGGTCACTAATCGGACACCAAACATAAAAAAAATAAACCCAGAAAAAACAAAAACCACGCTATCAAGCGTGGTTGCTTATTTCTTAGTGGCAGGGGAGACAGGAATCGAACCCGCAGCCCTCGGTTTTGGAGACGCAGAACCTATATATTTTTATTTACTTTTATATTGTTTTATACGTTTTAAAACCCCTATAGAAAGGCGATTGAATGCCTTGTTTTTAATTTTAAATATTATTTAGTTATTTTATATATTTTTTCTTTTTTTGTTCTAGTTGCATTAATTAATGCATTAAATTGCATTACATGACATGGCTTGTAACTGACTTAAACTAGGCTTTTAAGGCTTGTTTATACTTTTTTCTTTTCTTCTTTTCCATTCTCTTTTTGTGTATTTGTTTTGACAATTAGAACGCTCTCCTGCACTCTTCCCAAATTTTTCTGGCGGACAAAACTTACCTTGTCCTTCATGTAGATCTCCACATTCAGGACATGTTTTTAGCTTATTATTTGAAACAATATTATTTAAATACATTTGATACCAGCATGCTGAGATTAAGCCATCATAAGCTACCTGGCTTTCAAAATCCTTGTTAATGGGGTTATAGTATGCTTGGTGTCCTACATTTGATATATAGTCGTTTATAGTAATGGCGATTCTATTATTTACTTTATCTTCTGTTGTAAATTCATCAAACTTATCTCTAAATTCTCTAGGCAAGCTGTCTAAATGATGTGAAATATCAATAGAACTAGAATAATTCTCTTCGTATTCTGCCGCATTGCAATAATACCTTTCTTTTAAAAGCTCGCTTGTAGTCAATTTTTTATTAACATTTCTTTTTTTCCTTTTTATTATATTTAGAGTATTTCTAATATTCAAAGCTTCATCAAGGATTGCTTTTACTTCATCATGCATACAATAAAAAGCACTAGCATCATAATATATTTTTGCATTTTCTGAAGCTCCTGGTAGTCCATATTTGTTAGCAAACCGCACTAATGACTCTTCATCTTTAATATAAGAAAACATTAAATAGCATCTAGATGGACATTGGTGCGTATATACTGGAACATCGCCAACTGCTTTAATTATACCGTCTTTTATTTTATATTCCGGAAAAACTTCAAAATAAGTAACTTTATAAGTAACTTTTGCCATTCTTAACACCTCGCTTGGTAATCATTTTGGCAATCAAAATATGATTATTCCAATTTACTACATCTTACCATAGAATAATAAGCAATAAAAGATAATTTTACCAATGCTCTTTAAAAACTAAATAAGCCTTTTAAAAACCTTGAGTGGGCGTTGACCTTGAGAGACAGCGAGCCGGCGATGATAGGCAGGCACTAATTAAATGATAAATTTAACAAGGAGGATTTATATATATGAATAACAATCAATTGCAAGTCAAAAGAACTGGGTATTCTGTGCGAGAGGTTGCAGAAAGTATAAACTGTTCAGAAAGCACCGTTAGAAAGCTTATACGAACAGGAGAACTGCCATCTAAAAGAGTAGGCCCTAAAAGGATTGTCGTGCCAGTTTGGGCCTTAGAAAAATATTTGAATGAGTTATAGAGGGGTAAGCAACGGGAGGTCATGCAAAATCGAATGAGGAGAAAGGGAAAAAGCTGCCCTTAGGCAGCGTTAACGGTGAAGGGATTGATGATTAGCATGATTACTGCTAAACGCCTTAAAGAACAGGCAAACATTGTTAATTTTATTATACAGCATGTAGAACTACAAAGGAAAGGGAGAAACTATCAAGGTTTATGTCCTTTTCATCAAGAAAGCACACCTTCTTTTGTAGTAAGCCCAGAGAAAGGTCGATTTAAGTGTTTTGGTTGTGGTGCTACTGGTGATGTATATGACTTTCTTATGAAGTACCACAATATCGATTTTAAGAAGGCATTAGGGATAGTTGCAGCAGGAGAAGGGATAAGGCTTGAAGGCGTTAATAAAAAAGATTTTCAGAAAATAAAAGAGGAAGCCGAAAGGCGAAAGCTTGAAAAGTTAAAAGAGCAGGAACTGCAAAACAGGGTGGATGATTGGCTTAATAAGTTAGAAATAATTGAAGATGTAGCTTATAGAGTATTAAGAGACATTCCCTTAAGAAAAGAGCTAGACAAAAACACAATAGAAAATATTTTTAATGCCATACCCAGAATAAATGAACATTTTTTCAATCTTCAATATGGCACTAATCAGCAGAAAATCATCACTTTAGTAGAGTTGCGTTGGGGGGGTGGCATACTTCGTGGCCGAACAGAAGAAAACTGATAAAAAAGCAGCAGAAGAAGAACAAAAAATAATATATATGTCTAAATGTATAAACAATGAAGTCCTATATGAACAAATATATAAAGATGGCAAGCATCTATTTGTTTATATGGATAAAGAAAAAGGCCTAAAATACATAAATCAATTACAGCCTAAATCTGAAGTTATCAAACCTATTATTGGGGAAGAAGTAGAGCTAGGTGCTTTAAAAATGCCTTCTGGTGCAACTGATTATGGAAATACGCAGCAATTAATAAACGATATAGAAGTCCATATTTATAAATATCTTGATTTATCTGATAACTTTAGGAAGTTTGCAGCTTATTATGTATTGTTATCATGGCTTTATGATAGATTCAGAACCATACCGTACTTAAGGGCAATAGGAGACACAGGGGTGGGTAAGAGTAGATTTTTAGATGTGATAGGGGGATTATGCTACAAACCCATAAGCGCATCAGGGTGTGTTACTCCAGCGCCAATGTATCGACTTATAAGAAGGTGGGCCGGAACATTAATAATTGATGAAGCGGATTTAAAAAATTCTGATGAGTATTCAGAGATAGTAACTATATTAAATTGTGGATTTGAAACTAACAGGCCAGTAATTCGCTCTACAAAAGATAATCCAGATAAAGTTCAATTTTTACCTACATATGGACCTAAAATATTAGCTACCAGAAGAAGATTCCAGGACGCAGCACTAGAAGCAAGATGCCTAACTGAAATAATGACCGAAACAGCAAGAGATGATATACCGGTTGTCTTAGGTAAAGAGTTTTACCAAGAAGAAGAAAATTTAAGAAACAAGTTATTACTATTTAGATTAAACAATTATTTTTCAGTAGATCCAGACCAAAAAGTAAACCTGGACCTTAAGGGAATAGAACCAAGATTAAGGCAGATTAGTAGTGCTTTTAGTAGCTTATTCGCTAATGAGCCAAGTGTATTAAAGGATTATAAGGAGTTTATTGGCAAACATCAGCAGGAAGTAATAGAGCAGAGACTAGGCAGTCCAGCAGGACAAGTTGTAGAAAAAATGTTTATGGTTATGAATTCGCTTTATAAAAAAGAGGGTTTAAAAAATGGCGATATCCTAAACATTACTTCAACTGATATTGCTGACCGTACTGGATTAAGCCCTAATGTAGTAGGCCAGATTCTAAAGACATTAGGGGTGGAAGTTAAATTAAAAAAGTATGATGGAGTTGCTAAAAGACGAATTGTGTATTACGAGAACACTTTTAACCTTTTAAAAAGAAGATATATTTCAGAAGAAGGTAACGAGGTAACAGCAGTAACGGCAGTAACGGGAAACCGTCAAGAAGAAAATAGCCTATTAGATTTTAGTGATATGGCAAGAAAATAAAACCCATGGAGTACCGTTACCTTTGTTACCCTTGTTACCGATGTTACCCAAACAAAAATAAATGTAACACTTGAAGCAATCAGAGATATAAGCATTTTTAAAAATTAGACATAATCATGAAACAATGCTATAATAAAAGGTTTTGCAAAATTATATTAAATGGTATAATTAACTTAAAGATTTACGGAGGGATAAATAATGAAAAAATTAGCAAATGATTTTATAAAACTAAGAGAAATGAAAGAGCGAGCGCATCGAGAAATTGAAAGAGAAAAACAGTTAGGCCACTTGAACGCACAGGGCATGCTTGAGCTTAGAAACAGGCATGAACAAGCTATGAAAGATTTTCTAAGAACATCAAAAGAAAAGCACGTATCAGAGACACAAGTAAGGATAGACGCTTTTATTAAGAACGAAAAAAGCCGTAAGCCATGGCAAGAAAAAAATCCAGCTGAGAAGCTACTAGAATACCAAAGGCAAAGTAATCGAATAGCCATGCTGGATAGTGACGAATTAAAGGCTAGAATTAATCAAGTAGGTACTAAAGATATAACGGTTGATGAAATTGAAATGCTAGGTGCAAAGATGGCTGAAAGAGGAATGACACGGGAATTGCAGCAACTTAAAGATGCTATAAAGGATAACAATATATATGAGCCCTGGAAAAACACCGAGGAATATAAAAAGCTTGAACAGGAACTGCATCAAACAGCTATGAGCTTTAGTCCTAATGCTATGCATATAACTACATATTCAGAGACTGAAACCGATAATCTAGGGCAGCCAAAAAAGACCGACCACTATATTTTAACTGATTTAGAAGAATAACAAGGAGGGCTTTAACGCCCTCTATTTTAATTAAGTTTCGTACACGTAAAATCGTTACAAGCACCAATTTATAGGCTTTTAGGAGGTGAAGGCTATATGGCCACAAAAAAACAAGAAATTAGATTAAATAATCCTAGTCATGTACGCAGATTGTTAAATAGAACTATTAACCAGCTATTAAATGACGAAATAGAGGAGTCCAAGTCAAGGGCAATAGGCTATTTGAGCCAGATTCTTCTAAAGTCTATGGAGGTTGAAGATTTAGCTAAAAGAATTGAGGAATTAGAGGCCCTTGTGGAGGTTGAGAGGGGGTACACGAATTAAAATGCGAGGTAGATCGTTTGTTAATATGGCCAATCGAATTGAAAAGCTTGAACAAAGAACGAAAGCAATGAAAGACCGTTCAAATGACAGTTGGCTAAATAAATATGACAGTGCTTTTCAAGAGATGGAAGCAGAAGATTTAAGAAATCTTATAAAAATACTGGAAACAGATAGTGAAGTTGTAAAACTAGAGTCATTCGAGGATTTAGACAGCTTACTAGAAGCTACTCCTGATTATAGGGCCAAGTTAGCAAATCAAATACAAGGGCAGGTGCCATTATAAATGCACAGTAATTTATACCGCAGATTAAAGAAATTAGAAAATCAATTAAAAGATTTAGGAGTAGCCAGTATTATAATTCTTGCAAAGGTTGAGAATGACGACTGGATTTTTGAAGAGCAGGAATTCATAGACGAAACTAATAAGGCCTTTGAAATATACTTATGTAGTGAAAACATCAAGCCATTAGTGAATACCTGTAAATCGTTAAAAGAGTTGCGACAAATGGCATATAAAAAGCATTGGAACTTAAATGTTTTACCTGCAGATACACCTTTAAGCATAGAAGAACTTTGGCAAGATGAATTGGAGGTTATGCAATGAGTTGATGACATTCTTTAATGAATGTATCAGAATCTATCTTTTGATTTATTAGGTTGAGGGGAGTGGATTTTAAATGTTGCATCGCTTAGGAATACCTAGTGGTTATGAAAATACTTTAACGCAAATAGTCTTAATTGATTATTTTAGAGAAGGTCGAAGAATTGAGAGACGAATACAAGAGCATATAGAAGAAATCCAGCAGTCTATTACCACTAATTATAGCGACATGCCTAAGACAAAGGGAAGTAGTAGAGATAACCAAATAGAAAAAGTGATAATTCAAACTGAGGATTTAAAGTATAACCTAAGAGAAGTAACCCTACAAAATGACATAGTTGAAAGAATATTCAAAAAACATTCACCGGAATTAATGCAAAAGTTAAAATCTGCAATATTAAAAGAAAAAATTTGTGAGGAAAGTGCAAGCGAAATAGTAAACCTGTTCCTGGAAATAAAAGAAACCATTTATAACGAAGTCCCAAAGGCTTTAGGAGAAGCATAACGAATGTATCAAATCTATTAATTAAGTATTATTAAAAATTAGAGGGGGTGTAAGTAATGACTGAATCTTTAAGAAGCATAGGAATTCATGTATTTTCTACAATTGATACTGGGTCGTTAATACATGCAAATTCTTTAATGGATGATTTTAGCGACTTATCCAGAACCGCAATAGACGACATTGCGGACTTAGATTCTGGTATGGATAGTTTTAGTGGCACTGTATCAAATGCAGGTAGATTCGTACAAGACCATTGGAAAGAAATAGGCTTAGCAGGAGCAGCAGCAGGAGCAGGGCTAGAAGCTATGATAAGAAGTCAATCTGATTTATCTGCAGCTACAAACCGTTTAGGTGTAACCACAGAAATGACTGCTGATGAGGTTAGAGGTTTAACTTCTGCCATGTCTGATTACACATTTTCAGAAGCGGATGTTCTTGCAGGAATGGAGAGATTAACTCAATCTAACATTAGAACAAAAGAAGAAATGGAGGCCTTATTACCAGTTTTTGATTTATTTGCAGATGCTACAGGAAAAGACATAGTTCAAGGAATAGATTTATTTGATAATGCGCTTTCCGCCTTAGGTATTCCATTAAATGAAGCAGAACAGCACATGGATGCTCTAGCATGGCTGACTACTCAAACGACAGTTAGTACGCAACAAATAGGACAGACCATGAGAAGGGAAGCAAGTGCAATTCAAGATTTAGGCCTGTCTGTTGATGATGTGGCTATAGCTTTATCCTCGCTAGAAGCGGAAGGTATAAAAGGGCCGCAAGCAGTACAAGCTTTCCAAGGAGCAATATCTGATGCAAATGGAGACATACAAGATTTTTATCATGAATTAGGAGTGTCGGCTGAAACACTTGACGCCCAAGCTAATAGCCTTATGAAAGCTGAGGGCTTAACGGGTGCACTTGCAGATGCCAACAATGATGTAATTACACCTATGCAAAAATTACAGTCACAAGCAGAAATATTAATGTATAACTATGGTGACTTGATTGGAGCAGCAGGAGCATTAACACCTATCTTAATGGGTTTAGGGCCTGCCATTCAGTTAGTAACAATTGCAAAAAGCGGATTAGCATTAGCAGCTGGAGCAGTAAGCGCACCAATTTTATTAACAGTAGGAGCAGTAGCATTATTAGCCGGAGGAATAACATATCTTTGGAAAACCAACGAAGGCTTCCGTGATGGTGTAATTGATGCCTGGGACACAGTAACAGGTGGCATAGGTACAGCTATTGACTGGACAGGAGATAAAATTAACTGGCTTCAAGATAGATTCTATGGAGTATTAGACTTCTTTGAAAACTTTAGCTTGCGCGAAGTTGGTAGCAACATAATGCAAGGCTTAATTGGTGGCATAACAGATAAAATAGCTGATTTAAAGAGTGCTGTTACTAACGTAGGTAGCACTATAAGAGACGGAGTAACAGGATTTTTCGGAATTAATTCACCTTCCAAGTTAATGATGGAATACGGTGGTAACATAGGGCAAGGTCTAGAGGTAGGCATGATTGATACAATGCCCGAACTTAACCATACTTTTAATGAATTAACTATGCCAGATATTGAACCTGCATTTTTAGAAAGGCCAGTTAGTCATCCTGCTAGTAGGGAAAGTAGAGGCGGTAATCATAATGTTACCTTTAATAATGAGTTCAATTTTACTGTTAATGGAGCTGACGAAAGAGCAGCAGATGAATTAATGGACAGAGTAAGAAGGGACATAGTATCTATCATGGAAGATTATTGGGAGCTTATGAACGTTAAACAGTTAGGAGGTGCTATTTAATATAACTTAAAATGAATTATGTTACTTTAAAACGGTCTATATTAAACATAGGCCGTTATGCTTATTTTAAGAAAGTGCCCTAAGAATTTTTGAGAGTGCTTTTGGTAGGTAGTGAAACACTATACACCTTTTGATTCAAGGGCCTTACTTAAAGTAACCCACTAACATCCCTTAAAGGACTCTGCAATTTTGCAGACTGTTCAAGGTTTCCCCTTTTCTCCTGTCCTCAGACTCCTTATCCTCTTTTCCCCTTCCCCTTTTCCTCTTAAAATAAATCCAGTAATATAGGACATTAAAGGGCTATATTCATGCGTTTGGTTATATATGAACGAACAGGTAAACGCACTAGAAATGGCCATGAACGAACGGGTAAGCGAATGGTTAATAAAAGTATCTTAAGGAAAGAAGAAGCTGGGAGATTAACCCCAGCCAGTTTAATTATTCTTTATTGTCGGGTACGTATTCTAATAGATCACCTGGTTGACACTCTAAAACTTCACACAATTTATCTAAGTAGTTAAGATCAATTCTTTTACTTTTTTCATACCACATATCAGATATAGTATTAGGCCTAATTCCGGTTTGCTCTGAAAGTGCTTTTTGCTTTATCCTTTTTTTGCCCATTACTTCTGCAAGTTTAATTCTAATCATTGCCAAGACTCCTTTCAAATAACTTCTATAAATATTCTATAACAAATTTTTAAAAAAATCTATAACTATAGTTGACATATAACTATAATGGTTATATAATAACTATAGAAGTTACAAAACATAAATAATGTTACATTGAAAACACGAAAGGAGAGCGACAGGTATGAATAACAACGTAATTTGCTTAGAGGAAAGAAGAAGAAAAAAGAGAGGTAAGCAAAATCCAGGGCCTACTAGTCCGGTAGGAAGTGCAAAAGTAGTTAAGCCAATTATAGTAAATGCTGTTAGCCAAAAGGCAGCTTAAGGGGGTATTTAATGGCCGGAATTATGTTAGAAAGTGAAGGGCTTTGTTTATTGGAAGATGTAAAAGAAGATAAGATTATTGAGAATTATCTTGTTCAGGAGTTTGTTGACAAAAAAGGTGTTCATGTAAGGTGGGAACATGATGCTTATGATTCTCCTTTGCTATGTAGATTTGTACGTAGCTGGAGCCATGCAGTTTTTAGTGAGGCAAGAAGATATGAAAATGGGAAGTTAGTATATCAAATGACAAAAGAACAATTTGAAAAAGGTTTGAGAGAAGGAACTATTAAATAATTCAAGGGGGAATAAACATGAATTTATTATTAGAAAAAGAAGGTATTTTTCAAGATATTAATAGTCGGGTAGTAGGTGAGAGACAACAGCAAGGTTATAAGAAAATGACAGAATTAAAAGCTGAGGAATGGAGCGATATATTAAATAAAATAAACACCATAGAAGAAAAATTAGTAGCTACATTTACAGCAGAACAACAAAAATTATTCATGCAATATTCAGATGCATACTGTGAAAAAATGGCCTTTATGGACGATGCTATGTATTGGCAAGGTTTTAAAGATGGCATGGGGTTAAAAGAAATTTTAGAACTATTAAATGATGAATAAATCACTTGTAGTCCTAAGTTACATTCGGGCAAAAAAAAGCTATACCTTATAGTCGAAAGTATAGCTGGTCAAAGATTAATAAAATTGAATTCCTGTTAAAGTAATTATACCACAAAGGAGGTATATAGATAAATGCAATATGTTCAACCGATTAGAGATTTAAAAAAAATAGAGCAGATAAAGCAAATATTAAAGGACCAAAACGAAAGGGATTATATGTTGTTCCTTTTAGGCATAAATACTGGTTTAAGAGTGTCAGACCTTCTGAGGCTTAGAGTAGATGATGTAAGAGGGCAGGATATAGTAATTATAAAAGAGCAAAAGACAGGAAAAACACGCAGGGTAAGAATTTCTAAGCCTATAAAACAAGAGGTATCAAAATATACCAGGTCTATGAGTGATGATGACGTGCTGTTTAAGAGCAGGAAGGGCAATAACAGCTCGATAGGCAGAACACAAGCCTATAGGATTTTAAGTGAAGCAGCTAGACAAGTGGGACTTGATGAAATAGGCACACACACATTAAGGAAAACTTTTGGCTATTGGCACTATCAAAAAAATAAAGATATGGCAGTATTGCAAAATATATTAAATCACAGTAGCCCTGCAATGACTATGAGGTATATCGGCATCAATGACGATCTAATAGACCAATCCTTAGAGGGATTCTGTTTATAAGCAAGTAGACGAATTGAAATCGACCACCACGTTGCTTAGTAGTAATCTAAGTGGCGTGGTGTAATAGTCTAGGAGGTATTTTTGTGGCTAAAAAAAGAGGTAATGGCGAAGGTACTATTTATAAGCTTCCTGATGGACGCTGGATAGGCCAAATTACAATAGGAACTAATAAAGATGGTAAGCCTAAAAGAAGATCACTTTATGGCAAGACAAAAAAAGAAGTACAAAATAAAATGCATGAGCTTAAGAATCAATTAGCAACTGGAACATTACCAGAAACCAATAAAATTACATTAGCTGATTGGTTGACCACATGGATAAACGATTACAAAAAGCAGGAGTTAAAGCCCTCTACATGGGAATCTTATAAAAGTATTATCAATACGCATATAATCCCAGATTTAGGTGGGGTTAAATTGGACAAGCTTAGAACCAATGACATACAAAGGTTTTACAACGCCAAACTGGAAAAAGGTAGAATACAAAGGGCTTGCAGCAGGAACAAAGAAAAGAGCCTATCTGCTAGAACTATAAAAAATATTCATACAGTGATGCATTCAGCCTTAGAACAAGCAGCTAGAGAGAATCTAATAAATAGCAATCCTGCTAGTTATACTACACGACCAAGACAAGAGAAAAAAGAAATTACTCCTTTAAAGTCAGAGCAAGTAAAGCAATTTTTAGAAAATATCAAAAATGATTGGCTATACCCTTTATATATAACTGCACTAGGGACAGGCTTAAGGAGAGGGGAATTACTAGGCCTTAAGTGGCAAGATATAGACTTTGATAACCAAACAGCTTATATAAAGCGTGAATTGCTTTTAATTAACAATAGGGTACAGTTAGAAGAATACACTAAAACTAAAAGCAGTAATAGAAGTATAGCATTGCCAGATACAGTAATTAAGCAACTCAAAAAACTTAAAACAAAGCAAAAAGAGGATAAACTGTTTTTAGGCCAAGAATACCAAGACAATAATTTTGTGTTTTGCTGGGACGATGGTAGAGTAGTAAGGCCAGATTATCCTTACAAGAGACTAAAAGAGCTATTAGAACAAAATAATTTGCCGGTTATACGCTTCCACGATCTAAGGCATACATTTGCTACTTTACTACTAGAAGCCGGAGAACATCCTAAAGTAGTAAGTGAAATGTTAGGTCACAGCACTATAACAATTACATTAGACACCTATAGCCATGTTTTACCCTCAATGCAGCAAAAAGCAGCTGCAAAATTAAACAGCTTTATAAGTGAAGAAGAAAAAAAACAAGCAAAATAAACTAGTTGCATTAAAATTGCATTACTTTGCCTTTATAATTAAATACACAGAAAACCAAAAAGCCACGCTATCATGCGTGGCTACTTAATTCTTAGTGGCAGGGGAGACAGGAATCGAACCCGCAGCCCTCGGTTTTGGAGACCGATGCTCTGCCAATTGAGCTACTCCCCTGTGTTTTTTTCCTCAGGCAAAATTTATTCTATCATAAAAAAAATAACGGTTCAAGACTAATATTATATTGAACATAGTATTTGAAAAGTGTATTCTTTTGGTAATAGAGTTTTTAAATAGTAATTATATAAAGAATAGCACATAATAATAGTAGCTAATTTTATTAGTATCATGTATATACTTTTAAGCATATTCTATAATGTATTAATATTTATATAATAAAAGGCGGTGTGAAATGTGAAATCTTTAAAAGTTGTTGTTTTAATGGGAGGAAGATCAGAAGAGAGGGAAGTTTCATTAAGAAGTGGTAAGGCAGTTTATGAGGCGTTACTATCTAAAGGATATGATGCTGTAGCATTAGATATAAAGGATACTAATATTTTCAAATTACAAGAGATAAAACCAGATGTAGCTTTTATAGTATTACATGGTAAATTTGGAGAAGATGGTACAGTTCAGGGAATGTTAGAATTATTGGATATACCGTATACTGGTTCGGGTGTAGCATCTAGTGCAATATGTATAGATAAGGTTATTAGCAAAAAGCTTTATGTTTACGAAAAAATACCTACTGCTGATTTTATGATACTTAATATAAAAGATTTTGATAATAAAGATACTATCGTATCTAAAATAACTAATACCCTTGGCTTGCCAGTTGTAGTAAAAGCAGCAACACAAGGCTCAAGTATTGGCACTTCAATAGTAAAAAGTGAAGATGAAATTATTAAAGCTTTGGAATCTTCATTTATGTTAGATAAACAAGTTTTAGTAGAGAAATTTATAGAAGGTGTTGAAGTTACTGCCGCAGTAATAGGAAATGAAAATCCAACAGTTTTACCAATAATAGAAATAACTAGTGAGAATGAGTTTTTTGACTTTGAATCTAAATATACTCCAGGTATGTGTGACCATATTATACCAGCAAGGATAGATGAAGCTACAGAGGAGAAGATTAAAGATATTACTGAGAAGGTATATACATCTCTTAATTGCAGAGGGTGTTCTCGAGTAGATTTTATGATTGATAAACAAGGGAATCCTTATGTTCTTGAAATAAATACTATCCCTGGAATGACTGAAATGAGTTTATTACCCGATGCAGGTCGTGCAGCAGGGTTAGAGTTTGAAGATTTAGTAGAAAAACTTCTTAAACTAGCACTTGAAGACTAGTATTGTTAAAAAATAATTGAATGGCTTCACTGCAAAATAAACTTAGACTATGGAATCGGCTAAGCAAACATGTTTATCATGCCACTTATCGGTCTTTATATCCATTTTTGCGTAGCACTTATTATCTAAAGTGAAATTTTATTTATATCTTGTCGTGATTTAGGCACCACGCCTTACCATTCGGGACTTAAATAAACAAGATTACTTTTTGCAGCAGAACCATTGAATTAGAATAAAGAATTATAGCCTTAAGATAAACTAGTCTTAAGGCTATTTTACCTGCTAAAGAATATGGAGGGATATTTATGTTAAATAAAAATGACTTAGAAAATATGATATTAAAAATTAACAACAAAGGTTATAAAGCATATAAAGATATCCAACAATCTTATATTTTTGAAGATTTTGAATTATACATAGACTATGTACAAGCTGACCCTTTTGCACCTCCTTCAAGAATTAGGGTTAGAATAAATATGAATGAAGCAAATTTTCCTGAGTATTTATACCGAGGTAGTAGACAAGTTGCTCTTGAAGATTATATAGCTCGTAGTATAAGAAATTATATAATAAAAAACTTTAAAAATACTAAAGGTACTGGGAATAGTAATGTGCTTTTTATTGATGCTGGTCATCAAGAGGTTTTAAAACGTACAGCTGTAAAAATAACTAATCAATATATAGAGGCAAGATTATCAGTGGGATTACCAGCAGCAGGTAGAAAAGTGCTAGCACATGATGCAATAAAAATATTTTTAAAACAACTACCAAGTTTAGTACAAAACTGCTTATTTTTTGATAAATATAAAGAAGAAGTTTTACAAGACTGTGTTTATTTATATGAAGACCAAGAACTTATTAGACAAAAGCTGAAGGAATTAGGCTTAATAGCTTTTCTAGCTAATAATTCAGTATTACCTAGAAAAAGTGGTATTAGTAACAAACCACTTGAGATGAGTAAAGCTATTAAATTTGAAAGTCCAGAGACTTTAAGAGTAGAGATTGAGACTAAGCATCATGGGGTTTTAACAGGAATGGGATTACCACAAGGAATTACTCTAATAGTTGGTGGGGGATACCATGGAAAATCCACACTTCTTAAAGCATTAGAAAGAGGTATTTATAATCATATAAAAGGTGATGGAAGAGAGTGGGTAATAACAAATGATAGTGCTATAAAAATAAGAGCTGAAGATAATAGATTTATTCAAAAGGTTAACATAACACCTTTTATTGACAACCTTCCTTTTAACCAAGATACAACTGCTTTTACTACTTTAAATGCAAGTGGAAGCACATCACAAGCTGCAAATATAATGGAAGCACTTGAAATAGGTTCAAATCTTTTACTATTAGATGAAGATACCAGTGCTACTAATTTTATGATAAGAGATGCAAGGATGCAGATGTTAGTGGAAAAAGAAAAAGAACCTATTACTCCATTTATTGATAGAGTTAAAGAATTATATCAGAGTAGTGGAGTATCTTGTGTACTAGTCATTGGAGGAGCAGGTGACTATCTTGATGTTTGTGATAGAGTTATTATGATGGATCATTATAAGCCTATTGATGTTACAGAACAATCTCATTATATTGCTAATCAAATAAAAAGTAGAAGAAAACAAGAGTTAATTTCATCTATAATGTATTCACCACCACGAATTATTGCTAAAGAGAGCTTTGAAAATGCTAAAGGAAAAAGAACTAAGATTTCTGCTAAAGGGTTAGATAATATAGTTATTAATCGAATGAATATTGATTTAAGTTCAGTAGAACAGCTTGTAGATTACAGTCAAACTAGGGCAATAGCTCAATGTATAATAAAGATAATGGAACTGGCAGATAACAATGTAACACTTAAGCATATTGTAGATGATATTTATGAAAATATTTCAGATAACTTAGACTACTTATCATCATTTAATAAAGAAGAACATCCAGGGGATTTAGCACTTCCTAGAAAATATGAAATAGCAGCAGCAATTAATAGAATGGAAATGCTTAAAATCATACATAATCCTGTGACTTAATTTTGTGATTTGTTATAATTAATTTATTAATAAATAGGGAGTTGTACTATGCAGATGGATAAACATATGCAACTATTATCTAAAAAGGTAGCAAATAATGAACGACTTACTAAAGAAGATGGTCTTTATCTATATGAATGTAATGATTTAATAAGTATAGGTAAACTTGCAAGAGACGTAAAACAAAAGAAAACCGGAAGAAATGTTTTTTTTAATGTTAATCGTCACATTAATTTAACTAATATATGTGTTTCTAAATGTGAATTTTGTGCTTTTGGTAAGGATAAGGATGAAGAAGGTGCTTATCTAATGTCTGTGGAGGAAGCCTTTAATTTTGGGGCAGAGGTTGTTGAGAATGGAATTACTGAATTTCATGTAGTCAGTGCTATGCATCCCGATATGCCATTTAATTATTATGTAGATGTTATTAAAAGACTACATCAAGCCTATCCAAATATTCATATGCAAGCTTTTACAGCAGTAGAGATACATCACTTTTCTAAAATTACTGGATTAAGTATTCGCGATGTTTTATTACAATTAAAAGATGCTGGCTTAGGCTCTATTCCAGGTGGCGGTGCGGAAATATTTAATGATGATATTAGAAAGCAAATTTGTCCTAAAAAAGCAATGAGCAATGATTGGTTAGAAGTACATAAGACTGCACATGAATTAGGAATTAAGTCCAATTGTACAATGCTTTTTGGACATATAGAATCATTTGAAGATAGAATTAATCATTTAATAAAGTTAAGGGAACTTCAAGATGAGGCTCCCGGTTTTCAATCTTTTATTCCACTTCCTTTTTTACCGGATAATACTGGATTAACCCATATTAAACGAACAACAGCCATAGATGATGTAAAAACTATTGCTATATCGAGGCTAATGCTAGATAATATTGAACATGTAAAAGCGTTTTGGGTTATGTTAAGTGTTCCAATAGCGCAATTATGCTTAGAATTCGGTGCTGATGATATTGATGGTACCGTTCACGAAGAAAGAATTATGCACGCAGCAGGTGCTACTACGGATAAAGGAATTAGTAAAGATAATATAATTAGGTTAATAAAAGAGGCTGGGTATCTACCAACGGAAAGAGATACACTCTATAACGTTTTAAGAACTTATTAAGATAGGAGTTACTTATGAGACCAAAAGTCGGACATATTCAATTTATTAATTGTTTTCCATTATTTTATGGACTTATAGAAAAAAAATTTTTGCTAGAAGTCGATTTAATAAAAGGTAATCCAACTGACTTAAACACTATGCTATTAGAAAGAAAATTAGATTTAGCCCCTGTTTCTTCAATAGCTTATGCGGAAAATTACAAAGACTACTTATTGATGCCGGATATATCCATAAGTTCAGATGGTGATGTAAAAAGTATTTATCTATTTTCAAAAGTGCCTATAGATAAGCTTCATGGCAAAAAAATAGCTTTAACTAACATTTCAGCTACTTCTCAAGTCCTTTTAAAAATTATTATGAAAAAGGGTTATAATGTTTCCCCAGAGTATTTTACTTCAGCTCCTGAATTAAGAGCAATGTTAATGGAGGCAGATGCAGCTTTATTAATAGGAGATGATGCATTAAGAGCTAAGTATACTTTTGATAATAGTTTATATATTTATGATCTAGGCAGTGAATGGAAAAAACTAACTAATTTGCCGATGGTTTTTGCTGTTTGGGCAATTAGAAAAGATTTTGCAGAAAATAATTTTAATATAGTAAAGCTTATAAAAGATACGTTTATTGAATCTATAGAACTAAGTTTAAATAATTTAGAAGATGTTGCCACAAAAGCTTGTGAATATGAAAGTTTTTCTCCAGATTATTTGGTTGATTATTTTAAATGTTTAAAATTTGATTTTAATGAAACACAACAGAATGGCCTTATAGTATACTTTAAAGAAGCTAAAGCTATGGGGTTAATTAATGAAGTACCAACACTTAATATATTAAATATTTAATTTATAGGTGAATAATTTGAAAACATCAAACATTTTAAATGAAGTAATTAAAGGCAAAAAAATAAATAAAGATGAATTTCTTTATTTATATAAATATGGAGACTTACTAGAGATAGCTCAGGCCGCTAATAAAGTAAGGGATAGTTTAGTTTTTAAAGATAAAATTACCTTTGTTGTAGATAGAAACATTAATTACACTAATATATGTTCATGTCGCTGTAAATTTTGTGCTTTTTATTGTGATAAAAGCGATTCTAGTGCATATGTAATAGAAAAAAATGAACTTTTTGCAAAAATTGAAGAAGCAATAGAACTGGGTGCTAGCCAACTAATGATCCAAGGTGGACTAAATGATAATCTCAAAATTGACTATTTTGAAGATATGTTTAAATCAATAAAATCTAAATTCGATATAACCATACATTCATTAAGTGCTCCTGAAATATTTTATATAGCCAATATATCCAACTTAACAATTAATGAGACTTTACAAAGATTAAAAAAGGCAGGATTAGATTCGTTGCCTGGTGGTGGAGCTGAAATTTTGCATGATGAAATTAGAAACAAAATCAGTCCCAACAAAATAAATACTAACGAATGGTTAGATGTAATGAAAAAAGCTCATCATTTAGGTATGAAAAGCACTGCAACAATGATGATTGGTAGTGTGGAAAATATACATCATCGTTTATATCATCTTGAAAAAATTCGACAACTACAAGAGGAAACTGGAGGTTTTCGTGCATTTATAGTTTGGACATATCAACCCGGTAATAATGATTTAAGGGGAAGTAAAGTAACTTCTATAGAATATTTACGCTTTTTAGCTTTATCTAGACTTTACTTGAATAACATAACTCATATCCAAGGTTCATGGGTAACACAAGGTAAGAAAATTGGACAATTATCAATCCATTTTGGTGCAGATGATTTAGGAAGTATAATGATAGAAGAAAATGTGGTAAGATCAGCTGGAGTTGCTTATAAAATGGATAAGCAAGAAATGATTGAGCTTATTAAAGCAACTGGAAAGGTTCCAGCGATAAGAGATACGGAATACAAGATAAAGCAGTTATTTTAATTATAGGGGGAAAAAAAGATGAGCATTCCTCAATGTGATATTGCTTTCATAGGTGGTTCAAGCACACTTAATGTAAATATTCCAGATGAATTAGACTTAGATTTTGTTGAAGTAATTGATACGAATCTTGTTTTTGAAACTCCTTTTGGAAAAAGTCCTGAGTTTAAAAGACTTGTAATATTTAATGAAGATGAAAAACGTTATGTTTTATGTTGTCGTATGCACGGGTGGAGAAGAGGGGTGAACAGAGCAGATGCATCAAGACAAATTTTTTGGGTTTTTAAACAAGCCGGAGTTAAAAAAATTTTAGCTGAAGGTGGAGTAGGAGCAATTAATTACCTTTTAAAACCTAGAGATATAATAATACCACATGACTATATGGATTTTTCAATAAGAAAAGACGTAGGTTTAGAGGATAAGTATCTTTTAGTTATGAGAGATGCCCTATGTCCTGAAACTAGGGATTTAATTTATAAAAACGCTAATGAAGTTTGGGAAGAAAAGGTTTTTGATAGAAGTATTTATGTTAATACTGATGGACGGCATTTTGAAAGTCCAGCTGAAATAAATATGTTTAAAATAGGTGGGGGAGATGTAGTTGGTCAAAGTATTTGTCCAGAAGTATATTTAGCACGTGAGATAGGTGCGTGTTATGCAGGAATATATTTGGTTGTTAACTATGCAGAAGGTATTGTATCACCTTGGCAGCATGAAGAACTTGCTGAAATTTTCTATACAGAAGGTTATGCTCTCGGAAAGATTATCTTCAATACTCTTAAGGATGTAAAAATTAAAGGAGGTTGTGGTTGTAAGGATTTAAGGAAGGAAACTCTTTTGAAAGGAATATATTAAAGGGAGGTTATCATGAGAAATTATTCAACAAGTAGCATTGTGAAAATAATAACACTAATACTTGCAATTTCTATTATATCAATTTTTGCAAGTCTTTATGTGGACTGGCTTTGGTTTCAATCAATTGATTTTGAATCTGTTTTTACTATAACAGTATTAACTAAAGTTGGGCTCTATACAATAGTATTTTTACTATCTTTTTTGTTTTTATATTTAAACCTAAGTATAGTTAGAAAAAACCTTAAACCACCAGAAAGGCCCTCACATACAGACGATGGAAGAGAAATTTTTTATCTAAATCGTGAAGAGCCTCAGCAATCGCCGTTTACAGAAATTCTTACAAATAAAAATGTAAAATGGTTACTTATTGGTATAAGTATATTTGGTGCACTACTTATTAGTTCAGCTTCTTTAGATAAGTGGTTAGTAGTGCAACAGTTTTTTAACAAAGTAACATTTGGAGCGTTAGATCCAATTTTTAATAAAGATATATCCTTTTATTTATTTGATTTAACATTTTACCAATTTATATATGGTACTCTGATGTTTACTTTAATATTAACTGTTTTAACAGTTGGAGTTTTATATTTTTTAAATTCTAGTTCGGAAATATTTTTTGCTGATTTTAAAGAATTCACTTTTGCTAAAAAGCATATTGCAGTTTTAGTATCTATAATCTTTTTGATTCAAGCTTGGGGTTATTATTTAGCGGCTTATTCTATTCTTTATTCACCATCAGGACTAGTATTTGGTGCTACTTATACTGATGTAAACGCTAAATTATTAGCATATAGAGTGTTACTAGTTATAGTAATAATATTAGCACTAATAATTCTCTTTAATGTATTTAAAGAACGTTTAACATGGGTGGTAGCAGGAATAGGTGTTTGGGTTGCAGTAGCTATAATTTTAGGTAGTATATATCCTTCGGTTATACAAAATATGGTAGTTAATCCTAATGAATTTAACCGAGAACGGCCTTATTTGGATAATGCTATAGAATTTACTCGAATGGCATATGGATTAGATGAAGTAGAAAGAAAACGATTTGATATTGACTATGATTTAACTATGGAAGATATAGAAAACAATCCAGCTACAATCAATAATATTCGTTTGTGGGATTGGGAGCCATTAACAGAAACTTATAGAAGTCTTCAAGAACTTAGGACCTATTATGTATTTGATAATATAGATATTGACCGATATACAATAGATGGAGAATATCGTCAGGTAATGCTTTCAGCTCGTGAATTAGAACAAGAAGATTTACCTGATAATGCTAAAACTTGGATAAATCAACGTTTAATGTATACTCATGGATATGGAGTTACAGCAAGTCCAGTTAATGAGGTTGCACCTGATTCAGGATTTCCTAATTTTATCTTAAGTGATATACCTCCTGTATCTACAACAGACCTTACTGTTAATAGACCAGAAATTTACTTTGGAGAAAGAACTAATAATGATGTAATTGTTAACACCGAACAACCTGAATTCCATTATCCTATGGGTGAACAAAATGCTTATACGTTTTATGAAGGAGACAAAGGAGTTAAACTAGAATCATTCTTTAAACAGTTAGCTGTGGCTTGGACACAAAGAGATTATAGAATATTATTATCTTCTGATATTACAAACGACAGTCAAATATTAATGAACAGAAATATTCAAGATAGAGTAAATAAAATAGCACCTTATTTAAGATATGATCGAGACCCATATATAGTAATAAGTGATGAAGGACACCTATATTGGATGTGGGATGCTTATACAGTAACTAATAAGTTTCCTTATTCAGAACCTTTTGATGGCAATAACAACAATTATATAAGAAATTCGGTTAAAGTTGTTGTAAATGCTTATACTGGAGAAACCAATTTCTATATTGCTGACGATTCTGATCCAATTATACAGACTTATAGTAATATATTCCCAGATTTGTATAAACCATTATCGGAAATGCCTGAATATCTTCAAAACCACTTAAGATATCCGGTTGATATGTTTAATATTCAAGCAGAAAAATATAGACATTTCCATATGACTGATACTCAGGTTTTTTATAACAAAGAGGATGCTTGGATAATACCAAATGAAATTAGTGGTGGTCAAGAAAGAAAAATGGAGCCATATTATACAATAATGCGCTTACCAGAAGAGGATCAAGAAGAATATATTTTAATGCTCCCCTATACACCTCAAGCAAGACCAAATATGACAGCTTGGATGTGTGCTAGAATGGATGGAGATAATTATGGTAATTTACTTGTATATGACTTCCCAAGAGGGGAAACAGTATATGGACCTATGCAAATAGAGTCAAGAATAAACCAAAACACTGCAATTTCACAGCAACTAGCTTTATGGGATCAAAGAGGCTCTAGAACATTTAGAGGGAACTTATTAGTAATTCCAATAGAAAACTCTATACTATATGTTGAGCCACTATATCTACAAGCAGCAACAAGTGAAATACCAGAATTGAAACGCGTATTTGTTGCTTATGGAAATAGTATTGTAATGGAACCAACTTTAGATAAAGCACTTGAAAGAATATTTGGAGATCGTGAAAGACCAGCACCTGAAATGCCAGAAGATATGCCTGAGGATATGCCAGAAGAAGCAATTGTAGGTGATGAAACATTTGAAAGTGTTCAAGATTTAGCTCAAAGAGCTAGTCGTATTTATGAAGAAGCAAATCAAGCTTTAAGACAAGGAGACTGGTCTAGGTACGGAGATAGAATGGATGAACTAAACGATGTTTTAAGACGCTTAGAGGAAACTGTGGCTTATTAAGCCACAGTTTTTCTCCATATATTTATTAGGAAATTTAGTTAGTGAATAGGAGAGAAAATTTATGAGTAACAAAGAAAATAAAGTAATAGTTTGTTTAGGTGATAGTATTACTCATGGATACCCCTATGGTCCTCAAGAATCTTGGGTAAAAATGTTAGCAGAAACTACTGGATATGAGTTTATAAATCAAGGCATTAATGGTAACACAACAGAAAATATGTTGAACCGATTTAATAGATCTGTTTTAAGATACAAACCAACGCATTTGCTTATAAGTGGTGGTATAAATGATGTTTTAATGCGAGATACATTTGCTCAAACCACTAATAATATAATAAAAATGCATAAGAAAGCTAAAGAGCATAATATAAAGGTAATATTCGGCTTACCTACGCCTGTGGCCTATCCTGAATTTGAAGCGATGCTTAAAAAGTTGCGTACTTGGATGATTGAATATGCTATTAAAAACAATATTAAAGTTATAGATTTTTCTAGAGCATTTTATGATGAAAGCAATAACCTTCGTAGGGAACTTCTTCTCCCCGATGGAGGTCATCCAACAAGGGAGGGATACAAAGCTATTTTTTCAGTAATAGATTTAGAAATATTTTAAACTAATGCTGGGGTTTCTTCTGGTTTTAGTGGTTGAACATTTATAATATTTCCTTCAGCATTTTCTGTGTTAAATATTCTTATATTAGCAGTTGTTTCATTTTTAGCATCACTATAACGAGCTACAATTTGACCGGCATAATATATATCTTCATCAGTCATTGTATTCATTTTTCTTAATATAGCTAGTGGTCCTGGTCTATCTGCAACCTTTAATAGGTAGTCTGTAGAAAATGCTATATTTTTTAAACTTTCATTTTCACTATGATTTCTACCAATAACTAATAAATTATAATCTCCTATGTAAAAATGTCTGCCTATTTTTAATATTTCTAATCCTTTAGCACCATGATCTGGTGTTATTTCTAAAGTCTTTTTCAATCTGCGTGAAAAGTTTTCATCTGTTAATAAACACCCACCTGCTGGTGAGGGATAATCCACTATTCCGTATTCTTCTGCTAATGCCATTTGCCTAGTTCGGCTTCTACCGCTGATATCAAGTAGTTGTTCTCTATCTACCCATCCATTTTCTTCAGGAATTGTAATAGGTAAAAGTTTTGCTGATAATGGTCTAAGGATATAACCCTTATATCCGGATAGCTTTTCAACAGTTTGAAGAGCTGATTTATTTTGGCTCATAGGTCTTTGCCCTAATACTTCACCAGTTATTAAAAATGATGCTTCTAAATCTAACATAAGATCACCAGCTTTTTTGAACATAAAAGCGTGGCAATCTATACATGGATTAAAATTTTTTCCATAACCATAAATAGGTTTTTTCACAACATCCATATACTCTTCACTTATATCAGGTGTTAAAAGTTTAATCCCTAAGTCTTTAGCTGCTTGAATTGTTTCCTCAGTAGCACCAAAAAATGGAGATTTAAAATTAATAGCAATTATTTCAATTTCTAAATCCTTAATTATTTTTGCTGCAAGTTGTGAGTCTAAACCACCCGAAAATAAACTAATTGCTTTCACTATTTAGACCACTCCTTATTATTATATTCTTCATTATTTATTACATTGATTTTGTTTTCTTTTAAAAGAGCAGTTGTTACTCCATCGCCTTTAATTAACTTACCACTAAATGATCCATCATAAACGTTTCCCATCCCACATGAAGGGCTTCTACTTTTAAAAATAGCGGTATCTATGTCTAATAACTTTGCTATATTTAGTGTTTCGTATGCACCCTTAATAAATTTAGCAGTAACATCTTTTGTATCCTTGGTAATAACCTTAGTTTTATTATTATATAAAACATCAATACCGGTACCGTTTTTAATTTCACTAGGTGTTCTAGGTGTAGTCAGCCCACCAAGCTGCTCAGGGCATACAGGTATAACTTCTCCCTTTTTAAAAAGTTCAACAAACAAGGGATGGTAATTACTTTTACCATCATATTTGCAATTTATTCCACATAAGCAAGCGCTAATAAGTTTTATAGTACTCACTCCCTTCATTACAACTCTTTTTGCGCAAATATATCTATTAGATTTATTTAAATTTTATCTTAATCATAATAGCAAAGAAGTAAAGGTTTTCATATTATAGGATACCATAATATTTAGGGTGGAGATATTGTGTATGGATTTACTATGGTTAATGTAGCTGCAAATCCTAAAGGAAAAGAAAAAATTATACAATTTGATAAAAAAACTGCAGAAAAATTAAAATTAAAAAGTGGTGATGAAGTGCTTTTTTGTTTTGGTCAACAAAAAAGTAGCTTAATTGTTGAAATACGAAACACAAAAAGTAATATTAACATTTTTTTAACCAACAAAGATATTAAATATTTTAAATTAATTGTTCCTAAAAAATATGGCATAAATGTTAAAGGTAATCAAATAAAACTAGGTCCGGTTGTAGGCGTAATGGCTGATTTATTTAAACAAAAGGCTAAGCCATTTGGTCCACAAAGTTTTTTTATCAAACAAATGATTACTAATGGTGATAACATAGGTGTATTTTGTTTTGCTTTTTGTCCTTATAATATAAATTTAGATAAAAAAATTATTAGAGGCTACACATATAAAAACAATAAGTGGTTTAAAAGTACTTTCCCACTGCCTGATGTTATATTTCCAAGAGAAAGAGGTTATTCTCATACTAATTTAAAAGTAAGAAGCAAGCTTGAACAACTCGGATGTTACTTTTTGAACCCTCCCCTAATAGGAAAATGGGAAACTTATCAAATTTTATCAAAAAATCCAATGTTGTTAAAATATTTACCTGAAACAGAACTAATTAATAACTTTAACCAAATAAATAAAATGGTTAAAAAGCATGGTGCAGTTTATATTAAGCCAGTTAAAGGTTCACAAGGTAGGAATATTATTAGATTAAGAAAAAAAAGAAATTCATCTTATGAATATAAATATGAGATTAACAATCATACAACTACTGGTAGTGCTATTGACATCCATCATTTAAGGCGGCAACTTAGTTCTATTATGGGTAACAAAAGATTTATTGTCCAAAAAGAAATAGATTTATTAAGAAATCGTGACCATATTATAGATCTTAGAATATTTGTCCAAAAAGATCATACAGGAAAATGGAGCATTACAGGGAAGGCTTGTAGAGTTGGAAGACTAGGTTCAATAACTAGTAATATTTCATCGGGTGGAAAAGGTTATAAAGTGGAAAGTATGCTAATGAGACATTTTCCAGATAAAGAATTAAGGGAAAAAATATTGCATGATATTAACTATGTATCTATAGAATCTGTTAAATCTTTAGAGCGAGCAATAGGTAAAATAGGTGAAATGGGTGTTGATATAGGTGTAGATAAAAAAGGCAAAGTATGGTTTATTGAAGCAAATATGAGGCCAGCTAGACACGTATTTAATCTAATTGGAGAAACAGATACAAGACTACAATCTGTTATCAAACCCCTTTTATACAGCAGATACTTAGCAGGATTTAGGTAGAGGGGGTAGAAGAATGAACTTAATAGGAAAATTATTTATATCACCACATCTTAGAGATTCACTTGAAATACCGATACAGTCAGAAATAAATGTAAGAGTAGGTAGCTTGATAGTCAGAACCAGGTTAATTATACGTGAAGGAAACAAAAAATCATATATGTTATCACCAGAACTCAATAAAGCTTTATTATTAAAAACACGTAAAAAATATAAGATAAGATATGATCACCAAAATAATATAGTTCATATAGGTCCTACCATAGGTATATTAGCTATTAGCCTTCCTAACAAAAATGAGTTTGATCCTAAAGGCGTTCAAGCTGAATTAATTTACTTAAGCAATATAGCAAAAAATTATCTGGGTCAAGTATATATTTTTACCCCAAATTCAATTGACTGGTCATCTAAAACTACTAAAGGTTATGTATATAAATATATTAGACCACATTATGGAGTATGGACTTCCGCAAGATACCCTTTGCCAGATGTTGTATATGATAGAATTACTACTAGAAGAAGTGAGTCTAAAACTTCAATTCAAAAAACAAAGGATAATTTAATGAGTTTACCTTATCTTAAATATTTTAATCCATCATTTTTAGATAAGTGGAAAGTACATCAAGTATTAGATTCTAATCCTCAGTTAAATGATTATTTACCAGAAACGTATTCATTTAGTAAGGAAAACATTGAGTCCATGATACAAAAATACTCTACTTTATACTTGAAGCCTATTCATGGTAGTTTAGGTAAAGGAATAATAAAGCTTACTAAAGATAAAAGTGGTAAATTACATTATATAATTCATAGAACTGGACGAATTAGAGGTAAAGCAGACAATATTGAAGAATTCATTAAAAAGACTAAAAAATCCCATGGGAATAGACCATATATTGTTCAGCAAGGAATAAATCTTGCTAAATATAAAGGGGCTCCTTTTGACATAAGGATTATATTTCAAAAGAATAGTAAGGGAAATTGGCAAATTAGCAAAAAATTTGCGAGAGTTGCGCCTAGGGGTAGTAGTATATCAAACTTAAGTAGTGGAGGAAAAGTACAAACAACTAAAAAAACTTTTAGATATCTTTTTAATAAAAAAGATACAATTGAAGCAAGAAACAAAGAAATAAAAAATATGTGTTTAAAAATAGCCAAAACTATTGAAAACTCATATGATGGTACTTTTGGCGAGCTTGGTTTAGATATAGGTATAGATATTAAGGGGCATCCTTGGTTAATAGAAGTTAATTCTAAACCTAGAAAAACTACGGAAACTGTATTTTCAAAAATCATAGTAAAAAATACATTTAAGAGACCGATAGAGTTTAGCATATATCTAGCTGGATTTTGTAAATAATTTATCAAAGGCAGACTAAAAAACGTCTGTCTTTTCTATTTTCTACTGATTAATAGAATGATAATATTTATATTATAAGGCAAGTATTATCTATAAAGGGGGAAAGATTTTATGGGAAACAGAAATATGCGTATGATTGTATACATTTTCATAGCTTTAATAATTATTAGTACTATGTTTACTATTTTAAGGGAATCAACTGAAACTTCACCAACACTTAAAGATAGCGGAGCAGCTGAAATAACTACTCCAGTCATGATTGGACCTACTGATATAGCTGATATGGTTGAACAAGTATCACCTGCTGTTGTAAATATAGAAACTAGTGTTAAAACACAGTCACGTGGAGGAATTTTTCATGATCCATTTTTTAAAGAATTTTTTGGTGGTGATATAGGTCCACAAGATAGAACAAGAAGTGGTATTGGTACTGGTTTTATTATTAGTGAAGATGGATTAGTAATTACAAATCAGCATGTTATAGAAGGAGCAGATGAAATTTTTGTAACTATTAGTGGGCATAGCAAAAATTTACCTGCTAAAATTGTTGGTCAGGATTATGAGCTAGATTTAGCAGTTTTAAAGATACAATCAGATGATAAATTTACTCCTATTAATTTAGGAGATTCAGATAATTTAAGGGTTGGTGAATGGGTGGTAGCTATAGGTAACCCTTATGGACTTGATCACACAGTAACTGCTGGAGTTGTTAGTGCTACTGGCAGACCAATTGAGATAGGGGATAGAGTATACAGAAACTTAATACAAACTGATGCAGCAATTAATCCTGGTAATAGTGGAGGACCATTAATTAATACCAAAGGAGAAGTAATAGGTATTAATACTGCAGTTAATGCCCAAGCACAAGGAATAGGGTTTGCTATTTCAATTAATACAGCTAAAGAAGTCTTGGATGAGCTGATTAAAGAAGGTAAAGTAATACGTCCATACATTGGAGTATTATTACAGGAAGTTGATAATAATATAGCTAACTATTTTGGTATTGAAAAACATGGTGTTTTGATTACAAACATTGCTACTAATAGCCCTGCTGCAGAATCGGGATTGCAAAGATACGATGTTATAATTGGAATAGAAGGTCAAACAGTAGAAAATTATGAAAAACTACAACAAATAATTCAGAATAAAGAAGTAGGAGATAAAATTATGATTGAAATAATTAGAGATGGAAAGGTAGTTAAAGTTCCATTAACACTTGCCGAAAAACCATAAACATTCATAAGGTTTATTATAACAAATTGATGATTTTTAGTTTTAAGGAGGACATATTATTAGTGAACAAAATTTCTAAAATTGGAGTTTTAACTGGAGGAGGAGATTGTCCAGGTCTAAATGCTGTAATTAGAGCAATAACTAAAAAAGCTATAAGTATTTATGACATTGAAGTTTATGGTTTTTTAGATGGCTTTAAAGGCTTAGTAAATAATAATTATATAAAACTAGATTTATTAAGAGTGTCTGGTATAGGTCATTTAGGAGGTACAATTTTAGGTACTACTAACAGGGACAACCCTTTTGAATTTTATTCAATAAAAAATGGTATAGAATTTAAATCTGATCAGTCGGATCAAGCGATTGAAAACATGAAAAAACTAGGTTTAGATGCTTTAATAGTTATTGGTGGTGATGGTAGTTTAAATATTGCTTTAAAATTTTATGAAAAAGGTGTAAATATTATAGGAGTACCTAAAACAATAGACAATGACTTAATGTGTACTGATGTAACTTTTGGTTTTAATACTGCGGTAAACACAGCTTCAGATGCTATTGATAAACTACACACAACAGCCGAATCACATCATCGGGTTATGATTTTAGAGGTGATGGGTAGATATGCTGGCTGGATTGCATTACATGCTGGAATTTCAGGTGGTGCAGATGTTATTTTAATACCTGAAATTCAATATGAAGCAGAATATATAATAAATAAAATTCGTTCTCGTTACGAAAAAAATAAAAAATTCAGTATCATAGTTATTGCGGAAGGTGCTACTGGTAAAAACCAAGACATGGCTATTCAGAAAGTAGTTGATAACAGCCATGATCCTATAAGACTTGGTGGTATTGGTAATAGGTTAGCTAAAGAAATAGAAGAATTAACAGATATAGAAACAAGAGTTACAGTATTAGGCCATCTTCAACGAGGAGGTTCTCCAGTACCCTATGATAGGATATTATCTACTCGTTATGGTGTAGCTGCAGTTAAATCAGTAGTAGATCAAAAATATGGAAACATGGTGAGTTTACAAGGTACTGAAATTGTTAATATACCAATAACAGAAGCTGTTAAGGACATAAAACGAGTTGAACCTAACTCCCATTTAGTTGAATCAGCACGTTCGTTAGGAATTAGTTTTGGTGATAGATAAATTTATTTTTTGGTAATAATATTGAATTTTTACTAAATAAGCATATAATAGAGTCAATTCTTTTATTAAAAACCATATCCTAATGTTGGGAGGAAAATAAGTGCACAAAATAGCAGTTTTAGGTGCAGGTTTCATGGGAGCAGGAATTGCTCAAGTAGCCGCTCAAGGAGGCTACAATGTAATAATTAGAGATATTCAAAAATCTTTAGTTGAAGATGGAATAAATACTATTAAACAGGAGCTAGATTACCTTATTGAAAAAGAACAATTAACACAATCAGAAAAGGAAAAGGTTTTAGCTAGAATAAAAGGTACTACAGATTTAGCAGAATTATCAGATGCAGATATTGTCATTGAAGCAGTTGTCGAAAATATTGCTATAAAAAAACAACTCTTTGCTGAACTAGATAACATTTGTCCAGAACATACTATTTTAGCTACAAATACATCTACTCTATCTATTACTGAAATAGCATCTGTTACAAAAAGAATAGATAAAGTTATTGGAATGCATTTTTTTTATCCAGTACCGAGAATAAAATTAGTAGAACTAATTAAGGGATTAGAAACATCAGATGAAACAATAAAAATTGCTCAATCTTTTGTTAGGGATATAAATAAAGAACATGTATTATTAAAAAGAGAAAGTCCTGGATTTATTGTAAATAGAATATTAATTCCTTATTTAAATGAAGCTATATTTGTTTATGGAGATGGGATAGCTGAAAAAGAAGATATAGATTCAGCATTGAAAGCAGGTGCAGGTATGCCTAAAGGACCACTTGAAATATCTGATATGATGGGACTAGATACCCTATATTCTATAACAATGGTTTTATACAATGAATTTAAGGATACAAAGTATAGACCACATCCACTTTTCTCATCAATGGTTAGAGCTGGTTATTATGGGGAAAAGACAGGAAAAGGCTTTTATGAATATGACTGATTTTAAATAAATGGAGGGAATAAACTTGACTTATAATGCAAAAAAATCTAATGGACCTCTGTTAGGGTTAATTACTGGCTTTATTGTTTTTAGTTTTATTATATGGGGTATAAACTTTTCTTTAGATGATACTGCAACAATGCTTAAAATACTTTTATATATACCTGCATTTTTATTTATGGGTATGTTTATATTCATTATAATTAGTGCATTTAGTCTAAAATATCAGTTAACTAATGAATCACTTATTATAAATATAGGTATAAAAAAAATTGAGCTTAAGTTTGAGGATATAAATGAAATAGTACATATAAAAGGTAAAAGCAATTTATTTTCAATTATGGGAGTAAGTTGGACTGGAGTAATAATAGGAATATACATAATAAAAGGTATTGGCTCTGCAAAAATGTTTGGTACAAATTATGAAGAAGAAATAATTTATCTTAAAACAAATGCAGGTCTTTATGGCATTACCCCTGAAGATTTTGATTTAGTTAATAAACTTGCTGAAAAAACCTCAAGAACAATTCAGATAATAAATATGGATGATATTCCTATAGAAGAAAAGGGCAAGTCAATTAATGAGGATAGTTTTTATAAAATTCTATATAATGTAAATTTAGCTTTTCTAATAACTTTTGCATCATACTTAGCAGTATTTTTTCCATTAACCCCGGATGCACCTAACATTATAATTTTATTATTAGTATTAGCTATAGCATTATTCTTTTTTAACATAGGGAATGCTGGGAGACTCTATCAATTTAGTCAACAAGGTAGTTATTTTATGTTAATTATAAGTATAGTTGTAACAGGAATATTTTTAATTCTTTCTTTTGCAGAATTAACTTTATAGACTTTAGGGAATAATTAATATAAAGTAAAAAGGGTAAAACATGTTATTGCTAACATGTTTTACCCTTTTTACTTTATATTAGTTGCATGTATCATACATTATGTAAACTATAATTATACTGGAGTTTTTTGTATAGTAACTATATAATAATTCTTGTAGTATTTTGGGAAAGGAACGATTAACAATGCAGTTAGGTATAATTGGGTTGCCGATGGTAGGAAAAACAACAATTTTTCAACTATTAACTAAAACAAATGAAAAAACTTCTAATCAAGCTAAAGCAAATACTGCGATTGCAAAAATACCTGATAATAGAATAGATTTTTTGTCTAAACTTTATAAACCTAAGAAGACAACTTATGCACAGTTAGAAATAGTAGATATACCAGGCTTAATTTCAGGGACTAATAAAGGTGCTGCTGTGTTTTTAGATTCTGTTAGAAAGGCTGATGCTTTGTTACAAGTTGTTAGAGCTTTTGATGATGAGGATGTTCCGGCTGTAACTGACGAGATTAATCCTATTAAAGATATTGATAGTATAAACTATGAACTATTGCTAGCAGATTTAGACTTAGTAGAAAAAAGAATTGAAAGAATTAACGAAAATAAAAAAAAGAATCAAATGCAAAAAGAGCTTTCTTTACTTGAAAAATTAAAAGAAACTTTAAGTAATGAAACACCTCTTTTATCAGTGGAACTTGATGAAGAAGAAAAATTAATAGTAGATAATTACCAGTTTTTAACCACTAAACCTATGTTTTGGTGTCTTAATATTGGAGAAGATGATTTATTATCTAAAGATTACCCATACAGTAGAGATGTACTAGAATATGCAAAGGAAAAAGGGATACCTATAGTAGAATTATCAGCTAGTATAGAAAAAGAGATAGCGGAACTTGACGAGGATGAAAAAAATTCTTTTTTAGAAGAGTTAGGTATAGATGAATCAGGAGTTGTTAAAATTGCTCGCGGAATGTATGAAAGACTTGGTTTAATATCATTTTTTACTGTTGGCGATGATGAAGTAAAAGCTTGGACAGTTGAAAAAGGAACTGTGGCTAAAAAAGCAGCGGGAAAAATTCATTCAGATATTGAAAGAGGTTTTATTAGAGCCGAAGTCGTTGAATATGATGATTTATATGAATGGGGTAGTATGAATGCATTAAAAGAAAAGGGTTTATTTAGACTAGAAGGTAAAGAATATATAGTAAAAGATGGGGATGTAATACACTTTAGATTTAATGTTTAAGGATGGGGTTAAGAAATGAAATCTATTATAATAGGTGCTGGTAAAGTAGGGTTTAGTATAGCACAACTTTTATCAAGTGAAGATCATGACGTTGTTATAATAGAACATGATGAAGATAGAATTGAAATATTAGATGAACTATTAGATGTTAAGGTTATTAAGGGAAGTGGGTCTTCTTGGTCAACACTTGAAGCTGCTGGAGTAAAAAAGGCAAGTATGGTAGTTGCAGTAACCGAAATTGATGAAGTTAATATGATATCATGCCTGCTTGCAAAGCAATATGGAGTTGAAACAACTATTGCCCGTGTAAGAAATCCCGAATATACTGAAACTCCGCATTTTTCACCAGAAGCTTTATTAGGTATAGATTTAATTATTAATCCTGAACGGGTCACGGCTATGGAAATAGCAAAAATAATTCGTGTGCCTGAAGCCCTTAATGTTGATTATTACGCAGACAACAAGGTTCAATTAGTTGAGTTAGTCGTTGATGAAAATTCACCTATAGCTGGAACAAAGCTCAAGTTTTTAGAAACAACTCATTATGTTATTGTATCTATTATTAGAAAGCACAGAATGTTAGTACCTACTGGAGAAGATATTATATATGCTGGAGATCATATTTATGTCATGGCTAAGACAAAGGAGATGCCGCAGGTTATTAAAGCATTGGGTATTAAAAGAAAAAAAATAGAAAATATAACAATATTAGGTGGAGGAAGAACTGGTTGGTATTTAGCTCATATTTTAGAGAAACAGAAAGTACCAGTAAATACAAAGATTATAGAAAAAAATTATAAAAAGGCCCAAAATATTGCGGGTCGTCTTGAGAAAACACTAGTTATATATGGTGATGGAAGTGACTTGCAGTTACTAGAATCTGAAAACATTGGCAAATCCGATTTATTGATCGCAGTTACAAGTGATGATAAAATTAATCTTTTATCATCACTAATTGGTAAAAACTTAGGAGTAAAAAAGACTATATCACAAATTAAAAGAACTGATGTAATGCCCCTTGTTGAACAAGTTGGAATAGATATTATATTAAGTCCTAGAATCTTAACAGCTGGTGCAATTTTAAAATATACAAGACAAGGTGATATTATATCAGTTACTGTTTTAGGAGAAGATAGGGCTGAAATGATTGAGTTAATTGCTCAGCCAAAATCTATAGCAGTAAATAAACCATTAAAAAAATTACGTTTTCCTAATGGGTCAGTTGTAGGTGCAATTGTTAGAGGAGATAGTGTTATAGTACCTACTGGTGACAGTATAATAGAACCTTATGATCAACTTATGATGTTTACTTTACCCAAAAGTGTTCATAAGGTGGAAAAGCTGTTTATCAATGGAGGAAAAAAATTTTGATCAGGTCTACAATATTAATAAATTATGTAGGGAAAATTGTTTTGATTGTAGGACTAGCAATGCTATCTTCAGTTATTGTTTCTTTAATATATAAAGAAGATGATGCTTTAAACTTATTTATTGCATCTGTAATAACTATAGGTGTTGGCTTAGCTACAAGTTTACTAGTTAAAGCTAACAGCAATATAACCTATAGAGAAGGCTTTGCAATAGTTGCATTTGGATGGATAGCTGCTTCTTTATTTGGAACTCTTCCTTTTGTACTTACTGGATATATGCCTACTTATGCAGATGCTCTTTTTGAGACAGTATCAGGCTTTACAACTACTGGAGCATCGGTATTAAGTGATATAGAGGCATTGCCTTATGGACTATTATTTTGGCGAAGTTTAACCCAGTGGCTTGGTGGCATGGGAATAATGATTTTATTTATAGCCATTATAACTGGTTTAGGAGTTCGCGCTAAACAAATTTACAATGCTGAAATTCCTGGTGGAACAATGGCTGATACTATAAGCCCAAGGATAAGAGAAACAGCTAAAATTTTATGGAAAACATATATGGTTTTAAGTGTAATACTATGTGTATTATTGTATAGCTTTGGCATGAATTTATTTGATGCTTTAGCACATACATTTACTACAATGCCAACAGGGGGATTTTCTACTAAAAATGAGAGTATTGCTGCGTTTTCACCAGCTATTCAATGGATAATTATAATTTTTATGTTTATAGGTGGGGTTAACTTTGCCCTTCATTATTTTGCTTTTACGAGCAAAAGCATACAAGCCTATATTATGAATGCTGAATTTAGATTATTTTGCTATATTATTATTATTAGTGGTGTATTAGTAGTTACTAGTATTTCATCTTTAGGAGGAGACCTAGAAGAGACAATACGTAACACATTATTTCAAGTAATTTCTATTGGTACTACTACTGGATTTGCTACAGCAGATTATGATATTTGGCCTCCGCTTGCCAAAACTGTACTACTAATGCTAATGTTTATTGGTGCAAGTTCTGGCTCAACCACCTGCAACATAAAGGTAGGAAGATATTTAATACTTTTTAAACAAGTTTTAGTTGAATTAAAGCAAATGGTTCATCCTAAAGCAATAATATCACTAAAAATGGGACAAAAGACAATAAATCAAGGGTTAGTTCGTAACGTACTTGTTTATTTTTTTATGCATATGGTATTTGTAATAAGTGGAGCTATATTACTATCCATTTTACAAATTAATATGAGCGATTCTATATCTGCAGCAATTTCCTGTATGGGGAATATTGGACCAGGATTTGGTGCAGTTGGACCTACTGAAAATTATTCATTTATACCGGATTTGGGAAAATACTATTTAAGCTTTTTAATGATTTTAGGTAGATTAGAGATATTTCCAGTACTAGTTCTCTTGCTTCCTCACTACTGGAGAGAGTAACAAAAGGGAAAAATTGATAATTTTACAATTAATACCGACTAAGTTATTAGTCGGTATTTTTTGTTTTTTCAGATATATGGCACCGACATTTCTCATTTTTCATATTATACATTAAGAAATGAATAGAGGAGTTGCAATAAATGATAAATGAAAATGATAGAGATAATCTTCGTGATAAAAAAAGAAAAGAGACTCCTTTAGTAGGTGTTATAACAGCAAGAAAAAAAAGTGAGAAACGTTCTAATCAATTTCCATCAAAAAGAGAAGGTAGAGTCTTTAGAGAAATGGCTTTAGAGGGTTATAAAAAAGGTATAACCATCTATTTTTTTTATCCTGATGGTGTTAAATGGAAAGAGAAAAAAATTAATGGATATATATATAAGCCTAAAAGCAAGCCATCTTGGGTGAAAAAAGTAATGCCATTACCTGATATTGTTTATAACCGTATTGTTTACCGTAGTCTTGAAAACAAAAAAGAAGTAAAAGAAATATTAAAAAAATTTGAAGCAAATCCAAATATTTTTCTTTTTAATACAAGGTTTTTAAATAAGTTAGAGTTACACGATGCCTTGATAAAACATGAGACTAGTAAACAGTTTATACCTGAAACTAATCGCTTTAGTTATGAAAATTTAAAAAAATACTTGCATTCATACAACGAGGTTTTTATTAAACCTAAAAACAATAGTACTGGTAAAGGCATTATAAAAGTTATTAAAGCTAACAGGGGTTACTATTATTCATTTGCAGAAAGCAAAAAAAACAAATGGTATAGTAGCCCAACAATTGAAAGGCTTTATAGAAGTTTAAGGTTTAAAGTACCCAATAAATCAAATTATCTAATTCAAATGGGGATACCACTTCTAAAAATGAATGGTCGTATTTTTGATCTTAGAGCTCAAGTTCAAAAAAATGGTAATGGACAATGGGTTTTAACTGGAATTGCGGTTAGATTAGCTGCGTTAGGTAAATTTGTTACTCACATACCCAATGGTGGTAGAGCAGCTGAATTTAATAAGGTAATAAAGGAAATTTACAAAAATGAACTAGCCAAAGAAGAAAGAGTAATTAATGAATTAAAAATTATTACCAAACAAATACCTAGAATTCTGGAAAATGAACTGCAAATTAATTTAGGAGTACTGTCATTAGATCTTGGTATTGATACTCAAGGTAAGATGTGGATTATTGAAATAAATTCAAAACCAGCAAGTTTTGATGAAAAAGATATAAGATTTCGTCACTTAAATTATTTAACAGACTACTTTTTATACATTAACAGTAATAAAGAGGACTGATATATGATGAATTTAGGTATATATTATAAAAAAAATAAGATAGGTAATAAAATATATGATAAATTAAGTGAGAGCATAAGTGCGATTGAATACCAAGAATTTAAAATTAAAAATCAAATATATTTAAATATTCAATTAAAAAAAGAGGGATCTAATTTAAAAAGAGTACTAAATACACCTAAAGCAATAGTAAATACTATTTCAAGGGATACACTTTCTGAAATTCTTCAACATAATAATGTGGCTCAAATTAAGGGAAGAGAGTCTATTAATCGTACTTACGAAATATTAATCTTTGATTTATCAGTAATCTCTATTAGGCAAATTACTCATACTAGAAATAAAAAAACAGTTAAATATGCAAGTAAAAAAGATGCTAAAAAGGCAGTAGAAATAGCATTAAGAGCTCTATACTTGACTGGTCTTGATTTTGGTATGGTAAAGGTGGTATTTACCTCTAGGCATGCATATAAAATAAGGACCATTAATCCGTCACCTATTATTAGAGAACGAGATTTTAGTTTGTTTATTAAAAAAATTAAAAGGCTTTATGATAATGAAGGCACAGCAAAAAATGCAAATATAAAGATGGGCGCTGATCCTGAATTTATGTTAATAAATGCTAATAGTGGCAGATTAATAGCAGCATCAAAATATTTTCCGAGGGAAGGTACTGTTGGTTGTGATAGCATTAGGATACCAAATCGTCAACAACGTCCAATTGCTGAAATAAGGCCAGCCCCTGAAGAATCTCCATTAGAATTACTTGACAACATAAAGAAAGCATTAAATAATGCTAATAAAATGGCTCCCTATAAAAATGTAAAATGGATTGCAGGAAGCCTACCTGTGAGTGGATATCCAATTGGTGGGCATATTCATTTTAGCAAAATTAAATCTAATTATAGCATATTAAGAGCTTTAGATAATTATATTTGCATTCCTATTTTTTTAATTGAAAACCCAAGAACAGCAACAATACGTAGAAAAAAATATGGTTTTTTATTTGACTATAGAGAAAAAGATTATGGGGGGTTTGAGTATAGAACCCCTGGAAGTTGGTTAGTATCACAAGAAGTTGCTACAGCTATATTATGTTTAGCAAAAGTTGTAGCTAGTCATTATTACGAATTAAGAAGGAATTTCTTTTTAAATGTAGAAGCGCATAAAGCTTTTTATTCTGGCAATCAGAACTATTTTAAACCTATATTTAGAAAATTATGGAGTGATATTGAACAAACCAGTTCATATATTTTCTATGAAAAAGAACTAAAAACCCTATATACTATGATTTTTAACAATGATTTATGGAATGAAAAAGATGATTTAAGAAAAGCTTGGGAAGTTTCTTGGAATAATAAAAAATCTTCTAGTAACAAAAATAAATCCAGAAAAACATCAACTACATCTACTAGATCCAATTCATCTAGAAACACAAGAAGAAGACCAAGGAGTGTTACTACTCGTACCAATAGTAGAAGCACAAATAGATCATCAAATACTGGTAATACAAACAGTAGTCAAAATCAAGAACAGAATAATAGAAACCGGAGTACTGTTACCCAAGGAAGGATAACAGTATCCGGTCCAACAATTCATACACAACCATTAAGATTTTATTAGCGCATACCAGCTTCTTCTAAGAGAATATCAGTAGCTATTAGTTGATTATCTATTCTAGTAGATAAATCCTGTTTCATACATGACTCAAAGATGAAAGAATTTACTCCTAGATGTTGTCCAGCACTTCTAGCTAAACTTCCTTGTACTGGATAGGTTAATAAAGTAAATCTTTCTAGAGAACGAGTTGCGTTTGTATTTAATTCACTAACCATTCTTTCTGCAACAGGTGTCATTTCAGAGTTAGGATAATGAATAACAGTTTGGCCAACTGAATTAGTTGATGGATTCCTATGAAAATCAAAACCTTCATGCATATCCATTAACCAATCAACATCATAATCTTTTACTACATCGTATATTGCACTAGCTAATACATGGCTTGGGTTTCCTGTTCTAGTAGTTGGGAATTCTCTATTTAGGTCACCTTCACCTGGAGCAGAGCGTCTATTAGCTTCAATAGCTAATTTATTTGCTTCAGGTATTACTAATAAAGTACCTTTATTAGGAGAATATTCTTTAACTTTGTTTGCAGCATGATATCCTGCAATTTCACTACCATGTATACCACCAACAATCAGAACAGTTGGACCGGGAACTCCACTATCTATAATATAAAGTTCAGTAGCATATTTAGTACCCGGTGCAAGAATTTCAACCTCTCTAGTTTCGCTAATTTCTGGATCGGAAACTTCAATCATATTTAATTGATGAAGAAGCATAGTAACAGTTCTTATTTGATAGTCAATTCTAGTATCTAAATCATCTTTAAGAGTACTTTCAAATATAAAAGAATTAACTCCTAAAATTTCAGCTGTACTTCTTGTAAGACTACCATGAGCAGGAAATCTTAATACTGAAAAATGCTCAGATGAATTAGTAATTGATCTGTTCAATGCAGCATTAGCTCTTTCTACAAATCCTTGGGTTTCTCCTACTGGTTGATAAATAAAAGTTTGTCCAAAAGCTCTATCACTTGAAGAAATATGATAATCATGTCCTTCATGCATGTCCATAAGCCAATCAACATCATATTCTTCGATAACATCAAAAATTTCTTGAGCTAAGAAATGATCAGCATTTCCATTATCACTTCTAGGAAATACACGGTTCATATCAGGCTCTCCGGAAACAGTTCTTTGATTAATGTCAATTGCAGGCTTATTAGCCTCTGGTAAAACTAATAAAGTGCCTCTTTCAATTTCAAAATCTTTAACTTTTTCGGCAGTCTTATAACCAGCAACACCATGACCATGAATACCACCAACAACCATAACAGTTGGGCCTGGTACTTCACCTTCGATAACATACATCTCAGTTTCATAGTCTGTGTCTCTAGCTAAAGTAAAAGTATTATAGTTTTCTTCAACTGGCTTTTCTTCAATTTCTTTCATATTAATTTCTTGAAGAAGCATAGTAACAGTTCTTATTTGGTAGTCAATTCTAGTATCTAAATCATCTTTAAGAGTACTTTCAAATATAAAAGAATTAACTCCTAAAATTTCAGCTGTACTTCTAGCAAGACTACCATGAGCAGGAAATCTTAATACTGAAAAATGCTCTGATGAACGTAATATAGTTCTGTTAAGCTCATCATTAGCTTTTTCAACAAACTCTTGGGTTTCACCTACAGGTTGATAAATAAAAGTTTGTCCAAAAGCTCTATCACTTGAAGAAATGTGATAATCATGTCCTTCATGCATGTCCATAAGCCAATCAACATCATATTCTTCAATCACATCAAAAATCTCTTGAGCTAAGAAATGATCAGCATTTTCATTATCACTTTTAGGAAACACACGATTCATATCAGGCTCTCCTGAAACAGTTCGTTGATTAATGTCAATTGCAGGCTTATTAGCTTCTGGTAAAACTAATAAAGTACCTCTTTCAATTTCAAAATCTTTAACTTTTTCGGCAGCTTTATAACCAGCAACACCATGACCATGAATACCTCCAACTACCATAACAGTTGGACCTGGTACTTCACTTTCGATGACATACATCTCTGTTTCATAGTCTGTGTCTCTAGCTAAAACTATCTTATTGGGATCTTCTAGTTCTGGGTTTACTATGGGATCTATCAAACTACTGGGAATAGTAAGATTATAATCTGAACCACTTAAGGTTAGAAATGATTCAAATGTTGATCCATTAAAATTAAATTCGATAGGAACTTCTTTAGAATTGTCATTGTCACCTATGGTAATGTCAAATGTACCAGAATAGGTGTCAGTTGCTGCTTTTACTTCCTCCAATCCAACAAAAGCAACAAAAACAAGAATAATTGCTAGTATTACGGATGAGAGCATACATTTACCTTGATGTCTTACTTTTTGCATTTTAATTCAATCCTTCCCTTCTTTAATTTATTTTTGAAAAAAAGTAAGTAACACCAAGATTCAACAAATATTAACAAATACCTTTTTAAATACCAAGGTAAATGCTGGTAATTACATCATAAATATACTTATTCAGATAATATTTGATAGGAAAAACTAGTCAACTCGACACTTTCAGTAAAACGATATATAGTATCCTCTACTACATTAGTAAATAATTCCATATCACTATGTGAATTACTTACTGCTGTAAAACCTAAAATAGATCTTTGCCACAAGTCTTGATATTCTACTTCAGCAACTGAAATATTAAAACGTTTTCTAATCCTATCGATTATGCTATTAATTGTTTTTCTTTTTTCTTTTAGTGAAGTCGTGTAGGGGAAAAATAATTCTGCTTGACCGTAAACGATATACATAAACAAACTCCTTACTAAATTTAATAAATAACAATTATAAACATAATAACAAAATATAACCTCATTTACATCTTTAATGGAACTATAAAAATAAATAGAAATAAAAAAGGACCTAATACACTTGAACTTTGTCGAAATTTTGGTAGGATATATATAAGATTTTTAGCAATAAAACATTGTTACTATATATATAAAAATGATTGATAATAGATAATATTAAAGATATAATATAAATGGTGAAGTAGATTTGATTGTAGTATGGGGGGAGTTGAATAATTTGAATATAGAACAATTTGAAGTATTCAGAACAATAGCGCAAACAAAAAGCTTTACAAAAGCTGCAAACATTTTGAATTTTACACAGCCTGCCATTAGTTCTCAAATTAAACTATTAGAAAAAAAGTTTAATGTAAGTCTTTTTGAACGAACAAACAATGGAGTACGTCTAACCGAAGCAGGTAAGAAATTTTACGACTATGGTGATAGAATTTTGACTTTATATACCCAAATGGAAAACGACATAAGTAAATTAAGTGGTCAACAAAACAGGGAGTGTATTAAGGTTGGTGCTAGTTATACAGCAGGAAACTATTATCTTCCAAGTTCAATAATAAATTATAAAGAACGAAATCCAAATATAAATATTCGTCTAGAAATAAGTAATATAGATGATATCATTGAAAAAGTTCGCAATAGAATTATTGACTTAGGTGTCATAGAAGGAGAAATTGAAGGAGCTGATCTAAATAAAAGTAAAATCAAAAGTATTAAATTAGTTTTAATAGCTCCACCAACTGGAAAATGGTTAGACATTAATTCAATAACAGTAGACGAATTAAGGAAAGAACCTTTTATAGCTAGAGAAGAGGAGTCAAGCTTTAGACAATTCATTAGTAATTATTTAACTTCTAAAGGGATAAATATTGACAAGTTTAATATTTTAACTGAAATTACAAGCTTTGAAGCTATAAAGTATGCGGTAATGGATCATAAAGGTGTTGCTATAGTACCAAGCCCAGTTGTTGAAAAAGAGTTAAGAGAGGGTTATTTAAAACAAATAAAAGTTGAAGATTTATACCTTTATTGGGATATGAATATAATTTATAGAGCTAATGAGTCATTAATTGGCTATAAAGAAGATTTTATAAATTATATATCTGAACCCCAACAACCATCAACATTGAAAGAAACTGAAAACGAAGAAATTAGAAATCAACGATTAAGATTTATATAGTTTATTTTAAAATAGCCGGATAACAATCCGGCTATTTTTATATTATTTAACAATATTAATCATTTTTTCAACTTCCTATAATGAACATTATGTAAACTAGCTTTTTTCTGAATTAAATTTTTTCCGAATTCTTTAATATTTATACCTGCAAAAATATTTCTCTGATATTTTAATTGACGTTTAACATTTACATCTGCACCAAAGTCTATTATTGAAAATACCAAGATACATTTAATGTGGTTTTTGAAAAGAGATAAAATAAATTCTGTTAATAGTTATATTAAAACCGAATGCTTTAGGGTCTATATCAAGTTCCTTAATATCATGAAGTATATAAATAAAAGTATTTTTTAATTCTACTATATTAATTAATGGTAAAAAACTAGCACAGTCTCCTTTATCTATATTACCTTTAACAGCTACAACTGGAGCTATTGTTTCAAATTTATCTAATATAACTGTACCAATATCCCTTGCATGAATTAATAAATTACAATTCTTAAACAAAGAATATATTTCAGGCCTATTTAATCCATTATTACCCCTACCTATTAGTCATCGCATTTATTTCCTGAAAATCCTTAATAGTGCCCTCTTTAACTATTTTCTTATAGTGCCCTAAAAAAAATGAGTCAAAAAGAACTGTCCCCTTTGACTCCTATGAATTTTGTGAATTTTGCAATTTATAGAAGGATTATAAGAACAAAACTGGAATAAGTTTCATTAATACACAAAATATTGGAATGATATCTGGGAAGTTTCGTCTTACATTATCTAAAAAGTACACATGTTTATAATATTATATTATTAGAAAGGAAAGTGAAATTATTGATTTTAAACAAGTAGAGTCATTATTACAGAAAAATAGTTTTTATGATTTTAAGTGGATTGAAGCTAAAGAAATTATTGTTGAGCAGTGGGTTAGATTTAAATGTACTTTTTCGTGTGATAGTTATGCTACGAAACCTGTATGTCCCCCTAATGTGCCACCAATAGCTGAGTGTGAAAAGTTTTTTTCTGAATTCTCAAACGCTATAATTTTGAGAGTAGAATCGCCGGCACATCATAGAAATTTTGATTTTAAGGTATTTGAAGAAACTGATGATAAAGTTTTGGAACTAGAAAAAGATTTATTTTATGCTGGTTATTATAAAGCTATGGCTTTTTCTGCAACTATTTGCTATAGATGTGGGGATGAATGTGCAAAAAATACTGAATGTAAAAATAATTATAAGTCTAGACCGACTCCTGAAGCTTTAGGTGTAGATATATTTGCAACGGTTAAAAAGATTGGATATCCCATTGAAGTATTATCTAGTTATGATCAAAATATGAATAGGTATTATTTAATAATGATTGAATAAGTGATTCAACTGCATAGTTGAGATAGTCCCCTTTGACTCTAAATAATCTTAAACTCAAAGTACTCATTATTCCATGGCTCAGATTCACCAGGTCTGAAACTTCGCTCCCAAAACCTAACCTGGTCATTGCGGTCAACCAACAGCACGGTCGTAGATTTGGTGCCATACTCTGGGCTAACTATAAAAGCTGGAGAAAGCATGCGCTCCATTTCTAGGCTTAAACCGGTTTGGGGTAAAAACTCATCAGCGAACTGCTCCTTGTCTTTCATTATAGCAAACAAATGCCCTACATCTACATCCTCTTGTTGCAGGCAGTCAGCTATGGAATTTAACCCCTTGGTTACTTTGGGCCAAGGAACATTAAGAAGGCTGTTACTCAGTCCATGAATGCCCTTTTCAATTTTGTGAATAACCTTTTCTCGGTTGGAATAGTAGTAAAGGCATTTATGGTTTCCTACTAAGAGATTAAAGCCGTTATATTCAACCCCTTTATCCTGGATATTGTTTAAATATTGTACGGGGTCAATACTGTCGTTTAGATAGTTTTCGACTAAATGTCCACGCGAAGGAGCGGATGGGTTATGACTAGCAGAATCACGGTAGTTAGTCAAGGTCGCAAAGCGCCCTGAAGTGGTTATCCCCAGCCAAGTGCCGCCCTGTTGTAAATCCTTTCCCGCCAGTAAATCCTTATTATCAGGCCAAAAGCCTGCCGGCAAATCAGGACGCTTATAAAACTCGTCCCGGTTAGTAGCCACTACCAACGGGTATTTAGGGTGTACATCATAGGCAATAAAGATTAAACACATAATAAATCCTCAAAAAATTAATTTTCCTCAATTATAACATTAAATTAAAAATCATTAACAACAACTTGAAGAAATTGTAATGTCTTCACAAAAAAGTGAGTCAAAAGGAACCGTCCCTTTTGACTCACTATGACTCCTTATGCTTCATAATAGTTTCCTAAAAATGCGAAAAAATCAGGGCTATTTTCCATTTCGCAGATAAGATTTAATATTTCTTCTGAGTGTACGTATCCCTCAAAATCAATATAAAACATAAATTCAAAATCACTACCTGGTATAGGCCGGCTTTCTAGTTTAGTCATATTTATTCCTAATGCAGAAAATTTTGAAATAATCCTATATAATGACCCTGGGCGATGAGGAATAGTAAAAATTAAGCTGATTTTATTTGCACCTGGATATATTTCCATGTCTTTAGATATGCAAATAAAACGTGTATAGTTATTATCACTATTTTGAATATCAGTCGCAAGCACTCCGAGGTTGTATAATTCGGCACAATTCATTGAAGAAATAGCTGCAATGTTATTCTTTCCTGAATCAAATACTTTTTTTGCAGCAACAGCAGTATTTTCACAAGGTATTACTTTTACACCTTTTAAGCTTTCTAAATATTTACTACACTGTGCAAATGCTTGTTCATGGGAATAAATTTCATTTATTTCTTCAAGCTTTGTTCCCTTATTAGCTAGCAATACATGATTGATTTTCAATTTGATACTTCTGGCAATATAAAACTTATATTTTTTCATAAGATCGTAAACCTCTGTTACTGAACCATGCAAATTATTTTCAATCGGCAATATTCCATAATTGCACAAACCTTTATCAACTGCTGTAAATACTGCATCAAAACTATTCATATACATAATCGTAGGACGTGAAAATAGTTTCTCACAAGCAAATTGAGAATTAGCACCCTCAATTCCTTGACAAGCAACAGCAGCACTATTAGGAAATATTTTGGAAGTATTTAAAAGTGCACTTTTTATTTCTTCTGCCATGTTTGAATTAATATACATTCTTCTACTTTGATATGAACGAGAAATATCAAAAAGCGTTGTGAAAAAAATCTTTGTATACTGAGCCATTTCATCTGTTTGCTGTTCTGTAACACGATTAATAATATCACGCTCACGAGCTGTACCAAGTATAGGTGAATTTTTCTTCATTTTATAGTCTGTAATTTCTGAAATTAATGCCATTCGATCTTCAAACAATCTTGTCATTTCATTATCGATATTGTCAATTTTTTTTCTGATTTCATCAAAATTCATATTTATTAACCTCCTTTTATAATAAATTAAAATATTATTACTTATTTCTTCCCTTGTCTATTTGTATGTT